>VXNS01000001.1 GCA_009840445.1 Synechococcus sp. SB0662_bin_14
GTGACACGGCCTCCTTCTCCTTCTTGCCATGTTCCTGAGTGCCGGTCTCGTGCTCACAGGCTGTGGCGACGACGACACGGCGACGACGCCAGCACCGGCTCCGCCGCCACCGCCGCCAGCTCCGGCGCCCGAGCCGATGGCTCCCGCCACGCCGACCGGTCTTCATGTCGACGAAACCACCGCGAGTTCCATCACCTGGCACTGGAACCCAGTCGAGGGCGCCCTCGGCTATGTCGTGCAGGCGAACATGGATGGCGAGTGGGACGAAACCGACACCGTGCTGTTCGACGGTGTCCCGTTCACGACGGAAGACCACTACACCGCGACGGATCTCGAGCCGGAGACCATGGTGTATCTCCGGGTCGCCGCCGCTGCCGGGACCCCCGACGCGCCGCTGGTGAGCGACTTTTCGGAGGCTGTGAGCGGCACATCGGCGATGCCTCCGCCGGTGCCGACTCCGTTCATGGTCCAGTTCATGATCCCGGACGGGGAGTTCCCGATGGTCCCGGACGAGGGGCCCGGCCAGGGCAATGAAGCCACCGCCACGGCCACCGTCAACCAGGACATGGGAGTCGCGGTGAACATGCCGGCCATCATCACCGCCACGTTCGTGCCGGGCGCGAGCCCAATCGGGCTGATCCCGGGTGAGAACATGCCGTTCCAGTACACCACCTGGCAGGCCCTGCAGGGGATGGTGGTGACAACCGGCGTGACGTTCGCGGTGCAGCACGTCGAGATCGGGGCGAACCAGGTCTCGCTGCCGATCGGGGACGCGGTGCTTGTCACCTGCGGCCCCTTCCAGTGCATGGAGGGCCTGGCCCCGCCGCCGATCTCCATCGCCGACTCGTCGGTCTGCGCCGGCTGGATGCCGGAGGCCACGCTTCACCTGGGCCTGATCGACAACGACGTCTTCTTCACGGCCGGAGGAACGGACGACACCGGCGACGACGGTGTCGACGCGGGCTGGGTCACCACCTCCACGGCGGCCATGACCGTGAGCCACATGTTCGAAGGCGTCGACGACGGCCAGAACTACAGCGTCAGTGGTCCGGACGCCGCCAAGGGCACCGGCAAGAACCTGAAGATGGACCGGGTCGATCCGGACGACACGGACACCAATGACGCCAACAACGCGTACGGCGACGGCATTCAGATCAACGTGAACGACGCCGAGCCGGGTAGCGAGACGAACGTGAGTGCGTGCATCGCAGAAGGGACCTACGACGACACCATCGGCTCGAACCACCGGCCGCAGAACTGCTTCCGGATCTCCGCCGCTGGCGGCGTGAACTATCTGGACGGTTACGGCCTTGAGTTCGAGGCCAAGGACTCGGAGGTCAGTTGGGGCGAAGTCGGCTGGGAACAGTTCGACGACCTTGAGTGCGACCCCATGACCGTCATGGCCATGGACTCGGTGGAGACGTCGGTCTGCGACCTGTTCGCTGCTGAAGTGGACCAAGCGCTGGATGGTGGCTGGGGCGGCTCCAAGGGCACCGTCACCGTGGCCATCGGCGCTGATGGCGAGGACGCTCAGGGCGGAAACGCCATTACGGGCAAGGTGCGGATGTGGACTGTCGGCGTGCCGGGCGCCAGCGCGGACCGGTTCTCGACGCTCTGGTTCGACGACGACATCGACGGCAAGATCCGCAAGACGGGCGACATCCTGCCCGGCATGGGCGGCCCGAACGACCTCTACGACCAGAACGGGGACACTGCGAACATCGAGGTTGTCTGGGAACTGCTTCACGACGACGACAACGATCCCTCCCGGGGCGACTTCGGCAAGATTGACGTCGGCACGTTTGGTAACAGCAACACTGACGACGACGACGAGCCGGACGGCAAGGCGGACAACTACGGCGACGACGACGACGCCCAGGCCTGCAGCGACGCTGACGGCGACGGTTGCGACGCCGTGTGGTCGGAGTCGTATGAGATCCTGTTCAAGGACGGCATCTTCGGATGCTCGGAAGAGCGCGAGCTGACGATCAGTTGCAAATGGGACGCCGCCGGCGAGCTGGGGCGCTACCGTGCGGATGACCACACTGACCAACCCGCGTTCCAGGCCGGGGGCAGCTTCGCCCTGACCGCGGACGGAGCCACCGGTGCCCGGGTAGCTGGCCACATCGGGGCCTTCGCCCAGTGTGTCGCCAAGTAGGAGAGCGTCTCTGATCTGATTCCTCGGAAATCAAACGGGAACCCCGGGGCCACTCGGCCCCGGGGTTCTTCCTTGTACCGCTTGGGACAAGGGACCGCCGGGATAGCGCCGACCGCCAGGACCGCCGGTCTTTGGGCTTGCCCCAGTTGATCGGACCAGTGGGAGTGCCGGTTCATTCCGGCCCTCGCAGTTGTTGTTCGAAGTCCACGGGCGACAGGTAGCCGAGCGCGGAGTGTCGCCGGTGGGGGTTGTACCAAGCCTCGATGAACTCGAAGACGGCGTCACCGGCGGCCTTCGGGTTGGGGAAGCGGGTCCGCTCGATGACCTCGCATTCCAGGGTGGCGAAGAAGGACTCCGCCATGGCGTTGTCGTAGCAGTCCCCCACCGAACCCATGGAGGGCCGAACCCCCGCGGTCCGGCAGCGCTGGCCGAAGGCGACCGAGGTGTATTGGCTCCCCTGGTCCGAGTGGTGGATCACCGTCCCGGGCCGCCGCTGCTCGAGCGCCATGTTCAACGCGGCCAGCACCAGGGTGGCCCGCGCATGCAGCGCCATCGACCAGCCCACCACCCGGCGGCTGCAGGCGTCCAGCACCACCGCCAGGTGCAACATCCGCGTCCGCGTCGGGATGTAGGTGATGTCGGCGACCCAGAGCTGGTCCAGGGCGGTGGCCTCGAAGTTCCGGTCCACCAGGTCCGGCGCCGGCCGCGCCGCGCTGTCCGGGAGCGTGGTCCGCACCCGGCGCCGGCGACTGATCCCCCGGATCCCCAACGCCCGCATCAGCCGGGCCACCCGCTTCCGGCTGGTCCGGATCCCGCGCGCCGCGAGCTCCGCCCGGACCCGCGGCGCCCCGTAGGTGCCACGACTCGCCGCGTGCGCCGCCGCGATCTCCACCTGCAGCCGCTCGTCGGCCGCGGCCCGCCGGCCAGGGCCGCGGTTCCGCCACGCGTAATACCCACTGCGGGACACACGCAGCAGGCGCGCCATCTCCCGCACGCTCATCACGGCCCGGCTCGCATGCATCAGTCGGTACCTCCCGACGATGTCTCCCGAGCGAACCAGGCCGCCGCTTTTTTTAGGAACGCGTTCTCCCGCTTCAGCCGCCGGTTCTCACGCTCCAACTGCTTCAGCTCCTCGCGCTCCTGGCGCGTCCAGCCGTCGTCCCCGCGACCCTCGGCCGCATCCGCCTCCCGAACCCAACGCCGGATCGCCCGGGGGCTCGCCTCGTATTCCTCCGCGACGTCCTCGGCGCTGCGCCCGGAGCGCACCAGCGCAATCAGGCGCTTCCGATACTCCTTTGTGTAACGGCGTCCGTGACTTCCCAAGTCAGACCTCCTCCGTGCCACCGGCACTATGAGTGGTCCGATTTACCGGGGCAACTCCACTTCAGACCGGCACGCGCAGTGCTCGGCACCGCGCACGTCGTTACCCCACGGGCAAAAGGTGGTTCCTGCTCGGCGTGGAGCTCAACGGCGGAGGTGACGCGCCGACTCGGAGCACCGGCCTCGGGCCGGCATCGCGGCCCCGGAGGACCGCGAACGGCACGACGCCCCCCAGCCCGACAGCAGGAACGGCTGGGAACGCCGAGTCCCCCGCGGTGTCCGTCAGCGCCGCGACCGGCGGGCCCGGCGAGTAATGATCCGTAGCCGCGTTCCAGGCGGCGCAGAAACCGCACGCCATCCGGCCCGGCGGTGACCGGCCCTGCGGATGGCGCCCCTGGCCCGTCGCAGACGCCGGTGCGGTGGGCGCTCGCAATCTCTGCAACGCAGAAGTTCCTGCAAAAACAACCGTTGCTGGTGGGTGAACACGGGCCCTGGATGAGCTATCCCGGTTCTCTCAAGATCCGCGACAGACGCTTCCATCCACAACTCCCCGAACCAGTCCTCGAAAGGGCTCGGTTCCAGGAAGGTCGGACGGTTCACGCGCTTTCGCTTGATGGCCATGGTCAAGTTCTCCCGCCGGAGGGCACTGTGAAGGGACAGCGGACGATACACGCGTGTCCCGCCCCGCGGGTGGGCGTCACGAGGAGCGGGGCGCTGCGCCCCGTGGAAACCCGGTCCTGAACGACCGGCATCAGGCCGGTCCCTATCTGGACGCCTTGATCGGGGTCACCTCGATGGTGTTGGTCGCCCCGTCGCGGGTGCCTATCACCGTGACCTCCATGCCGAGGTTCTCGGTCGCCTTCGCGTTCGTGATGTCGAGCAGATGGAGTCGGACTCGCTCTCGCGAGTCACGCCGCGGTCCTTGCGTAACCGGTGGGGCAGCCCCGTCGCCCGGCCGAAACCACGGATCCGGGGGTGGACGGAAGGCCACCAGACAACTGCGGTAGGGTTTCGCCGCCAGGGAGTCCTGGTGTGGTTCCGTATCGTGTCTACGTCCCGCGTAGCCCCTCGCGTAGAGGGCGTGAAGCCGCTGCGCGGTAGCCCCGTGTCGCTTCGTGGCTCGGTCCTCTCGCTCGCGCTGCTGCTCGGCGCCAGCGCCGCGTTCCTCGGCTGCGGGGAGGACGAGGTTCCAACTCCGACGACTCCCGAGCCGCCGCCGGTCCCGGCCCCGCCAGCCCCCGAGCCGACCCTGACGACACCGGAGAACCTCCGGGTCACGAACCGGGGTCCGGACTACATCGAATGGTCATGGAACGCCGTCGCGGGCGCTCCCGCGTACCAGGCGCAGTTCAGCACGGGCGACACCTTCACGGCCGCTGACGCGACCTATCTGATCATCGCTCCGCAGACGTCCCACCGGGTCGAGAGCCTGCCGGACAACACGACCGGATACCTCCGGGTCCGATCCGCCGGCGGCGCCTCGCTGACGAACCGCGAGTTCAGCGACTGGAGCGAGGTAGTCAGGGGCTCCACCACCGCTCCGGCGGTCGCGCTGGACACTCCGCAGCAGTTCCGTGCGACGGACCCAGGTGAGGACTCCGTCACCCTGCGGTGGGATCCGGTGAGCGGCGCCGGCTCCTACGAGGTGGAGCAGCGCGAACCGGATGGCGACAACGAGTGGGGAGGCGCCGACTGCGAGGGCGCCGACCCGGGCCACCTGGTCGAAGGCGAGGGATGCGTCGCCGGCGGACTCGATTCCGGCACGAACTACGACTTCCGCGTCCGGGCGGTCCCCGCCGACACGGACCGTCATCGCGAGAGCGCGTGGAGCGCCGTCCGGGAAACCCGGACGGCGGGCGCAGGCGCCCCGCCGACCGAACCGACGACCGGCGCGATGGGCAATCTCAACGTCCGGTGGACGAGCGACGCCGACGGCATCATGTGGACCTGGGATCGCTTGCCCGGTGCGAGCTACGACTACGCCATCGTTACCGGCGGTGACCTGCCTCGCCGCGGCTCATCAGATCCCTGCGCCGACGCGAACTACGAGCAGTTCGGCGTGGCGGACACGCACGCGCAGAGGGCCGCCGGTCCGATAGCGCTGCTCTGCGTTCGGACGGCGCATCCGGACAGAGACTCGGAGAACCTGTCGTTTGCCTGGGCCGTGGCTCCCCCCTCCCCTCCGGCGGTCCCCGATGCCACCGGCGTGTCGCCGGCCGGAGATTCCGCCAAGGCAACCCGGGCGCTCACCTGGACGGGGATCGACATTGAAGGCGGTTTCGCGTACGAAATGAACGTAATCGCCGATCCGGAACGCCAGAACGACGTCACGCCCGACCGCCCGGCCGACGAGGCGCTGCAGCGCGCCTGCAGCGCCGGGCGGTTCCACGAGAGCGGCGACACCGACGTGCCCCTAACCGCACTGGAGACAACCTTGACGCGCGTGGAGCCCCACACGGGGTACCTCCTGTGTCTCAGGATGAAGAACGTCGCCGGCACCACCGACTGGGTTGTTCCGGACGGAAACGCGGAACACCAGACGGCTCCCGGTACGCCGGCCCGGCCGACAAGGAACGACGACCGTTCGGAGGATGACCGGGACGCGGAGAGCGAGAAGATCGTCTGGGACATCGAAACCCGAGAAGACCTCCATGTGCCGAGGGAGCCCGGTGACTTCATCCTACGAGCGATCCAGCATCCTGACAAGACCGACGCCGACGGCGACAACTTCCACGACAACGAGGTCGCGCGGCCAGATGCCGAGGACTGTGGCGATAGTGACTTCCAGTCGGGCGACTACACCAATCCCGACGTGACCCCGGCGCTCACCGGCCAAGGGTTCAGCGTAATGCTCTCGGTCCCCCGGCCCACTGGAGAGCAGCAAGTGGCATCCGGAAGCACGGAAGTCATTCCCGTCGTCGTCTCGCTCTGTATCCAGGCGAGGTACGGAACGGGCGCCCACGAACGCCTGGGGCCATGGACGGTCAGCGCTCCGGAAACCGTGGAGCGGAAGCGGAAGCAGTCGCAATAGGCCCCGCAGAGGCCGGTCCCTCTGCACCGGAGCTCCATGCCGAAAGGGGAGCCACTCTTTCCGGGTGGCGTTGCGACGTGCGCGGCACGGAGTACCGCGCGCGCCAAACGGTGGTCCGCGTTCCAGGCGTAGGTGTCATCCGGCGACGCAACGGTTGCACGGTTCTACCGGGCCTTGCCCAGCGGGTGCCGGTCCGGAGGCGACGGCCGTGATTCGCGACGACAGCGCGCCAAGGGCACCACCCCCGGGCCGCCAAGTACAGGACGCGGAGACAAACCCCAAACTACGGGGGTCTGCACGGGGATTCCTGAGCGCGCCGGTCAGGGCGCGCTCAGGAAAGGCCGTGACTTGAGGACCTCTACTGCGCCAGCTTGGTAACGCTGACGGTCCTGGTGGCGATCCTCCATGGACCGTGGGGGGTTGCCGGGCTGGTGCGTTGAGCGTCTGCGAGCTTGGCTCGAACGCAGGCGAGCACAGTGACGGAGTAGGTCCGTTCTGCGTTCGTCGCGCGCGTGAACGAAAGACCCGTTGAAGAGAAACCGAATCCCGACCCGGTTTCGTTGACCGTCGCGGCTGTCCCGGTCTCGGTGCATTTGTTGACGGTCAGGCTCTCCACCGGATCCGTGCCTCCCTGCGCGGCTGCCAGGGCAGATGCCGAGTTGTCGAAGGTCTTCGCCTCGTAGCCATCCGGCTGCTCGGGCAGGGTGGCGCTTGCGCCAAACGACCACTCGATGGAGCCTGTCACGTTCGCAGCCCCCGTTTCGACATCGGGCGTACTACCCACCGAGCCCGGCTGCCCAGGCAGCGTCTGGTACGTGACCAGCTCAGTCCACCCGGAGTCGCCTTGGCCGTTGGTGGCCCGTACGCACGCCTTGTACTCGGTGTACGTGCTGAGGGTCGAGAGACGGAATCGCTCACTGGCGTTGTCGGTATTGGAGCTCAGGTTGGTGCTGCCAGTCGCGTCGTTGGCGCAGGAGCCGAGTTCGGATGGATCGGCAACCGTGGCCGAAACCGTCCGGACCTCATAGGTGAAACCCTGGTCCAAGGTGACGAACCAATCAATCGCGTTCGTCTTGCGCGTCTGCGCGTCGTCCTTAGTTCCTGGCTGGATCTGCGTGGCCGGGATGCCGGTCGGCTGCGCACCGTCTGGCGACGTCGCCGCCCATGCCACCGAGACAGGACCGTACTGAACGTTGTCGTCGTCGTCCGTCCAGGTCCGCCGCACGCAGAGGCCAAGTACGGAACCCGCCGCGAGAGCGGTCGAGTCGTCGGACTGCTGCGTACGCCTGACGGCCACCGCGTATGGCATGTCGTCCTTCCAGGCGTCGGCGACGGTGAGCGCCGGACATGCCGGCCTGAGGGGATCGGTCCCGGGGTCGAGCACTGCGTAGATGTGGGTAATCCGGGTATCGGAGGCCGCATCCCAGAAGAAGGTGATCGAGTCGTTGTCCGATTCCCACGTGATGGTCAACTCGTCGTCGCCACCGGTGACGGGGTCCCTGGCGGGGGTGCCCGCCGTCGAGACGGCACCCGAAGTGCTCCAGGCGCTCACGGTGTTGGCGGTGTTGGAACTCGCCGGAACGGCGCGAACCCGGAAGGCATAGCTCGTCCCTCGATCCAGACCGCCCGCGACGCACTGTGTCCCGTCCACTTCGTTGTCTTCGCCCCCGCAGGTCGCATCCACCCAGGATCCCCCGTCCGCCTGCTGCTCGACCTCGTAGTGGTCGGCGTCGTCCACCGCGCTCCAGGACACGGTGATCGACGATTGCCCCACGCCCGAAGTGCTCACGTTACCCGGCGCCCCGAGTGGAACCGCCGCTGGCGGGGCGGCACTCGTTCCTGAAACCCCGTCGGTCCAGTCGCTGTAGGTCAGATCGGTGAGCGAAGTGCCCGTTCCGGACCGGACCCGGAAAAACCCCGTCACGTTGCCCGCCAGGTTCGAAACCGTGTGGGAGGTCGCCGGGGCCACGATGATGAACGTCGGGTCGCTGTCCGTGAAGGTGGCGTCCGTGCTGAACTGGCCCTGGTAGCCCAGCGCGCCCTCGACCCCGTTCCACGACCAGGTGATGGAACTGGAGGTGGTGCCCGTCACCCGGAGGTTCTCCGGGGTCGCCGGACCGGTCGGCTCGGGTTCCGGGGCCGGGGGGGGCGGCCGCGGGGGGGGGGGGGGGGGGGGGGGGGGGGGGGGGGGGGGGGGGGGGGG
>VXNS01000057.1 GCA_009840445.1 Synechococcus sp. SB0662_bin_14
TCCCTGCGGGAACTCACCTGGAACCACACCACTCTCCATGCCCGCGCCGCCGATCCCGCCTGGACCTACCTCCAGCTTCTGCTGCCGTCGGAGCCCGCCGCTGCACTCCATGCCCTGGGCCGTCAGCAGGGGGATGGCCTGGCCTGGCATCTGGAGGCGGTGCAGAGCCAGGGGGAAGCCCGCTGGGCCGCCCTGCCCCTCCTGCGCTGGCAAGGCGCCGCCGCCCTGGCAGCCGTGATGGAGACGGCCCAGGCCCTGGGTTGCACCCTCTTCAATCCCCACGTGATCACCGTGGAAGACGGGGGATTGGGGGGGGTGGATGGGGACCAGGTGCAGGCCAAGCAGGCCTACGACCCGGCGGGACTGCTCAACCCCGGCAAGCTGCGGGGATGGTTGGAGCGGGGGGCGCCTGCTTGACAGGTGCTGGATTTCGCCGGTTCCGAGCAGCCAACAACTGATCAAGTGACAGCGGGATGCTATGGCGCAGCGTTATTGAATGGTTTGGATTGAACGGTCCAGGCAGCGAGAACGACCAATTATCATATTGGCTGGTTTGGCTGCCCATGCACCACTCATCATCACTTCCTCTGATCTACGCGGCTTTGATTGCCACGCCATCTTCCTGACCTCATGCCATCCGCGAACTTTGCCCCATCCACCATCTGGACCGGAGACAACCTGCCCATCCTCCGAGGCATGAACTCCGCCTGTGTGGATCTCATCTACCTGGACCCTCCCTTCAATTCCAACCGCAATTATGAAGCACCCATTGGCAGCAAGGCGGCGGGGGCTGCCTTCAAGGACGCATGGACTCTGGATGACGTGGACGTGTGCGAGCACGGAGAATTGGCAGAGCGTAATCCTGCCGCCTACGCTGTCATTGAAGCCGCCTGTCAAGCCCATGGCAAGGGGATGCAGTCCTACTTGATCTTCATGGCAGTGAGGTTGATGGAAATGCACCGCATCCTCAAGCCCACAGGTTCCATCTACCTTCATTGTGACCCAACTGCCTCTCATTATCTCAAGCTATTGATGGATGGCATCTTTGGGAAGGAGAATTTCAGGAACGAAATCAGTTGGCGGCGCACCACAACGAAAAACGACTACAAACAGGGAGCGAAGAATTGGCCAAGGGTACGGGATGTCATACTACATTATGCTCTTAATAAAGCAAGCATCTTCAATCAGCAATTCACATCTTACAGTAATGACTATGTCAGGAAATTCTATCGCTACACTGAAGAAGGAACAGGTCGAAAATATACGCTCGACAATCTAGCTGCACCTGGGGCAGGAACACGTGGTCACCCTCAGTACGAGTTGATGGGTATTACACGTTATTGGCGATACAATGAAGAAAAAATGCAGAGCCTTGTTGATCTGGGGCGGGTAGTCCAATCCCGTCCCAGATCAGTGCCGCGTTACAAACGTTATCTTGATGAAATGCCAGGCGTTGCCGTTAGCGACAGTTGGGATGATATTCCGCCGGTGCAAGGAGCGGCAAAAGAGCGCACAGGCTACCCGACACAGAAGCCGCTTGCCTTGCTGGATCGCATCATCAAGGCCAGTTCCAATCCTGGTGACCTGGTGCTGGACCCCTTCTGTGGCTGCGCCACTGCCCTGGTGGCAGCGGACAGATTGGGGAGGAGATGGGCAGGCATTGATATTTCCCCGCTGGCCATCAAGCTGGTCAAGGAGCGGATCTTGGAAGATAGCCCGCTGTGGGCCGGTCCCATTGCCCTGGATGCCCCACCCAAGCGCACAGACTTGGGCAATCTGCCCAACTACCGCACCCATCGCCATCGCCTCTACGGGGAGCAGGAAGGCATCTGTGTGGGCTGCAATACCCACTTCCCCTTCAGGGTGATGGACGTGGACCATATCCTGCCCCGTAGTAAGGGAGGGACCGACCACCCTGACAACCTGCAACTGTTGTGCTCAGGGTGCAACCGCAGCAAGGGCGGCAAGACCATGGCCGAATGGCGGGCGATGCTGTCGCGTTTGGACAGAGGCTAGCTACGGGCTGAGAGAGGTGCCTCGTTTTGCGGAAGGGGAGGGTGTATGATTGGGAGGAACTTTGGCTCTCATGGAGGGAGCAAGCACATGAGCCAGCATGCAAAAGACCCGATCTGGGGGACTCCTGCTGTTTGTCCGGTTTCTGAGGACGAGAGCGAATTGAGGAGGGCACGTCTCTATGACTCACCCCGTTGTGGTGGACCGTATGGGGTTCACGAGACGGCACTTTTACAGTATTTCCCATTACAGGAAGACATCAAATTGCTTCTGACATCATGGCTCATTGAGCAAAGACGAAAAGGAGTCAACTGCCCGATCATTACCCCTGAAGTGGTTGAAGGCATGAAACATAGGAAGCCCATGTCTGTAAATGATCGTGCCGATGCAGTTCTTGCACATATTTACTCGGAGGTAGACGGTAGATCTGGTAAGTTTATTGATTATGGCGGTGATCCACAAATAGACCAATTCTTAATAATTGAAAGATCATCGGAAGATAAAAGAAAATACAACGAACTGCTAGCATACTCTGAATCCATTTATTATGATGAACTTATTGAACTTAAGGAATATCTGAAACGAAATAATTGGATTAAGACTCTTGACGTTGGAAGCGCTCTTTTGTGTTTCAGTTTAACCCCTGAGGGATGTATTAGAGCAGAAAGAATAAACAGAATCTTAAGTAATTAATAAGAATGTAGTTTGTGCATTTGTTGGAATGGAGGCGAGGGGGCAAAAGCTCCTCCTATTCTAGCCTGTCAAGGCTAGTCCACTTAAGTATGTAATTCCCTTGGCAAGGGATGCACGGTGCCATGATGGTGCAAGTTATGGCCTCATTGTTTTTAACTCACCAGCCAATTCCTCTCAGTCCCCACTTGTGCCAGTAATCAAACTGTAACATGCAGTAGCCGTTATGCCGCCAACGCTTGGGGCTTACATTCAGATAGTGCCGAAGCGTTGAAACCCCTAACCAGCATTTGCTTTGGGACCGGTGACCATAGCCGGGGGCGGGCGAAGCCGGGGCTGGAAGGCCCCCCAACCCCCAAACCCCTTGCTGACGTAGGTTTGAGGGGAATTTGGCACCGTCGTATCTAGGCCCCGTGAGAAGGCAGTTGCGGTCTGCCTTCTCGCCTTTGACAATTATGCATTTTCCATTAATGTCCCCCCTCAATCATACCCCAACAGATCAAAAATCTCCCGATCCTTCAGGGGCTCCGCCTCAAGAGGTTCTACGCTTTCCAGCAAACAACGGGCCAAACTGAGATATTCCTGCTGCACTTGCAACACGTCGGGGCTCGACTCCATCTCGAAGATGGTGCATTTTTTGAGACGGGAACGGCGGATGGCGTCCACCGCTTTGAAATGGGCCAGGGTGCGGAGACCGGCGCGGGCGTTGAAGCGGTCGATTTGATCCGTATCTTGAGAGCGATTGGCTATCACGCCCCCTAGCCGCACCCGGTAGTTCTTGGCCTTGGCCTTGATCGCCTGCACAATGCGATTCATGGCAAAGATGGAATCAAAATCATTGGCGGTGACGATCAGGCAGTAGTGGGCATGTTGGAGGGGCGCGGCAAAACCGCCGCACACCACGTCCCCCAGCACGTCAAAGATCACCACGTCCGTGTCTTCCAACAGGTGGTGTTCCTTGAGCAGCTTGACGGTTTGACCGGTGACGTAACCACCGCAGCCGGTGCCCGCCGGTGGGCCGCCACTTTCCACACACATGACCCCGTTGTAGCCGGTGTAGACAAAATCACTGGCCTCCAGCTCCTCGCTGTGGAAGTCCACCTCCTCCAGGGTGTCAATCACGGTGGGCACCATGCGCTTGGTGAGGGTGAAGGTGCTGTCGTGTTTGGGGTCGCAGCCAATTTGCAACACCCGCTTGCCCAGATGGGAAAAGGCGGCGGACAGGTTGGAGGACGTGGTGGACTTGCCAATGCCCCCCTTGCCGTAGACGGCAATCACCAGGGCGCCTTCTTCGATGTTGAGCTTGTTGTCCTGGTGGACCTGGACGCTTCCTTCGCCGTCTTCACGACGTTGTTGCGGGGCTGTGGTGGTGACGGTCATGGCCTGTGGGGAAATGGGGGACGAGGAGTGTTGGGGGTGGTGTGGGCTGTGGAGTCCGGTCAGCGGCCGTAGTGGGCCTTGGCCTCGTAGAGGGTGTCCACGGTAATCAGGTCGATACCTTGGGTTTGGGCAAAGGCCTCCGTGTTGCGGCGCACCTTGCCCCGCACAAAGAAGGGTATCTTGCCCAACTCTGCCAAGCCCTCCTGGCTCCAGCGCCGGGTCTTGTCGGTGCTGGCGGTGCTCACACTGACGGCGGCGGCTGGCGCCGGCTCCGGTGGATCTTGTGAATCCATGGGTCTGGATGAATCCACGGGTTTGGAGCCTCCGGTGTGGAGATGGCTCTGATGGCCGTCCACGAATTCGAAGTCCTCCCGGAACATGCCGATGAGGTGCTCCTCCAGACCCATCATCAGCGGATGAACCCAGGTGTCGAAGATCACGTTGGCCCCTTCCCAGCCCATTTGGGGACCGTAGCGGGCGGGCACGTCCTGCACGTGGATGGGGGTGGAGATGACGGCGCAGGGAATGGAGAGGCGCTTGGCGATGTGGCGCTCCATCTGGGTACCCAGCACCAGTTCGGGGGCAGCCTCGCTGATGGCCTGCTCCACCGCCAGGTAGTCGTCGGTGATGAGGGCCTCCAGGCCGTAACTCCTGGCGGCAGCCCGCACCGGCTTGGCGCTCTCCCGGCTGTAGGTGCCCAGGCCCACCAGTTCAAAACCCAACTCCGCCGTGGCGATCCGCGCCGCGGCCAGGGCATGGGTGCCGTCGGCAAATACAAACACCCGCTTGCCCGTCAGGTAGGTGGAATCCACGGAGCGGGAATACCAGGGCAGGCGGGAACGGGCCCGTTCCGTGCTGCCGCCGTGGAGTTGGGGAGACCACAAGTCACTGGCCCCCACCACCTCCGGCCGCAGGGCCGTGGTCACGTCCACCCCCAGGGCGGCGCCCACCTCCTCGAGAAAATCCCGGGTGGCGCCAATACCGATGGGCACCGTGTACGCACAGGGCATGGCAAATTGCCGCTCCAGCCAGTCACAGACGGGCTTGGCCACCTCCGGGTAGAGGCAGATGTTGAGATCGGCCTCGGGGATGCGTTGCAGATCGGCGGGGCTGGCCCCCAGGGGCGCCACCACAGATACCTGCACGCCAATTTCCCCCAGCAGCCTGCACACCTCGGTGACGTCGTCCCGGCAGCGGAAACCCAGGGCGGACGGCCCCAGGAGATTCACCTTGGGGCGCACTCCGGGGGTGCGAGCAGGGCGTGCCGTGCCCGGAGGGGGAACCTGGTCTTTCAAGAGGCGACGCACCAGTTGGTAGAAGGTCTCGGCGGCGCCCCAGTTTTCCTTCTTGGAGTAGGCCGGCAACTCCAGGTTCACGATGGGGATGGGGAGCCCCATGCCGCTGGCCAACGCCCCCGGCTGATCCTGGATGAGTTCCGCCGTGCAACTTTCCCCCACCAGCAGGGCCTGGGGCTGGAAGCGCTCCACGGCGTCCCGCACCGACACCTTGACCATCTCGGCCGTATCACCCCCCAGGTCCCGCGCCTGAAAGGTGGTGTAGGTGACGGGGGGGCGTTTGCCCCGCCGCTCGATCATGGTGAAGAGCAGGTCGGCATAGGTGTCCCCCTGGGGCGCGTGCAGCACGTAATGCACCCCCTCCATGGAGGTGGCAATGCGCATGGCGCCCACGTGGGGGGGGCCTTCATAGGTCCAGAGGGTCAGGTCCATGGTGGGTGTGGGCTCCAGGGGGGAAGGCTCAAAAGTGGAGACGTTGGCGGCGGGCCAGGGGACGGGCAAATAACTCCGCCAGATCCCCCGCCTGTTCATAGCCCTGGATGGGGCTGAACACCAGTTCAATGGACCATTTGGTGGCCATGCCCTCCGCCTCCAGAGGGTTGGCCAGCCCCAGGCCACAGACCACCAGGTCGGGCCGGGCCGCTCGCACCCGCTCCAACTGGCGGTCCACGTGTTGCCCTTCACTGATGGTGGCGGTGGCGGGCAGTTGCTCCAGCTCGGCGGCCATGAGCAACCGATCCAGGTAGGGGGTGCCCACCTCCTGGAGCACCATGCCGCACTCCTGATGAAGGAAACGGGCCAGGGGAATTTCCAACTGGGAGTCCGGCAGCAGAAACAACCGCTTGCCCTCCAGTTGGTCCCTGTAGCGGGCCACCGCCTGGCGCCCCCGCTGCCGGGCTGCCTCCAGATGGGGTTCCACCGCGCTGGCCGCCAGGCCGAAGGCCTCGGCAGCCGCCTGAATCCACGCGGTGGTGCCGTTCACCCCCAAGGGGTAAGGGGCGGTAACGAGTTGGGCGCCCCGGGCCTGCAAAGCCCGGGCAGTGGCGCTCAGATAGGGCTGGCACAGCAGGATGCGGGTGTTGGGACCCACGGGGGGCAGGTCCGTGGAGCGGCGGGGGGGCAGGGTGCGCACCCCGGACAGACCCAACCGGGCAAAGAGGCGGCACAACTGATCCTCCACCTGATCCGCCATGGTGCCCACCAGCAACAGGCTCTCGGCGTCACTGTGGGGCAGCAGGGGGACCAGGGCCGCCAGGGCGTTGTCTTCCCCCTGGGTGAAGGTGGTTTCAATGCCGCTGCCGGAATAGCTCACCACCCGCACCCGGGGCAGGTGGCGTTGACTCAGGCGTTGGGCGGCGTTGGCCAGATCCAGCTTGATCACCTCGGAGGGGCAGGAGCCCACCAGAAAGAGGGTACGAATCTCCGGCCGCCGCTCCAGGAGTTGCTCCACCACCCGATCCAGTTCGTCGTTGGCGTCCGCCAGGCCCGCCAAGTCCCGTTCCCCCAGGATGGCGGTGCCGAAGCGGGGCTCTGCGAAGATCATCACCCCCGCTGCGGACTGGACCAGGTGGGCACAGGTGCGGGAGCCCACCACCAGGAAGAAGGCGTCCGGCATGCGGCGATGGAGCCAGACAATGCTGGTGAGACCGCAGAACACCTCCCGCTGGCCCCGTTCCCGCAGCAGCGTCAGCGGCTGGGCGCATCCCCCGCCGGGGACCTGGGGCGCGGCATCGGACTGTTGGATCAAGGCCATAGGCGGGGGATGCTGGGATTACAGGTCAAGCATGGCTTTGAGGAAAGCCTAGGGCCAGAAAAGTACCTTTTTTTGTAGGGTTTTGGAGACAATACGTGAACAACTGAATGTGACTGAATGTAACGCTTGAAAGAAGCCTGCTGGCCCATGCAAACCCTCTCCAAGACTGACGTTCTTGTGGCGAGACAGTGCTTTACGGGGAAAGGCGTTCAGTTTTTGAGGCGTCTTCTCGCCTATCCTTCATCCCTTGATCTCCTTGGTAGTCCTGCCTGGGCTCTCAGTGGGACAGTTGCTCCCTAATCTCTGTCCGTTCTTCTCTTCCGCCCATGGCTGTCTACCAGCTTCCAGACGCGACCTGTCCTTATGCAGAAGAAAATCAATGTTGCCGGTGGGTTTGGCGAGATGAAAAGGAGCACGATGAAAAGGGGCACAAGTTACCCAGCATCCGCAAAAATTGGCAAGTTGAATAAAGCTGCTGAAATCACCTACGGAAGACTCATTGAAGAAGCAGGCATCTGCTGGAGACAAGGCAAAGTGCAAGAGGCGACTCTCTTGCTCAGGAAGGCCATTGCCGTCAATACCAATCATTCGGAAGAAGTCTATTATAACCTCGGCCTTGCCCTTCAGAGACAGGGTGACCTTCAGGCTGCTATTGATGCCTATCGCCAAGCGCTTGCTATCAAACCCACCTGTCCGACGTCACTCAACAACCTCGGCGCTGCTTTGAGGGAGCAGGGGGACCTGCAGGCCGCTGTCGACTCGTATCAGAAAGCGCTGGCCTTCAAACCCGACTATCCGCAAGCCTATCATGGTCTCGGCCTTGCGCTTCAAGAGCAGGGAGATCTACAGGCTGCTATCGCCTCGTATCAGAAGGCACTGGCCTTCAAATCCGACTATCCACAAGTCTATTATAATCTTGGCCTCGTGCTTCAGGAGCAGGGAGATCTGCAGGCTGCTATCGCCTCATATCAGAAAGCGCTGGCCTTCAAACCTGACTATCCACAGGTCAACTTGAATCTCTCGTTGGTGCAGCTTCTAATCGGTAACTATGAAGACGGCTGGGATCTATATGAGTGGAGATTTCGGAGAGAAAAAAGATCTATTCAATCTCACGCCCATCCCCAAGTCGAGCGATGGGACGGCCACAACCTGGCTTCAGGAGA
>VXNS01000004.1 GCA_009840445.1 Synechococcus sp. SB0662_bin_14
CGGAATGAAACCCCTGTCCCTGGATAGAAGACTTCATCCATCCACGTTCCTGTTGGGCGCCACGAAAAATCGGACGATAGTCCCACGCGGGATGACCTCATATCAGGAGAGATCAACCAATCCTTCTGGCGTATTAAAGATAACATCCGTGACCATGAGCATCATCCTCCTAGTCCACCAAACGATGTTCCAACGCATAGCGCACCAATTCCGTGCGGCTGGAGGTGGATGTTTTGCCAAACAGACGACTCACGTACTTTTCCACGTTGCGGATGGATGTGCCCAGTTGTTTGGCGATTTGTTTATTCATCAGTCCTTCCGCCACAAGTTGCAGCACACTGGCCTCCCGTGGCGTGAACTGTTGCTGAGGCGCTTCGCCAACACCACGGCCTCCTTGTTTGCCCATCAAACTGCCTTGCCCCCCCCCCTGGCCCAGGAGACTGCGAATCTCGGTAATCTGCTTGGCCAACTGACCCACGTCCGCATCGGCAAAGCGGGCCGCTTCCGTAAGGAGCCGCTGCTGACGGGCCAACACACTGCGCACCCGAGCCACCAACTCGTCAGGATCAAAGGGCTTGGGGATGTAGTCGTCCACACCGGCTACGAAACCGGCAATGCGGTCTGCAGTCATGCCTTTGGCGGTGAGAAACACCACCGGTGTGCCCGCCAGCCGTTCGTCTTCCCGTAGCCGGGCCAGGAGCCCGTAGCCATCCAAACGGGGCATCATCACGTCGCTGATTACCAGATCGGGGAGCAGTTGCTGAGCCTTCTCCCAACCCTCCTCACCGTCTTTGGCGGTGTCCACGCAAAAGGATTCCTCTTCCAGATAGGCCTGGGTGGCCTTGCGAAGACCAGGCTCGTCGTCCACCAGCAAAAGCCGCGCCGGACTGGGGGGGGATTCCGCCGCACCCTGATCGGGGGATTGGGATGGAGGGATTGTCATGGCTGGCAGCAGGAACCCCATCAACCTAGCGATGGATGGTGAACCGTTGGCAGCGCCCAGTTGAGTCCCTAAGCTGTGTGCGCTTTTGCCTGGTTTGGGCAGTGCTGGATTCCATTGATTTGGTGATTGACACAGTGGTGGCTCGGGAGGTGTTGGACTCCCGCGGCAACCCCACCGTGGAGGCTGAAGTGCAGTTGGAAGGCGGGGCCATGGGGCGGGCCATGGTGCCCAGCGGCGCCAGCACCGGCGCCCATGAGGCCCATGAGCTGCGGGACGGCGACAAGAGCCGCTATGGGGGCAAGGGGGTGCTCAAGGCGGTCGCCAACATTGAGGAGCGCATCGCACCGGCCATCTGCGGCCTCAACGCCCTGGAGCAACAAGTCGTGGATCAGGCCATGGCGAATCTGGACGGCAGCCACAACAAGTCCAGCCTGGGGGCCAATGCGGTGCTGGCGGTGTCGTTGGCCACTGCCCATGCGGCAGCCCAGAGCCTGGGGCTGCCACTTTACCGTTACCTGGGGGGACCCATGGCCACGGTGCTGCCCGTGCCCCTCATGAACCTGCTCAACGGTGGCGCCCATGCCAGCAACACCCTGGATTTTCAGGAGTTCATGGTGGTGCCCCATGCGGCCGCCACGTTCCGCCAAGCCCTGCGCATGGGGGCCGAGGTGTTCCATGCTCTGAAGGACCTGCTCAAGGGGCGGGGGCTGTCTCTGGCCGTGGGGGATGAAGGGGGCTTTGCCCCGGACCTGCCGGACAACCACGCGGCCCTGACCCTGTTGATGGAGGCCATTGAGCGGGCCGGCTATCGTCCCGGCGAGCAGATTGCCCTGGCGTTGGACGTGGCCAGCACGGAGTTCTACCGTGACGGCGCCTATCACTTCGGCGGGCGCAGCTTCAGCTCCATTGAAATGGTCCAGGAGCTGGCTGGTCTCTGTGATCGTTACCCCATCGTTTCCATTGAGGACGGCCTGGCGGAGGACGACTGGAGCGGTTGGGAAAGCCTCACCCAAACCCTGGGAAATCGCGTTCAGCTTGTGGGGGATGATCTCTTTGTCACCAATCAACAGCGGCTGCAGCGGGGTATTGACGAAGGGGTGGCCAATGCCGTTCTGATCAAGGTCAACCAGATTGGCAGCCTCAGCGAAACCATGGAGGCCATGGCCCTGGCCAGCCGCCATGGATACGCCAGTGTGGTGAGCCACCGGTCCGGGGAAACGGAAGACGTGTCCATTGCCGACCTGGCGGTGGCCAACCGGTCTGGACAAATCAAGACCGGCTCCCTCAGCCGCAGCGAGCGGGTGGCCAAATACAATCGGCTCCTGCGCATTGAAGACGAGTTGGGCAGCCAGGCCCGTTATGGAGGCGCCGTGGGCATGGGGCCACGGTGGGCATCATCGTGCTGAGCGCTTCATTTGACTGAGCGCCACGCCTTTGCCCTGCCCCCTCAGCCTCCCGGCAGACGCTCTTCCCGCCGCAGGCGCAGGTTGGCTTGTAGCCAGCCCTTCACCACAGGCGCCATGGCCGCCAGGGGCAGCACCGCCAGCCAGGGGGAGGCGCTCAGACTGGTGGAGAGGATGGCGGCGGCAATGGCCAGGCCCCCCAGAAGCATGGCTTGACCACTGGATTGCTGCGCCAGCACCAAGCGCCGCAGAATGCGCTCACTGTCCCCGGAGCGCACCTGCACCTGCAGGTCTCCCTGCTCCAGCCGGGCCAGGCTTTCATCCAGGCGGCGCGGAATACCCAGGGCACGGCTGCCCACTTCCGCCGCCTGGCGGCTGAGACCACTGAGGAAAACCTTGGTCCCGGCGCCTTGGCTGTCCTTGTCTTGACTGTTCATGAGAGGAATGAGGTAAGGCTTGGCGATGTCCACCAGGGTAAAGTCCGGATCCAGGGTGCGGCCAACTCCCTCGAAGGTGGAGAGGGCCCGCAGCACGAAAATCAAATCCGGTGGTAGACGAAAGGGTTGGCCATAGACCAGATCGTAAATATCACCGGAAAGCTTCTCCAACACATGGGAGGAGAAGGGGGGGGTGAGCACTTCCTTGAGCATCAGCCGCACCAGACGCCGCACAGGCCCCAGGTCAATGCCCTTGGCCAGCAGACCCACCCGCTGCAATTCTTCGGTGAGCCCGGCCGCATCCCGTGATGCGGCATAGGTCACCATACGGCGGATACGGCTCCGCAACAGGGGGGACACGGTGCCCATCATGCCGAAGTCGTAGTAGATCAAGCCACCGTCATCGGCCACAGCCAGGTTGCCCGGGTGGGGATCCGCATGGAAAAAACCGAAGACCACCAACTGGCGCAGGTAGCTGCCCAAGCCACGGCTGGCCACCTCCCGGGGATTCAAGCCGCGCTCCAGCAATTCCTGACGGTCGGTGATCTTCAGACCGGGCACGTAGTCCAGGCACAGCACGCGGCGGCTGCAAAGCTCCCACACCACTGCCGGCACCCGCACCATGGGGTCATCGGCGAATTGCTGACGGAAACGGGCCGCGTATTCCGCTTCCAGACCAAAATCCAGCTCCCGCAGCAACACCCGACGGCATTGCAACGCCAAGGCGGGCCAATCCCGACCCCGGCCCCAGCGGGGATGGCGCTGCAACAACCGGGCCACCTGCTGCATCACCTCCAGGTCCAACCGGAACAGTCGGTCCAGATTGGGGCGTTGCAGTTTCAGCACCACGGCGCGGCCGTCCGCAAGGCGGGCTCCATGCACCTGGGCCAGGCTGGCGGAACCCAGGGGCGTCTCCTCAATGGAGAGAACCTGGTTCAGCCGCTCACCCAACTCCTCGCGCAGCAACTGCCGGGCCAGGGAGAAGGGGAAGGCGGGCACCTGATCCTGCAGCTTGCTGAGCTGGGCCACGTAGTCGGGTGGCAGCACGTCAGGACGGGCAGAGAGGAGTTGTCCCAGCTTGATGAACGTGGGACCCATGTTGATGAGCTCCTGCAGCAGCCATCGGGCGCGCCGTCGCTGCTGCCGCCGTCGCCGCTCTTCCCGGTTGGGGCCACGGTCAACCCAGGGTTGTTGATCCCACCACAGCCGCAGCAGGAGCAGGGCCACAAACGTCCAGATGCGGACAATGCGCCGCTGCCGCCAGAGCCAGGACGCCCCGCTGTCGTGTCGCGCCGTCACAGGGTGTTTTGCTCAAGACGCTGGTTCAGCCCGGCCACCTCGGCACGCAACTGGTCAATGCTCTCCTGCACCTGGGCAGGGCTGGTCCGCTTCCGGGTGGTGGGTTCCGGCTGGGGCTGGCTCTCACCTTCGGAGTCCTGCTGCTGGTCCGCGGCAGGCCCCTGCCGGGATGCGGTGGACGGCGATGGGTCCGGCTCTGGCGCCTCCTCCCCTGGCTGCTCCAGCCGCTCCGCCTCCAACTGGACTTCCTGCCAGAAAAGCTGCCACTCCTGTTGCACGTGCTGCGCCGCCAACTCCGCTTCCGTGACCATCTGGGCAGTGGCATCCGCAAGACCACTGCGAATCCGGGATCGTAGCCGGCTTGCAGTGGCCAGGAGCAGCATCCGCGTTGACGGCATACCTGAAACACAAGGACCTGCAGTCTGAATCATGGGACCGGCAACTGCGTTGCCCCTCCTCAAGGGGCAGGAGGGGGAGGCGACGAGAGTGGCGGTGCCCCGAAGGACGGGGGAGCAGAGGCGGACGGTCCCGTAGGGGGAGGCTGGTTCCGGGTAGGTCCGTCGTCGCGGCGTTCAGGGGTGGTCCGGGTGACGGCTGGGGCTGGGCCGTTCGCTGGGCCATCCGGTGTCAGAACCAGTGGCGGTGGCACGGGACGGTCTGGCGGGGCGGTGGGATTCAAGAGTGGGGACAGTTGGCTTCCATAGCGGCGCACGAGGCTGTCCAGACTGGTGCCGGGAAGGGGTTTTGCGGCAAAGGGTGGGGAGAGGTCGAGGGGCTCGTAGGTCTTCGTCTGATCCCATAGCCGGAACGTCACGTGGAATCCCAGGGAGAGGGCCAGGCCGGCCACAAGGTGTCCCAGGGGGATCCAGGGGCTCTTCCACCAGGGTTTGCGGTTCTTTCCGGACGTCTTGCCAGAAGGGCCGCCTCTCCTGGGGGCAGTGGCCTGTTGAGACGCCTTGTCAGGTGGTGTAGTGGGCATTGATGCGAATGTACTCCGGCGATAGATCACAACCCCAGGCAGACCCTGATGCCGGACCTGCGCCCACCACCAGGCGGATCTCCACGCAGTCGTCCTGCAAATAGGCGCCAGCGGCCCGCTCTTGCAGATAGTGCCTCACAGCGGCCCGATCCACCGCCAGCGGCCCGCCGTCCTTGACCAATTGATGGGGACCGATCCAGAGGGCCAGGGCCTTGGGATCCAGGTGGACCCCTGAGCGGCCCGCCGCCGCCACGATGCGGCCCCAGTTGGGATCACGGCCATGGATGGCGGTCTTCACCAGGGAAGAACTGCAAATGGTGCGGGCCATGGTCCTGGCTTCGGCGGCAGTAGCTGTGCCGCTCACCGTCACCTCCAGGAGACATGTGGCCCCTTCTCCATCCCGGGCGACGGCCTTGGCCAAATCACGGCAGAGGCGCTCCAGGCCCAGCGCCAGTTGGGGCAGGTGCTCTGCAGGCAGGGGGGCGCCAGCGGCAAAGGCCAACACGGTGTCGTTGGTGCTGGTGTCTCCGTCCACCGTGACGGCGTTAAAGGAACCGTCCACCGCCGCTTGCAGCGTCCGCTGCCACCATTGGGGATCCACCCCTGCGTCACAGGTGACGAAGGCCAGCATGGTGGCCATGTCCGGGTGAATCATGCCGGAACCCTTGGCCATTCCCCCCAGGCGCACCACCCGGTCTCCGAGGCGAGCCTCCACGGCGTATTGCTTGCTCACCAGGTCGGTGGTGAGGATGGCCTCGGCAGCAGCGGTAGCGGCCTCCTCCGTTGCCGCCAACTCTGCGTTGAGGGCAGCCTGTCCCGCCAGCAGGCGGTCCATGGGCAGGGGCTGACCAATGACGCCGGTGGAGCAGATCTGCACCTGCTCCGGGGGAAGATCCAACCGCCGGGCCAGGGCTGTGGTGATACGCTCGCTCTCCGCCCGCGCCAAGTCCCCCGTGCAGGCATTGGCCTGGCCGGCATTGACCACCACAGCCCGGGCCTGCCCCCCGCTGCGCTGGAGCCGCTCGGCGCACAGGTCCACACAAGCCGCCCGCACCTGGTTGCCGGTAAAGACCCCCGCACAACTGGCCCCTGGCGGCGCCACCACCACCGCCAGATCCCGGGCGCCCGAAGGTTTCAAGCCCACAGCCACGCCACTGGCCTGGAATCCCGCTGGCGCCGTGATGCCTCCCCCAATGGGAGACCAGGAACAAGGACCCTCCACAATTCCCATGCCGTAAGGTCGAAGTTGGAATCGACGATAGATTAGGAGGCGGGCTTGGTGAAGAGGCTTCCGAGCAACGACCTTGCGCCCGTGTGGGAATCCTCGCTTAGTGTGGATTCACGTTGACCATGGTCATGCCCTTCAGCGTTTTGTTTTCCGTCTTTGGCATGGGTGTGCCCTGATGGGCCTCCAGATCCGCCTGTCCGGCCAGGTGAGAGATCAGATTCGAGGTGTCCATGGGGAGGTGAAAGACCTGGGCGGCCGCATTGAGCGGGTGCGTGACGAGCTCAACGGTCGTATTGACCAGGTCAGCAGCGAACTCAAGGACGTGCGTGGAGAGGTGACGTTGATCAAGGGCCACCTCTCCGCCGCCCTGGCGTTGGGTTTATCCAAGACGGTTGAAACGCCGTGAAGGCGTCAACGCTGGTTCAACGCCATGGGGGATGGCCGAGGAGCGCCCAGCGGATTGGTCCATTGCCGTTACGTGAAGATTGATTGCCCAGCTTGCACCTGGGCCGCAGAGAGGCTTGACAAAAGCGCGGTTGCCTGCTCAAATGTCAATGTCGCCAATGTTTGTAGCGTTCCCTCGTATGATTCAAAGAGCTGTCCCAGTTCTCAAGGCGCACACCAGCACACCAGCACACCAGCACACCAGCACACCAGCACACCAGCACACCAGCACACCAGCCTAGCTAACTTCGCCCTAGCTAACTTCGCCAAGCCTGGTGCGAATGATAAAAATCTTGTAATAAAACTTCGCAACAATTTGTCGGGACTGGGCCTCTCTTCTCCAGGTTCTCCCGGATGCAGGTCTTGCCCACGGGACGGCGCAAACGTCTCGGGTAAAACAAGCCCACGTCAGTTGCTTCCCCAAGCGGATCCAGGCGCAAACTCCCTGACTCTTCTCCTGTCCGGATGGTCTGCTGTTGCGTCCTTCTCAGCGTTAACAGCCTTGACCCTGGGAACACCAGCTCTTGCACATCATTTTAGATATGGAGACCAGTCCACAGATCCCGAAAATGGTCGTAAGGGTGGACTATTCATTCCGCCTGGACATCCACGTTACAACTTCACAGTTCCTATATGCACTCCAAACGATCTTGCAAGAGCTACTGTCTCTAGTCCCTTTACCTGGGAAGGTCAAACTGTGACCACCCATCGACTTGAGTGGCTCCCTAATATAGAATCACTCCCTTATTACGCAGTATGCCATGAACCTGAAAACACCCCACCCGAGGTCGTTCGTCAGCATAGAGACATAACCTTCCCTAGATCCGGCATGGACGAGACGGATCGTCTTGCCTGGGGTTTTACCAACAATCCAGGCAACCATTTCCGTGATCCCGACGGGGACGATCTCACCTACACCGCTGTCAGCAGCAATCCCGGCCTGGTGAGGGCAGTGATAACAAGCGGCGGCAGACTGACGTACAACGCCGTGGTGGGGGGAGGCACGGGAACCGCCACCATTACGGTGACCGCCAGGGACGGCGAAGACAGCGCCAGCTTGTCCTTCACCGTCACGGTGTCCAGTTCCAGACCTGAAAGTTCCAGACCCGGAAACCAACCGGAAACCGAACCGGAATTTGAACCTGACCCAGAGGCGGAAACCCAGCCGGAGGAACTGGAGACCCAGCCGGAGGAACCGGAGACCCAGCCTGAAGAGGAGGAAGAGCAATCTTTCCTTGATGAGTTGGCGGAGAATTTTGACCCGGAGGGGACTATTGACGCGGGTAAGGACGTGGCGAAGGGCGAGATTGTTGAAAAAGTGGCAAAGAAAGTTTTGGGTAAGACGTTGAGAAAAGCTATTCCCGTTGGAGGATTTGTTGGCGACGTCAAAGATATTGCCGAATTTGCCTCTATGGTTGTAGATGTAGAAAGAACCAAAGCCCAGACCAGGAAGATAGAGGCCCAGAGACAACAACTTGAACAACAGCTACAACAACGACTGGAAAATCAACAACCCGGCGTTGGCGACCAATCCAGCAGCGGGATGGGGAACCTGTTCAACGATTTTGCCACGGCGCTCTACGTCCACCAGGACGCCTTGGAGAACGGTAACTTCTCTCTGGCACAAGCGTTTTCCGGTCGGAAGTTTGCCTATCCCTTCTCCCTTGCCCAGGGCGGGGCAGAGGAGGAGGGGAGCGGCGGCAGTGCCAGGCGCTTCAGCGGTTTCTTCAGCGGCGGCGTGGATTTCTCCCGCTTCAGCGACGATAGCGGCGATTCCGACCTGGACGGCAGCAGCACCACCTACCGCTTTGGTCTGGACGTGTTGCCCAATCCTGAAGCACCACTGGTGACCGGTGTGCAGTTGGCCTTCACCCGCGCCGACGTGGATTTTGAGGACAGGGAGATCGACACCCGAGGGGGACTATGCCCTGCGGCTGTTCACCGTCTCCCCCACCGTTGCCTGGGACGCCACGGACAATCTCACCCTCCAGGCCAGCATCAGCTACGGCCGTGGGGAAACAGAAACCACCATTGCCGCCATTGCCGACGACCGTTTCGACTTTGTGGAAGGCTCCACCACCACTGATAGCGGCGATCTTTTCAGCGTTGCGGCCGGCGCTAATCTCCGTGTGTGGGAATCGGACGTCTCCGCCCTTGCCATTCAGGTGGGTGGCGCCACCGTTTCCTTCCTGGATAGCGATAGCCAGCAGGGTCGCCTTGCTGCCCAGTTCTCCCGTGACTTCGCCCTTGATGCAGGCCGGGTGAAGTCTTCCGCGAACTTGGCGCTGCTGCTGAGCAACTCGGATCCCAGCGCCACGGAACTGAGCGGTTCCCTCAACTGGCTACCGGATCAAGGGCGCTTGAGCGGCTCCACCACCGCACGGGTGCTGCTGTTTGGGGGTGACCGCAGCGAATGGGGCATCAGCGGCGGCCTCTCCCTGCAGCCCGGCCCACAGGGGGAAGGCCTCTCCCTGGCCCTGCAACCCTCCTTCGGACAGGCCAACGCTTCCCTCGCGGGGCTGGAGGGTCTGGTGGATGCCTGGGATCGCTACAACGACCTGACGGACCTGGACCTGGGCGCTACACCACTGACGGCCCGCTTCCATGCTGAAGTGGCCTACGGCATCCCCACCGGCAACGCTCTCCTCACCCCCTATACCCAACTGGACATGAGCGACACCAGCACCCTCTACGGCGCCGGTCTCCGTTACGCACTGGACGACAGCCTGGATCTGGACCTGAGCGCCAGCCACCGCAGCCGCTCCTCCGGCAACAACGACAACCGCCTCTTCCTTCAGCTTCGTACCGATCTCTGATTGGTGCGGGGCTCAGCGCCAGCCGGATTGTGCCTCCCGGCTGGTGCTGGGGCGTTCCCTTAGACCCCATCTCTCTCCCTACCATCTTCATAGGAACCGCCATGTCTCGCTTCTTCTCTCGGCTGCTGATTGCTCCTGCTGTAGCTGGCTTCTTCTTGCTTCCCCATAGAGGTAGTGCGCAGGTAAAACGTGGTTTTAGTAGACAGCCCATTAACAAACAGGAGGTGGAAACCTCAAGCAGCGTACTCTCCGATTTCGAGAAATACGACATGTATATCGAGCAAGACTCAGACTTGTCCTCCTTTCAAAAAGATGAAAGTCAAAGTGAAAGTACACGAGAATACTTCACTTCAAATATAGCTATGGCACCTTTACCATCTATGACAAGAGTAACTTCTAAAAGTTTACGGCGAATGCCAAAGAAAATATTCATTTTCTTGTTAATTCCAATTCTGTTGTTTGATTGGCTTTTCTGGTATCTTAAGAGAAGCCATGAAGACCCTCAAAGTAGGTCTACATAAGACTCTCTCCCCTTCCATAGCAAGGCTTCTCAAAGGGCCGGGACTGGGGCAGGGGACGTTTTCCATCTCTCAAACCAAGTAAACCTTTGCCGACTCAACCAATGTCAACTTCAGTCCCTTTCTTCTCTGTCTCCATCAAAAAGCTAATCGTCATGTCTGTTTCTACAGCAGGCATATATGATATTTACTGGAGTTATAAGCATTGGCACTGTATAAAGGAATATAAACAAAAACAGCATCAAAACTTAAAACAGACAAGCGGACAAAATATCCATCCGCGTCTTTTTTTAATATTCTCTCAAATAACGATTATTGGCCTGGCAAGACGAATTAACAGAGAAGCACACCGACTTGCTAAGCAAACATTTTTATCACCTTTATGGACATTTTTAATTCATACAGTTCTGTTATTTATCTTGACTTTTCAATTCATTGAGCAAGAACATTTACTAACGCCTTTTTATTTTATACAATTTATTCTTTCTGGTTTGACACTCAGAATTTCTCCTTTGCTTCTTCTTCAGATTACTGCCAATCAAGTTAACAATAAAATAGATAATGAAGTTGCTAGAAATAGAAGCTTTTCAACAGCAAATACTATTATAGCTTTAGTCAGTTTTATTATAATAGTTTTCCTTCTTTTCTCTTGAGGTCACCACGAAAAATTGTCTTTCCCCTACTTGGAAAAATCTGCTGGCCCACGCGAACCCTTATCCAAAACTGACTTTCTCATGGTGCGAGGCATCTCGTGCGGGAAGCTTGTCCGACTTTTGGTGGTGCCCAGAAGAGGTGTTGATGATTGTGCCGCCTATGTCGAGGCCTGGCCCTGGGAGGATGGCTCTGTTGCGCCTCCTGTAGCACTGGAGAAACGGGATGCGGCCGGTTTATACCAGGCCTTTTCTCCACCTGCCGCAGCAGTCAATGGCCAGGGTGTCATCTGTCACGTCTTTGATGATAGAGCCGACTATTGTGGGAAGCCTTCAGCCTGAGGAATAAAGCCACCACCCCATGACCTCCACCAGCCCGCCAACCAGCCCCGAGGCGCAAGCCCAGGCAACACCCACAACCGTGCCAGGCAGCACTGGTCCCGGTGGCCGCCCATGGCTGGAACCTGCCGTTCTGGTGGCGGTGCCTGGTTTGGCGGTGACCATTCTTGCCTTGTTGCTGTCCATCGCTTTCGGGATCTACAGCATGAACACCCGCATCGATACCCTTGGCGGCGACCTTAACGCCCGCATTGAGCAGGTGTACCAGTTCCTCCTGCCCAAGGAACGGTGACGGCATGAAGCCGGAGCCCCACCACCCACGGTGCCGCTGGTGCGGACCCCAACGCCGCATTGGGCTCACCGGCGGCATTGCCACGGGCAAGAGCACCGTTGCCGCCATCCTCTCGGACCGTCATGGTCTGCCGGTGCTGGACGCAGACGTTTATGCCCGCAAGCTGCTGGCGCCCGGCACGGCGGCCTGTCAGGCCGTGCTGGACCGCTATGGCCAGCAGGTGCAAACCCCCGGCGGCGCGCTGGACCGCCGTGCCCTGGGGCGCATTGTTTTTGCCCGACCCGGTGAACGGCGCTGGCTGGAAGTCCTGATCCATCCCCTGGTGAAAGACGCCTTCACCAGGGATCTGGCGTGGCATCACCAAGTGGCAACAGTGGTGCTGATGGCGCCCCTCCTGTTTGAGGCCGGTTTAGAGGCCCTGTGCAGCGAGGTGTGGCTGGTGGATCTGGATGAGGCCGGCCAACTGGAGCGTCTCCTGGCAAGGGACCACCTCAGCCCCCAGGAGGCCCGGCAGCGGATCCAGGCCCAGTGGCCGCTGGCGCGCAAGCGCGGCCTGGCTGACGTGATCCTCAAGAATCACGGTGATCTTGTGGAACTGGCCCGGCAGGTGGACGAGGCCCTTGCCAAGCAGGCGCCCCGACCCTGACCAAGGATCAACCCTTGAGGGCGTCGGCCAGGATCCGGTTGGCCAGCTTGGGATCCGCCTTGCCCCTGGTTTTCTTCATCAACTGACCCACAAAGAAGCCCTGGAGCTTGGTCTTCCCCTGGCGAAATTGGTCCACCTCCTTGGGGTGGGCCGCCAGCAACTCTTCCACCAGGGCGGTGAGCTGGGCGGGGTCGCTCACCATGGTGAGACCCCGTTGCTTCACCAGGGCCGACGGTGAACCACCATGGGCCAATAGTTCGGGCAAGAGTTCCTTGGCGGTCTTACCGCTGATGGTGTTGGTCTCAACCAACCCCACCAATTCCACCAACTGGGCGGGCGTGAACAGAAGTTGGTCGGCGCTGAGCTTGTGGGCATTGAGGTGGGCGGAAAGATCGCCCATCAGCCAGTTGGCAACGGTTTTGGGTTTGCCCCCGGCAGTTACGGCGGCCTCGAAGTAATCGGCCATGGGTCGCTCGTCGGTGAGCACCCGGGCGTCGTACTCCGAGAGCCCCAACCCCTGGCCGTAGCGGTGGCGGCGGGCAGCGGGCAACTCCGGCAGTTCCGCCTGCCAGGCCTGGCGTTGAGACACGCTGACGTGAATGGGACCCAGGTCCGGCTCGGGAAAATAACGGTAATCACTGCTGCCCTCTTTCTTGCGCATGGATTTTGTGCATTGTCGTCCTTCATCCCAGAGGCGGGTTTCCTGGATAACGGCCTCTCCAGCGGCAACGGCTTGCACTTGGCGCTTGAATTCGTAATCACAAGCCTTTTGAATCGCGGAGAAGGAGTTCATGTTCTTGATTTCCACCTTGGTGCCGAAGGGGGCGTCTTCACTGGGGCGCACCGAGATGTTCACGTCGCAACGCAGGGAACCCTCCTGCATGTTGCCGTCACTCACCCCCAGGTAGCGCATGATGCGGCGCAACTCCGCGGCATAGGCGGCAGCCTCACGGCCACTGCGCAAATCCGGCTTGGAGACAATCTCCACCAGAGGAACACCGGCACGGTTGTAATCCACCAGGGAATGGGTGCTGCCCGAGAGTTGATCCGCACCGGCATGGAGGAGTTTGCCCGCGTCTTCCTCCATATGAAGCCGTTCAATGCCGATGCGTTTGGTGATGGTGGGTTGTCCCTTCTCGGTTACTTCAATCTCAAGCCAGCCTTCCGTGGCAATGGGTTGGTCGTATTGGGAGATTTGGTAGTTTTTGGGAAGGTCGGGATAGAAGTATTGTTTGCGGTCGAATTTGCTGTGCTCGGCAATGCGGCAGTTGATGGCCAACCCTGCCTTGACGGCAAACTCCAGCACCCGGGCATTGAGCACCGGCAGGCTGCCCGGCAATCCGAACACCACCGGGTCCACATGGGTGTTGGGGGCATCGCCGAAGGCGGTGGCGCTGGGGGAGAAAATTTTGCTCCGGGTGGCCAGTTGCACATGGGTTTCCAGACCGATAACGGGAACCCAGTGGTGATGCTTTTGCTCAGCCGCAACTGCCATGGCCAGCCATTTCAAGACGCTCCAGGATCCTACCTGCTCCCGCAGCCCCGGCTGGCCCAGCCATCGGGGGAGCGTTCCATGCACCATTAGGCAAGACCCTCGCTACGACCTGCCATGACCCCACAACGCCGGAGCCGGCAACAGCAGGTGTTGGTGCTGGGGGGCGGGCTGATGGGATTGGCGGTGGCCCACGGCCTGGCCCGGCATGGGTGGTCCGTCCATCTGCTGCGCCGTGGCCGGCGGGAGGCGGCGGGCTTTGCCGCCGCCGGAATGCTGGCGCCCCACGCCGAAGGCCTTGGCGGACCCCTATTGACGCTGGGCCAGCGCAGTCTCCGGATGATCCCGGCATGGGTCAGTGCCATTGAGGAAGACAGTGGCCTCCCCTGCGGTTGGCTGTCCTGTGGCACGGTGGCGCCCTTCACCAGCCAGGCCCAACGCCAGACATTCCCCACGGCAGCCCTGGGCCATCCCCTGGATCGGGCGGCGCTGGAGGCCGAGGCGCCAGGCATCAGCCCTGCCTTCACCTGCGGGCTGTTGTTTCCCCAGGATGGCCAGTTGGATAATCGTCGCCAGTTGATGGCGGCCCTGGAGCAGGCCTGCCGTCGTCGTGGTGTGCGTTTTACGGAAGGGGTCACGGTGGAGCGGCTGTGTGGGGAAGAGGACGGCGGCGGCCACAGGCACTTGGTGGGCATTGCCCTGCGCACCGGTGACGGGGAGAGGCAGAAACTGTCCTGTGGGCAGGCGGTGCTGTGTTGCGGCGCCTGGAGTCAACAGTTGCTCCCCCAGGTGCCGGTGATGCCCGTCAAGGGGCAGATGTTCTCTGTGCAGGCGCCGCGCCAGGCTTTGCGGCGGGTGCTCTTTGGTCCCGGTACCTACCTGGTGCCTCGCCAGGACGGCCTGGTGGTGGTGGGGGCCACCAGCGAGCAAGTGGGCTTTACCCCAGGTCTCACCCCCATGGGGCAGAGCCGGTTGGAACAGGGTCTACGGCAATTGTTGCCAGTAGCGGCCCGCTGGCCCCCCATGGAGCGTTGGTACGGGTTCCGGCCCTGCACGAGGGATCAACAGCCGGTGTTGGGGCCGGGTCCCTTGGCGGGGCTGGTGATGGCCACGGGCCACCACCGCAACGGGGTCCTTCTGGCCGCCGTCACCGCAGAACTCACCCGAATTGTCCTGGAGACCGGTCCAGCGGCAGCGGGCTGCCACAACACCCCCTGGGCCGCCCCCTTCCTCCATGCCTTCCGCTGGAACCGCTTTTCTCCAGCCCCTGCTCAAGCCTCAGTGCGCCAGGTTTGATCCGCCGGTTGCCAACTGCTGAGTTCTTCCGGTTGGAACCAGAGGCCGATTTCAAACCGGGCCGTCTCCGGGCCGTCGGAGCCGTGGACCACGTTGCGGCCAATGTCCACCGCCAGGTCGCCCCGAATGGTGCCGGGGGCGGCTTCCAGTGGCTTGGTGGCGCCAATCAGAACACGGGCGCTGGCAATGACCCCTTCCCCTTCCCACACCATGGCCACCACCGGGCCGGAGGTGATGAACGCCACCAGCCCCGCGAAGAAAGGCCGCTCCCGATGGACTCCGTAGTGCTGCTCAGCCAGCGCCCGGCTGGGGGTCAACAGCTTGAGGCCCACCAGCTTGAAGCCCTTGCGCTCGAAACGCCCCAGGATGTCCGCCACCAATCCCCGTTGCACCCCATCAGGCTTGATGGCAATAAACGTGCGCTCGCAGGCCATGGCCAATTCCACAAACGGCAGCCATGGTCCATGGTGGCCGGACCCTTTGGCAAGGGACTTGTTGGTTGGTGTCAGTGGGTGCGTGGTTATGGTTTGGGGTAAGCTTGGACCCGATGCCTGCCCCATGCCCGTGACCGATCAAGGCTCCTCCTCTCCTGCTTCCACAATTCCCGTGCTGGTGGTTGGAGCGCTGGGGCGCATGGGCTCCCTCGTGGTGCCGGCCGTCACCGCGGCTGCGGATCTCAGCTTGGTGGCCGCCATTGATACGGCGCCAGAGGCCCAGGGGGAGGATGTTGGCGCCCTGCTGGGCCTGGGTCCTCTGGAGGTGGCGGTGAGCCAGGATCTGGAGGGGAACCTTTGCCTGGTCAGCCAGCAGCATCGCGGTGCCGTGATGGTGGATTTCACCCATCCCGCCGTGGTGTACGACCACACCCGAGCGGCCATTGCCTATGGCGTTCACCCGGTGATTGGCACTACGGGTCTCTCTCCCGAGCAACTGGAGGACCTGGCCGACTTCAGCCGCAAGGCGTCCGTTGGCGCTGCGGTGATTCCCAACTTTTCCGTGGGCATGGTGTTGCTGCAGCAGGCCGCCGTGGCTGCGGCCCGTTTCTACCACCATGCGGAGTTGATTGAGTTGTTCCACAACGGCAAGGCGGATGCCCCCAGCGGCACCTGCATCAAAACAGCAGAGTTGATGGAAGCCATGGGCAAGGCCTATAACCCGGCCGCTGTGGAGGAGAAGGAGAGCCTTGCGGGCAGTCGTGGTGGGCAGCGCCCCAGCGGTCTGCGGCTCCACGCCCTCCGGCTCCCCGGCCTGGTGGCCCATCAGGAGGTGATGTTTGGCGCTCCTGGCGAGACTTACACCCTGCGGCACGACACCATCGACCGCAGCGCCTACATGCCCGGTGTCCTGCAAACCATTCGCCAAGTGGGCGCCTTGGAGGGACTGGTGTACGGGCTGGAACATCTCCTCAAGGCGCCATGCTGATTCCGCTGAGCGGAACGGAGCGGGACCGGTTGCTCCCCAAGGTGGCCACCGGTCCCCAGTTCAGCGCCTGCTGGGGCGGCCCCCAGGTGTTGCTCCAGCGGGTGGTGATTTCCGTGGTGGTCAGCTTGCTCCTCAGCCAGGCCTTGGGTTTTGGCAGCCCCTTGGGCTCCTTTTGGCTGGTCACCGGCATTGTCTTCGGCCTCACCTGGTTGTGGGCGCCCGTGGCCGTGGCGACCCGGCGCAACGGTCGTCTGCGCCGGCGGTTCCCCCCCCACGGCCCTGGTGATGGCCCAAGCGGGGGACCGTCTGACGGGCGTCACCGCAGAACTCACCCGAGTCGTGCTGGAGTCCGGTCCAGCGGGCTGCCCCCTGGGTGCCCACTTCCTCCATGCCTGCCCTCATGCCCATTACCGATCAAGGCTCCTCCTCTGCTTCAACAATTCCTGTTCTTGTGGTCGGAGCACTGGGGTGCATGGGCTCCCTCGTGGTGCGGGCCGTCACCGCGGCCACGGATCTCAACCTGGTGGCCGCCATTGATACGGCGCCGGAGGCCCAGGGGAAGGATGTTGGTGCCCTGCTGGGCCTGGGTCCTCTGGAGGTGGTGGTGAGCCAGGATCTGGAGGGGCATCTTTGCCTGGCGAGCCAGCAGCACCGCGGCGCCGTGATGGTGGATTTCACCCATCCCGCCGTGGTGTACGACCACACCCGAGCGGCCATTGCCTATGGCGTTCACCCGGTGATTGGCACTACGGGTCTCTCTCCCGAGCAACTGGAGGACCTGGCCGACTTCAGCCGCAAGGCGTCCGTTGGCGCTGCGGTGATTCCCAACTTTTCCGTGGGCATGGTGTTGCTGCAGCAGGCCGCCGTGGCTGCGGCCCGTTTCTACCACCATGCGGAGTTGATTGAGTTGTTCCACAACGGCAAGGCGGATGCCCCCAGCGGCACCTGCATCAAAACAGCAGAGTTGATGGAAGCCATGGGCAAGGCCTATAACCCGGCCGCTGTGGAGGAGAAGGAGAGCCTTGCGGGCAGTCGTGGTGGGCAGCGCCCCAGCGGTCTGCGGCTCCACGCCCTCCGGCTCCCCGGCCTGGTGGCCCATCAGGAGGTGATGTTTGGCGCTCCTGGCGAGACTTACACCCTGCGGCACGACACCATCGACCGCAGCGCCTACATGCCCGGTGTCCTGCAAACCATTCGCCAAGTGGGCGCCTTGGAGGGACTGGTGTACGGGCTGGAACATCTCCTCAAGGCGCCATGCTGATTCCGCTGAGCGGAACGGAGCGGGACCGGTTGCTCCCCAAGGTGGCCACCGGTCCCCAGTTCAGCGCCTGCTGGGGCGGCCCCCAGGTGTTGCTCCAGCGGGTGGTGATTTCCGTGGTGGTCAGCTTGCTCCTCAGCCAGGCCTTGGGTTTTGGCAGCCCCTTGGGCTCCTTTTGGCTGGTCACCGGCATTGTCTTCGGCCTCACCTGGTTGTGGGCGCCCGTGGCCGTGGCGGCCCAGCGCAACGGTCGTCTGCGCCGGTTTCCCCACACGGCCCTGGTGATGGCCCAAGTGGGGGACCTGTTCACGGAAGAGCGGGTGGCGCAGCGTCGGGAGGACGTCAACGCCAAGGGACGACTGGAGTTGGTGGAGAGCAAGCGCCGCTGGCTCAACCTGGAGCTTGCCGATGAGGACGGCTTCCTGGGCACCCTGGCATTCCCCCTGGAGCAGAAGCACCAGGGCATTCGCCGGGGCGATACCGTTTGCTGTCTGGCCATGGCCCAACGTCGGGATTTCTCCCCCGTCATGGCCTTCAGCGATGCCTGGCTACCTCAGCAGAACCTTTGGGTTGGTCGCTACCCCTATCTGCGCCGGGATCTGCTGGTGAACCTGTGTCGGCGTCAGTTGGCCACCTGGGGCTGAGATTCATCCAGTGGTGAGCCGGCCTGGGGCGAACGCCAGAGGGCATCCGCCATGGTGGCCACCTGGGCCATGGCCTCCACGTCATGGATGCGCACCACGGCGGCGCCACCGGCAACGGCCTTGCAGACCGTCGCTGCCGTGCCCCAGATGCGCCGGCAGGGGTCGGGCTGCTCAAGAACCGCACCGATGAACCGCTTGCGGGACGGCCCCACCAGCAGGGGATAACCGTGGTGGGCCAGGCGGGACAGGTGGCGCAGAAGGGTCAGGTTGTGGTGGGTGGTTTTGGCAAATCCCAGGCCGGGATCCCAGAGGAGTTGCCAGGGCTCCACGCCAGCGGCTTGCGCCGTGGCTGTCTGGCGCAGCAGTGCAGCCTCCACCTCCCCCACCACGTCCTCGTAGTGGGCCATGGCGTCCATGGTGCGGCTGTTGCCACGGCGGTGCATGAGCACGTAGGCACAACGCCGGCGCGCCACCAGCGGCAGCATGGCGGGATCATGGTTGCCGCCGCTCACGTCGTTCACCCAGTTCGCCCCCGCCTCCAGGGCCGCGTCGGCCACGTCGGCCCGGAAGGTGTCAACGGAGAGAACGGGTTCAGGCCCCAACTGCTGGCGAACGGCCTGAATCACGGGCACCACCCGCTCCGTCTCCACGGCAGGCCCCACTTCTTCCGCACCGGGGCGGGTGCTCTGGCCGCCAATATCCAGAACGTGGGCGCCCGCCTGGAGATGGGCGCCACAGACATCCACGGCCTGGGCCACGCTGGTGATACGTCCCCCGTCGCTGAAGCTGTCGGGCGTGATGTTCACCACCGCCATCACCGCCGTACGACCCGGCGCCAGGCCTGGGATGGCGCTTTCCATGGCGTGCAGCCTTGGTTCCCCTAAAACGACTGATAGTTGACGATGCGGGCAAAGGCGTCCGGGTCCAGGGAGGCGCCACCCACAAGCACCCCGTCAATGTGGGACTGGTGCATCAGCTCGTCAATGGTGCCGGGTTTCACGGAGCCGCCGTATTGGATGGTCAACTCCGGATTGCCGGACCATTGGCGGATCAGCCCGCAGATGCGGTTGGCCTCCGAGGCATCACAGGTCTGCCCTGTGCCGATGGCCCAGAGGGGTTCATAGGCCACCACCAGGGAATCCAACTCCAGACCATCCAGCCCGGTTTTCACTTGGTGGTGAATCACCGTGTCGGTTTCCCCGGCCTGGCGTTGCTCCAGGCTTTCCCCGATGCAGACAATGGGTGTCAACCCCTCCTTTTGCGCCGCATGGGCGCGACGGTTGACCGCCTCGTCGGTTTCGCACCAATACTTGCGGGGCTCGCTATGGCCCACAATCACGTAGCGCACCCCGTGTTCCGTCAGCATGGGGGCAGAGATCTCGCCTGTGTAGGCCCCGTCCCCGTCCCAATGCACGTTCTGAGCACCCAGGCGAATGCGACCTCCGTGCATGGCGCTGCTGAGGCTGGACAGGGCCGTGAACGGCGGGACCAGGATGACGGTCCGGTCCGTGGGGGTTTCCGTAACCTGGGGGAGGAAATCTTCAAGAAAACGCAGGGCGGCCGCACAGGTCATGTGCATCTTCCAGTTCCCCGCAATGAAAGCCTGACGCACGAAAAACGATGATTCCGTTGCCAGCTTACCAGCGCCCGGACTGGCTGCCCCAGCGCCGGGGCATTCTAGGCTTTGGGGGGTTCGGGTTGATCCCCTTGCTCGGAAGATTCAAGGGAGGCCATGAGAATCATGGCAATCAGCAGGCCTTGGCCCAGGGCCAGCGTGACGGCCACAACCAATTCCAACAGCGCCAAGATCCAGGCCGTGGCGGTGATCAACCTGCTCTTCAGTTGCAGTTCCCGGGGCTGCGGTGGCGCCGGCGAGCCTCTGAACGCAACGACCCCGGTATCCATCACCAACGGACTCAAGCCAATCATGCTCAATGCCTGCAAGGGTTGTCATCATCTTACAGGCCTTTCTCCCGCCTTGAGACAAGGTGATCACATCCACCCAAGTCGTTGTCCCCCTGGAGACCCCCTTTCCTGATGTCCAGCCTGATATCCAGCCCCATGTCCGGCCCGCAAACGTTCCAGCAGATCATCGCCACCCTCAACGGCTTCTGGGCAGAACAGGGCTGTGTCCTACTCCAGCCCTACGACACGGAAAAAGGGGCCGGCACCATGAGCCCCCACACCTTTTTGCGCGCCCTTGGTCCGGAGCCATGGGCCGTGGCCTACCCGGAGCCCTGCCGACGACCCGGGGACGGGCGTTACGGGGATAACCCCAACCGGGCCCAGCACTATTTCCAATACCAGGTGCTGATCAAACCTTCTCCCGCCGGTATCCAGGAAACCTATTTGCGCTCCCTGGAGGCCCTTGGTATTGCCTGCGAGCGCCACGATATTCGCTTTGTGGAAGACAACTGGGAATCCCCGACCCTGGGGGCCTGGGGCGTGGGTTGGGAGGTGTGGCTGGACGGCATGGAGATCACCCAGTTCACCTATTTCCAGCAGTGCGGCGGGCTGGACTGCTGTCCTGTCTCCGTGGAAATTACCTACGGCCTGGAGCGGCTGGCCATGTACCTGCAGGAGGTGGATAATCTTTGGGATCTGCGCTGGAATCACCACCTGCGTTACGGCCAAATCTGGCTGGAACAGGAGCGGCAGCAGTGTCGCTACAACTTTGTCGCCAGTGATCCCCAGCGTCTTCTGAAGCTGTTCCACCTCTATGAAGCGGAAGCCAGCCAACTGGCTGAACAAGGCTTGGCGGTTCCGGCCCTGGATTGGGTTCTCAAGTGCAGCCATTGCTTCAATTTGCTGGATGCCCGGGGCGCCATCTCCGTCACGGAGCGGCAGCGCACCATCATGCGCATCCGCAAGCTGGCGGCGGCAGTGGCCCAGGCCTGGCAACTTGAGCGGGAGACCATGGGCTACCCCCTGTTGACCTGAGTGGGAAGATAACCGGAGCCGGGATTGGGTCGCTATGGCCATGTCGTCAACTGCCAATGTGGGCGTTCCACGGGAGGTCAAACGGGACGAGCGGCGTGTGGCGCTGACGCCGGACGCCGCCAAGGAGTTGGTACGCCACGGCCTGGGGGTATGGGTGGAGCGGGGCGCCGGCGAGGAAGCGGGTCTTGCGGACGAGGACTTTGCCGCGGCGGGGGCGGTTCTTGTGGACGCCGCCACCGCCTGGTCCGCCAACGTGGTGGTCAAGGTGAAGGAACCCCAGCCGGAGGAGTACCGGTTTTTACGGGAAGACCTGGTGCTGTTCACCTATCTGCACCTGGCGGGCTATCCGGCGGTGGCCAGGGCCTTGATGGAGGCCCGGGTCACCGCCGTTGCCTATGAAACCGTGCAACTGGAGGACGGCAGCCTGCCGCTGCTGGCCCCCATGAGCGAGATTGCCGGGCGGCTGGCCACCCAGGTGGGGGCCCACCTGCTGGAGAAACCCCATGGGGGCCGCGGGGTGTTGATCGGGGGCTGCACAGGCGTCCAACCGGCGCGGGTGGTGGTGTTGGGGGCCGGCACAGTGGGTTGGAGCGCAGCCCGCATCGCGGCGGCCATGGATGCCGAGGTGATTCTCCTGGATCTCTCCCCGGGCCGACTCCGTCAGTTGGAGGCAGAACGCCGTGGCCGGATCACGGGCCTGGTGAGCAGTCGGACCACCATTGAGCACCTGGTGCCCACGGCAGATCTGCTGATCGGCGCCGTGCTGACCCCCGGTGGCCGCGCCCCCACACTGGTGGACGAGCAACTGGTTCAGCGCATGACCCCCGGCTCGGTCATTGTGGACGTGGCCATTGACCAGGGGGGCTGCGTGGCCACCAGCCAGGAGACGGTCCATACGGACCCGGTGCGCATTGTCCATGGCGTGGGGCACTATGCCGTGGGCAACATGCCCGGCGCCGTGCCCCGCACCGCCACCCAGGCTTTGGTGAGCGTCACCCTCCCCTACGTCCAGGCCATCGCCGGGCGCGGGTTGCGGGAAGCGGTCACGGAGAAGCCGGAGCTCCTGGGGGGCTTGAACACGGCTGACGGCTCCGTCTGCCATCCGACCGTGGCCAAGGCCCTGGGTCTTGACCAGCGCCATCCCATGGCCTGCCTGGGTTAAGGCGGCCCACCTCAGGTCTCGAAGTTGAAGCGTTTGAGAACGCCTTGCCGCGGCCGGCCTGGTCCTGCAGAGTCACCCGACCCAAGGGGGCGGCCCACCGGTCTTCTGCCGTGGAGCACTCTCCCCCGTCCACCCTGCTCTCTGTCAAAACGTCCTCTCCTCACAAACTGAATCACGTCGTAGCGCTCCACGTGCAGACTCTGTCCATGGCGTTTCAGGTCCAGGTTGAGGAAGTGGCGCAAAGCACGGCGTGGCACAGCCCCATGGAGCGTCAGCTTGAAGTTGCGTCCGCGCTGAGAGGTGGTGTTGCCCCGGGGCTGCTGGCGAATTCTGACCACAAGCTGCCGTGCTTCGGGATCCGTGAACATCAACTCACCGCGCACGGAAAAATACCCGTCTGACGGCTCAATATTCTGGGAATCCTGCGGGTCTTCGGACGGCTGGGGGGCTTGCGGCGGCGCATCGGTACGGTCCAGCAAGCTGGGCTCCCAAAGGCCCATCACTTGCAGGTGGAGCTTGTCCTGGTCCTTGTCACGATTGCGTGGGTAGCACACCCAGAGATGGGGCTGGTCCAAGTCCACGTGCCGCCGCACCAAATGGATCACGCGGCCGAGAAGAACGGCCTCCAGTTGGGTGTTGTCCGCGGTGTGGATGACTCCGGTGGTGAAGGAGTCCGGACCGTCTGAACGATAGATGCCCCTCACAAGTCCGATGGCTCGGAATTGCAGAGGGTCTGTCACCGGTGAAATGGGTTGTTTTGCCATCCCCAGCCTGGATTCCTGCCCTGTGAGACAGTTTAATCCTGCCAGACCCCTGACCGCCCACCGTGCCCCGTGCCATCGTTCTGTTACTCCAGGGCGTGTTGCTTGGCGGCAGCTATGGCGGCATTTTTCTCCTGGGCTGGTGGGCGTCCGGCAATACCTCTGCCGAGGTGGCCACCACCTCGGCCGTTCCGGCCGAGCAACAGGAGGTTGTCAACTTCCGCAAGCAACCGGGTCGCTTGCCGGACGATCCGGACTTGCTGCTGGAGTTGATCACGACCCAGCTTCAGCAAGGGGATCTCCAGGCCGCCTACGACCACTTGCAGGCCCTGCACCGGAAGCATCCCCAGCGCTGGCAGTTGAGCTTGCTGGCTGCCGAGCTGCTGCGGGCCAGTGGCGAGTTGACCGCTGCCCAACGGCAGGTTCAAGGTCTTCTGGCGGTGGACCCCGACAACCTTTCACTGCTGCGGCTCTATTGCCGCATCCTGCTGGAGCGGGGCGAGGCAGACCGGGCAGAGGCCGTGGCAGACGCCGCCTGGCAACGGGCTCAGCCCCCGGAGCCGCCGGATACGGATACGGAGAGAACGGTTGATGCCGTTCCCTACGGCTTGCTGTTGGCGGACGTGCGCCGCACCCAGGGCAAGGTGGGCGCGGCAGACCAACTGTTGGAGCAAATGATCGACCGCTCGCAGCGCAGGGAGACGGATCCGCGCCCCCTTGTTGCCCAGGCCATGTTGCGGCAGGACAACGGCGACCTGGAGACTGCTCAACAATTGCTGGCGGAAGCTCGCCAGTACGGCGATTCCGTCACCGTTCAATGGCTGGACATTCTGTCCCGGAGGTGGAGCCTGGAGTTTACCCGTGTCCTCACCACTCAACTCCCCGGCACGCCACCACCGCCGCCCACCAACCCGTAGGGGTCCAGGGCGTGTTTAACGGCCAGCATCACGTCCGCAGCAGGCTGACGCTGCCACGGCGGCAGGGGAAACGGGATGCTGCCGTGGGGCTGCACCAGAATGGTCAGAAAACCACCATGGGCCGTGAGGTGGTTCCGCAACTGAAGCACCTGCTCAGCAGTGAGGGCGCCGATGGCGTAGCCCAGGCCGGTGGTGAGCCCACCGTGCCAACACAGCCCCGCGGCGCCACTCTCCAGCATGAGCTGGGCCATGGATGCAGGGCGGCAGCCCAGATGCAAGAGCCAGGCGTCTGGCTCCGGCGGCCGCGCCAGGGCCACCTGTGGCCAGTTGGGCAAGGGTTGTATCCGGACGGAGTCCCCAAGCTGTGCCGCCAGGGCCTGCTCTTGGGCCTTGATGGCGTCCTGGGAAATGCTGCCCAAACTGATCGCCAGGTACAGATCACCCTCTGGAGAAGCTCCATGGCCCAACCGCCTTGCCATGGCGGGACTCCACCAGTCCATCCGCTCCGGGGTGAGACAGGAGCGCAACAGCCACTGGCGCAGTTGAAGCATGGATTCCCGGGGGCCACAAAGCAGCAGGTGACGCCGCTGGGGGGGGATGGGATAGGTGCGCAGGGTCAGACGGGTCAGCAGCGCGAGGGAGCCCCAGGAGCCGCAGAGCAGTCGCATGAGGTCGTAGCCGGCCACGTTCTTGACCACACGGCCGCCTGCCTTGGCTGCCACGCCGTCGGCCCGCACAAAGCCCACCCCGATGAGCTGATCCCGGATGCCCAGATAGCGATGGCGCAGACCGGCGGAGAGGCCACGGGCCACCAGTCCGCCAACGGTGCCTTGGCTGCCAGCCGGCGGAGGGTCCACCGCCAGCCATTGCCCCTGTTCCGCCAAGGCCGCCTGCAACCAGGCCAGGGGGAGTCCCGCCTCCACCTCGATGGTGAAGTCTTCCACGCTATGGCGGAGGATCCTGTTGTTGCCGGCAACGGAGACAACCTGACCGTCCCACGGCCCAGAGTGACACCAATGGAAATGTGCCCCCAGCCCGGCAGGGCGCCAGGGTTGACGGGCCACGTTGAGTTGGCGCAGGAGATCGGGAACCTCCTGCAGCGTGGGCCGCAGCCAGCCACGGGGCATTGTGGCCCTTCCCATCTCACGTCCCGGTGTCAATGACCCCAGCGCCCATCACCAAGTTGATTGTCATTGATGATGACCCAACGGGCTCCCAGACGGTTCACAGTTGCCTGCTCTTGTTAAGTTGGCGTGTGGAAACCCTGGTGGCAGGGCTTCAGCACCCCGCCAATGTTGTCTTCATTCTGGGAAACACCCGCGCCTTGCCCCGCCAGGATGCGGAAGTGCGTCTTCGCGCCATCTGTCGCAACTTGCGCTTGGCGCTAAAGCGGCTGAATCTGAAGCACTGGCAGTTGGTGAGCCGGGGGGATTCCACCCTGCGCAGCCACTTCCCCCTGGAGGCACAGGTGCTTGGCCAGGAGTTGGGTCCTTTTGCGGCGGTGTTCCTGTTGCCGGCCTTCCTGCCGGGTGGTCGCACCACCGTGGGCGGCCGTCACTTTCTCCACGGCCAGCCGGTCCACCTCAGCAGCTACGCACGGGACAGCCGCTTTGGCTACACCACCAGCTTCCTGGCGGCATGGGTGGAGCAGAAGAGCGGCGGCCGCATTCCGCAAGCCACGGTCACCGGACTTCACTGGGAGAATCACGGCGATCCCGGCCGCCGCTTGGCGTCCCTCCCCCAGGGCGCCGTGGTGACCGTGGATGCCAGTGAGCCGGAGCACCTGCGCCGTTTTGGTCAACTGATGCAGCGACGGCGCCAGCAGGGGCATCGGGATCTGTGCTGGGGAGCCGCCAGCCTGATTAACGCCCTGGTGGATCCCGGCCCCCAGGTGCTGACTCCAGGGGATTTTGCGGCGCTGCGGCGGCGGGATGCAGGGGGACCGCAACCGGGCCTCGTTCTGGTGGGCTCCCACCAACCCGGTGCAGACCGCCAACTGGCAACACTGCTCACGGCCCCCTCCGTGAAGGGCCTGGAGATCCCTCTGGAGCGTCTACACCATGGCCCGGACCCCTCTCTGGCCATGGCGCTGGCCGCTGCCTTGGGGCACACCCTGCACCAGGAGCGCCGCACCGTGGCGCTCTACACCAGCCGCGGCGAACGCCTGCGGGGCGACGGGGCCGGCCAACTGGCCATGGCGGAGGCCGTTGCCCAGCTTCAGAAGATCCTGTTGGCTCCCCTGTGCCCCGGCTTGGGCTACGTGATCAGCAAAGGGGGAAGCACCAGCGACACCCTGCTGCGCCATGGGCTGGGCCTGGATCGCGTGGTGCTGCGGGGTCAGGTGATGCCGGGCATCTCGCTGGTGCAGCCTCCCGTGCCCAACAAGGGCCAAGCGGGTCTTCCGGTGATCTGTGTGCCAGGCAACATGGGGACGGACGAGACCCTGCTGGATCTCCACCGGCTCATGGAGCCGGAGCACGACCGACCATGACGATCAATGACCATCAACCGGGCCAATCCCCTGCTGGGGCTCCCCTTTGAGCCTTCCCTGGAGCACCTGGGGGGTGACTATTGGGACGTGGTGGAGGCCGCCTGCTTCCCGGAAACCCGTTTGCGGTTTCGGAACGACGATCTGCTGCGGCAATTGGGCCTGGACCCGGCCACCGTGAACAGGGACCATCTGGAGGCCGCCTACGGTCGCTTTCTGGGACGTCAGCCCCTGTTGGCACTGCGCTACCACGGCTATCAATTTGGCGTCTACAATCCCCAGCTTGGGGACGGGCGCGGATTTCTCTACGGCCAGGTGCGGGATCGCCACGGCCGGCTCCAGGATCTGGGCACCAAGGGATCGGGCCAGACCCCCTGGTCCCGTGGCGGGGACGGGCGTCTGACCCTCAAGGGAGGGGTGCGGGAGGTGATTGCCGCGGAGGCCCTCCATCGCCTGGGTGTGACCACCAGCCGCACCATGAGCCTCATTGAAACGGGCGAGCAGCTCTATCGCGGGGACGAACCCTCCCCCACCCGCAGTTCGGTGATGGTGCGCCTGGCCCAAACCCACCTGCGCTTTGGAACCTGTGAGCGGTTGCTGTATCTGCAGCAGCCAGCCCAGCTTGGCCGACTCCTCCGCCACGTGCAGCGCACCTACTACGCCCACTTGAACGAAGCGGACAACCCCCTGCTGGCCATGGTGGGGGAGTTGGTGGAGCGGGTGGCGCAGATGGCGGCCCAGTGGATGGTGGCCGGCTTCACCCACGGCGTCCTGAACACGGACAACATGTCCCTGGCGGGGGAGAGCTTCGATTACGGCCCCTACGGGTTTCTGGCGGCCTGGGATCCCGACTTCACGGCAGCCTATTTTGACCACACGGGGCTCTACGCCTATGGCCGTCAGCCGGCCATCTGCCATCAGAACTTGAAGCTGCTACTCCGGCCTCTGGCCATGGCGCTGCCCCTTGAGGCCCTTGAGGCCGCCATGACGCCGTTCGGGTCCGTCTACGAGACCTCCTACCGCTCCGGCCTGTTGCGGCGCCTTGGACTGGTTCAGCCGTGGGTCCCGGTTCAAACCACGGATCCTCCCGACGGGGATCTGGTGCCCCTGACGCTGCAACTGCTGGCGTCCTGGAGGATTGATTACGGGGACTTTTTCGCTGGTTTGAGGGATCAGGTCAGCCACTCGGACCTGGAGGAACCCGATGCCTTGACCCCTTGGCAAGCGCCGGAGCCGCCCCGCCAACCGTGGCTGGCCTGGCGTGACTGCTGGTGGAGTCATTGGCACAATCTCCCTGGGGACGGCCGCATGGCCACCCGTTGGGCCTTGCAGCGTTGGAACTTGACCCGTACCCCCACCCGCCCCGTAATTGAACAGGTGTGGCAGGCCATCAGCGACCACGACAACTGGGACCCGTTCCACCAACTGGTGGACTCATGGCGCTGGACGGGTGCGGCGCAGCCAGAGCCAGCAGAACAAACCCAGACCCACCCCCGAGGTCAGGCCCACCAGGGTTGACCCCAGCAGAACACAGCGGGCCACCGCCCATCCCAAGGACCACACGTCGTTCCAGGGCACGGACGATGCAGCGCCGCCATGGAGACCGTCAAGCCCGCCGGGCTCCCCCAGCAGACGTTTGCCGATGGTGTAGTTGAACCAGTAGAGGGGCACGTAGGTGAACGGGTTGCTGATCCAGGTGCCGGCCGCCGCCAGGATGCGGTTTCCTTGCAATAACGAAGCCAGGGCAACGCCCAGCAGGGTCTGGAGGCCAAAGAACGGGAAGCAGCCCGCAAACACACCCGCCGCCAGGCCGCGGCTCCGTTGGCCGGGGGAACCCTCCTGCTGCACGAGCCACTGCACGCCCTGGCGTAGGCCCGTTAGCAGCGGGGGCAGGTGCTTCTTCTGTCGATGGGGGAGGGGCAACCCTGGCAGACAACTTTCTACTATAGGGGACCATGAAGAAAGGCAGGGCAGTAGATCAAGAAGAAAAAGTCGGTATTAGGGACGGGCGGGCAGAGTGAGGGAAACGCTGGAGACCCGCCGTTGACACCAGGCATCAAGGGAGGAAGAGCTGAATCGTCTAACAAATCGAGCATTTTCAAGGTCGGAAGACCCTTTGCAGTGGTTCTTGGCCATGCCTCGCAGCCTGGTCTTAACGGACACAACAAGCTGCTGTTTGATCGGGATTGCGAGACGAGATTGATTGTCCCATAGTAGAGAAGCTCACCCCCGCAAGAGAGTAAGCTTCTCAATGTCACGAATTACGATGGAAGCCCTGTCCCATCAGAGGTCAAAAGGGCAGATGCTGGTTGGGTTCACAACCCTGGCATTTCGTGTTTGAGTTGTTCGGCCCATCGAGCGAGGCGATCATCCGTCATGTCGGATTCGCTGTCCTCGTCCAGCGCCAACCCACAGAACTGGTCTCCAACCACACTTTTCGACTCTTCAAACGTATAGTCACTTTTGTCCACATAGCCCACCATCGTGGCGCCGGCCTGCTTGAAAAAATTATGAAGCTCTTCCATGGCATCGCAGAAGTTATCGGTATAACTTCCAGAATCCCCCAAACCAAAGACCGCAACAGGTTTACCACTGAGGTCCAGCTCGGCTATGTCTTCAAGCACCCCGTCCCAGGCCGTTCCTGAGCGTTCGGTGTCTGCGCCTGTATTCCAGGTGGGGGTACCGCAGATCAGCCCGTCAAATTCGGTGAACTCACTGACGTCGGCCACGTCGGCAAGATCCTTCGGGGTGGTGGCGGAACCGAGCAGAGCATGGAGTCGCTCAGCTACATCCTGGGTTTTGCCGGTTGTTGTGGCAAAGTAGATGCCTACAGCCATGGGGTCATAAAGCATATATTCCTGCCTATGGTAAGGAGATGCACAGTGGGCCTAGGATAAGGATTGAACATTCACCACTGACAATTCATACATCTTCTGCAGGGTCAGCCCACCGCCTTTGGTAGCAAGGGCATTACCAGCCTGTGCTTCTTGTCCTGAAGGCGGACGGGAAGAGGCAATAGGGTCAAAACCACAATCAACAATGGCAACAATGGCAAAACCTTCGGGATTGATTGCCGCTCAACGGACTGAGTTGGAATCTTCCCAGGAGCATCCCCATACCCGCTGCCTTGGCCCAATTGAAGGCTGGCGGACCCGTCGCCTCCTCATGGCCCTGTCACTGCAGCAGGCTGGATGGTCGCTGGAAAAAATCGCGAACCATTTGCGCTGTGCCACCCTCACCCTCACCCGAGACATCACTGTCTATCGGCACTCAAGCCGTTCCCAGGCGGCCCATGGGATGAGGGCCGCACTTTGGGGGTGACGGGGTCAGGTGACCAGTGACCGGTTCAACTTGCCGCTCACCAGACCCTCCAGGTCCAGGCTCACCGCCGTAAAGCCCAGGTGGAGGAAATGGGCCACCAGTTGGCAGCGGTCCACGTGGCTCAAGAAGTCGGCAATGGCGGCGGCAGGGATCTCAATCCGCGCTGTGGTGCCTTGACTGCGGACCCGCACCTGTCGATAACCACGGGCCAGAAGCCAGGCCTCTGCGGCCGCAACCCGCTCCAGACCCTTGGCGGTGACGGGTTCCCCGTAGGGGAAGCGGGAACTGAGACAGGGCTGGGCCGGTTTGTCCCACCAGGGCAGGCCCAGGGCACGGGAAAGCTGGCGCACCTGCAGCTTGCCGATGCCACTGTCCACCAGGGGAGAGCGCACCCCCCGTTGTCGGGCCGCGGCAATCCCGGGCCGGTGGTCCCCCAGGTCGTCCTGATTGACCCCATCCACCACCTGGGCGCCGGAGGCCACAGGCTCCAGGTGGGCCAGATGCTGGTGGAGGGTGGCCTTGCAGGCATGGCAGCGCTCCGGGGGATTGTTGGCATAGTCCGCCACGTGCAACTCCCGGGTGGCCACCTCCTGATGCCGTATGCCCAGCCATTGGGCCTGCCAGCGGGCCTCGCGCCGCAGGTGGGGCGCCAACGCCGGAGACACTCCGGTGACCGCCAGAGCGGCATCCCCCAACTGCTCCACTGCAACGGCCGCCACCAGGCTGCTGTCCACCCCACCGGAATAGGCAACCACCACCGCCCCCAACCGGTGCAGACACTCCCGGAGTTGCGCCAGTCGTGTTTGCAGCTCGGGATCCAGCTCCTCTTGCAGCGGCAACTCAGCCATGGCAACAGTTTAGGCCCACGGGCAGGGGCGTGACAGGTTCCGGCTCCGCCGTCTAGGCTATAAAAACGTTTTCCTTGCCATGGTCTGTGCTTGATCTGTCATGAGCGGCATCGGCATCCGCACAGCCACGTCGGCCCACGAGCGCACTCGCGGTCAGTTGCACATCTACGACGGCGAAGGCAAGGGCAAGAGCCAAGCGGCTTTAGGGGTGGTGTTGCGCACCATCGGTCTGGGGATTTTTGAGCGGAAAAACACCCGTGTGCTGCTGTTGCGCTTTCTCAAGGGACCTGGCCGCACCTACGACGAGGACGCTGCCATTGAGGCGCTGCAGCAAGGATTTCCCCATCTCATTGACCAGGTGCGCACCGGACGGGCGGAGTTTTTCTCCGCTGACGAGGTGACGGAATTTGACCGCCAGGAAGCCCAGCGAGGGTGGGACATTGCCAAGGGGGCCTTGGCCAGTTGCCTCTACTCCGTGCTGGTGCTTGACGAGCTGAATCCCGTTCTGGACCTGGGCCTGCTGGACAAAGACCAAGTGATCAAGACCATGGGGCAGATGCCCGCCGACATGGAAATCATCGTCACCGGTCGGGGGGCGCCGCGGGAGTTGACCCGGCTCGCGGACCTGCATTCGGAAATCTGCCCCCATCAGCACCAGCCCACCGATGATCACCGGATCGGGGGGATCGAGGTTTACACCGGCGAGGGCAAGGGGAAATCCACCAGTGCGCTGGGCAAGGCGCTCCAGGCCATTGGGCGGGGCATCAGCCAGGACACCAGCCACCGGGTGTTGATCCTGCAGTGGCTCAAGGGTGGGCAAGGCTATACGGAGGATGCCGCCATCGATGCCTTGCGCCAGAGCTACCCCCACTTGGTGGACCATCTGCGCAGTGGACGGGACGCCATTGTCTGGCGCGGCCAGCAGCAACCCATTGATTACGTGGAGGCGGAGCGGGCCTGGGAAATTGCCCGGGCCGCCATCAGCAGCGGTCTCTACAAGACGGTGATTCTCGATGAGCTGAATCCCACCGTGGACCTGGAGCTGTTGCCTGTGGAGCCCGTTGTGCAGACCCTGCTGCGCAAGCCCAAGTTCACGGAAGTGGTGATCACGGGGCGCTGTAAAAACCTGCCGTCCTACCTGGCCTTGGCCAACACCCACTCCGAGATGGTGTGCCACAAGCATTACGCTCAGCAGGGGGTGAGCCTGAAACGGGGCGTGGATTACTGAGGATGCAGCGTGCTCTCATTGCGGAAGCCGTTGGGACCGCCCTGCTGCTCATGGCCGTGGTGGGTTCGGGCATCATGGGGGAGCAGTTGGCGGACGGCAACGCGGGCCTGGCCCTGCTGGCCAATGCCGTCAGCACGGGGGCCATGCTCTATGGCCTGATTACGGTGCTGGGTCCCGTCTCCGGCGGCCACTTCAATCCAGCAGTGACCCTGTGCTTCTGGCTGCGGGCAGAGATCGCCGCACTGCCGGCACTGCTCTATGGCCTGGCCCAGGTGGTGGGCGCTATCCTGGGGGTATGGGCCACCCACCTGATGTTCGGCCTGGCGGTGTTGCAGCAGTCCACCACCGCCCGCACAGGTGGTGGCCAATGGTTCTCGGAAGCGCTGGCCACGGCCGGCCTGTTGCTGGTGATCCACGGGGGACGGCGTCATCAGCCCAGCGCCGTACCCGCACTGGTGGCGCTCTACATCACCAGTGCCTATTGGTTCAGCAGCTCCACCAGCTTTGCCAATCCCGCCGTCACCATCGCCAGGGGCATGACCGACACCTTCAGCGGCATCCTGCCGGCCCACGCGCCCATGTTCGTGGCCGCCCAACTGCTGAGCGCGGCGGTGGCCACACCGTTGCTCGGGTGGTTCTTTTCTTCCAGGGAGTAACGGAAGTCAGGGGTTCAGGTCAGGAGACCGCCTTCTTGCAAAAACGCTTCTTCCGCAGCGGTGCTTTTGCGGCCCAGGATCTTGTTTCTGTGGGGGAATCGCCCAAAGCGGCGAATGACGTCCATGTGCAGGAGGGCATAAAAGTAGCCTTGCTCATCCCCGTACTTCCGAAAGCAGTCAACAGCAATTGTCTGCGCCTCCATGTCTTCCGCATGTTCAAAGGGGAGAAAGAAAAATTGCCGCGCCGTCGTGGGGTAAGCCAGATGATCCCGCCGCGCCAAGGTTTGTCCGGACAGGGCAAGGGCCTTGCTGTCCGTCGCAAAGGCGCGGGGCGTGTCCCGGAACATGTTGCGGGGAAACTGGTCCAGCAGAATCAACAGCGCCAGCGCGCCATGGGGGGTTGCCTCCCAGTGGTCCAGCCCTCCGGCGGCGGCATGGTGGTACATGGCCATGAATTGATCCGCCACCTGTCGGTCAAAGGCGGCATTGGTGCTGAACCATCGCTCGGGGCCGACCTGCCACCAGAAAAAGAGGATATCCACCGCCTGGTGTTGCCCACTGGCCATTGTCGTGCCTTCCCCTGCGCCCCAACAATGTAGGGGCCGGTCAAGGCACGGCTGCAGTACCGGGGAGATGGCCCGGATCTCTGCTCCCACCGGGGCCGTCATCTGCAGCATTAACGACTTCAGGACTCACTCCTTCCCTCCAACTGGTCCATGGCCTGGTCACAGAGGCGGGCCAGCCGGGAATTGGACAGACCCGCCAGGCCGGCCGCAATGGCCAACCCCCCTGCCCCCACCCCCTCTTTCACGTAACCCGCCTCGTAGTCCCGCAGCGCTGGATGGGTGCAGGGGGAAAAGTCCAGGGTGCTGGCCATGGCCAAGGGGGCCTGGGGGAGTTGCAGTTGGCCATGAACCCGCTCCAGCAGCAGGGCCAGGTTGCTGCCCGGCTCCCGGGCCACCCAGCGGGTGGTGCCCACAGCGGTGGTGCGCAGCAGAGGGGTGAGGGGTTGGCCACGGCTACGGGCCATGGCCATGGCCATGGCCAGCACGGCCGCCATCTGACTGCCCCCCGCCAGCAGGAGCGGCGCCGCCCCGCCACAGCCCAGGATCACACCGGCCACCAGAGGTTGCATGGGATCCCCCACAGCCGCCGCCAACTCCGGCACTGTGGCGGGGCGACCCGAGCGTTGTCGCCCCTGGGTGACGAGCTGCTGACGCAACCGGTGGGGGGGCTGGCGCAGGCTGCCACTCACCAATCCAGTCCCGTCCACCCCCAATCCCTGCAGGACGGCGGCGGCGGTGCTGGTACCCCCGGCCACACATTCCCCCACCACCAATAAGGCGCCCGGTTGGCGACGCACCCAAGCCCGCCCGAAGTTCTCCCCCCACCGCAGCAGGTTTTGCACCTGTTGCAGGGGCAAAGCCCGGCCCGTGCTGAGGCAGGCAGCGGGTTGACAGCCCGGCACCTGCCCATGGGCCACGGCTGGAGCCACCTCCACTCCGGCGTTCACCACCCGCCGGTCCAGGCGCAACTGTTCCAGCACCACCCAGCTAATCAGGGCCGGAGAGACGCCAGCGGGCAACGGGGGCAAGGCATGGGGGCGTGGCGCCCCAGGACCCAGCACCACCAGTTCCCCATCCGCCGCCGCCGTGAAACGGCGACTCTCCGGTGTGCTACCCGCTGCGGAAATCCCCGCCACAGCCGCCGTGGCCGTGGCCGCCAACACCAACAGGAACTCCCCCTGCCCCACCCCCTGCCTGGCCTGATCACACCAGCCGGCGGCCAGGGCGGCATCCCCGCTCACCAGCAGCGGTCCGTCGGGGTTCAGGACCATGGCCGTGGTGGGGGATTGGCTGTCATGGGGCACAGGAGGGGGTAGGGCATCTTCTCCCGTCATTGCAAGCGGGGAGATCAGCAACAGTCAAGCCGGGACGTTGGACAGATGACCGGAGCACATGATCGGAAAACAGAAAATTTCTTGTAGGCTCTTTACCGTACCAAGGGTTGCCTTCATATGCCCGTTAATTCGGTGCTAGAAATACTGTACCTGGAATACAAGATCTAAAATGCACCTGTGCCACCTCTGCCACATCAACTCAGGCTACACCACCACCCGCCGCCTGGAACCCGCCCCTGCGGACGGACTGCCGGCCATCCAACTGGGGGATCTCCATGGGGACGCCCCCATCAGGGCTGAGACCCTGTACAGGTACAAATTTGAAACCCGTCCCCCGGACCGCTACCTGGTGCAGGGCGGGGAAGTGCTCTTCAAATCCCGGGGTGATCCCAGCATCGCCTCAGTGGTGAGCACCACCTTGGTGGAGCCGGCGGTGGTGATCCTGCCGCTGCTGATCCTCCGCCCCCGTCAGGAGTTGGTTCGAGGGGATTACCTGGCGTGGGCCGTCAATCAACCGGATGCCCAACGCCGCCTCAATCGAGAAGCCCAGGGCACCAGCCTGCGCATGGTGCCCAAGACCGTTCTGGAGCGGCTTGACGTGCCGCTTCCCGACCTGGACACCCAGGGCCGCATCGCCGCCATCCATGCCCTGACCCAGCAAGAGGGCCGCCTGCTCCACACCCTTGCCCACCGTCGCCAACAGCGCACCGGCCTCATGCTCCGTGAGCGGGCCACGCTTACCCAACACCACGCCAATGACTGACTCCGTCACCCAACAGCAGATCAACCAGACCGCCTGGGCCGCCTGCGACACCTTTCGGGGGGCCGTTGATGCGGGGCAATACAAGGACTACATCCTGGTGATGTTGTTCCTGAAAACCATCTCCGACCTGTGGAGCGACCACCAGGCCACTTATCGGCAGCAGTACGGTGACGACGAGACGCGCATCCGCCGCCGCCTGGAGCGGGAGCGGTTCATCCTGCCCGTGGGCGCCAGCTTCGAGGACCTCTACGCCCGGCGCTGCGCCGCCAACATCGGCGAATTGATCAACATGGCCCTTGAGGCCATCGAGGACGCAAACCGCACCAAGCTGGAGGGGGTCTTCCGCAACATCGACTTCAATTCCGAGGCCAATCTCGGCCGCCCGAAAGACCGCAACCGCCGCCTCAAAAACCTGCTGGAGGATTTCGCCAAGCCCGCCCTGGACCTGCGCCCTTCCCGGGTGACGGAGGACATCATCGGCGAGTGCTACATCTACCTGATTTCCCGCTTTGCCTCCGATGCCGGCAAGAAAGCGGGGGAATTCTACACGCCCACCGCGGTCTCCCGCCTCCTGGCCAGGCTGGCGGCCCCCAAACCCGGGGACACCATCTGCGATCCGGCCTGTGGCTCGGGCTCGTTGCTGATCCAGGCATCCCAGGCGGTGGGCTCTCCCGACTTCGCCCTCTACGGCCAGGAGGTGAACGGCGCTACCTGGGCCCTGGCCCGCATGAACATGTTCCTCCATGCCCGGGACGCGGCCCGCATCGAGTGGTGCGACACCATCAACAGCCCCAGGCTGGTGGCGGGGGACCACCTGATGCGCTTCGACGTGGTGGTGGCCAATCCCCCCTTCTCCCTGGAAAAATGGGGCGCAGAACATGCTGGCGCGGATCCGTACCGTCGCTTCTGGCGCGGCATTCCCCCCAAGTCCAAGGGGGACTATGCCTTTATCACCCACATGGTGGAAATCGCCAAGCGCCAATCCGGCCGTGTGGCGGTGATCGTGCCCCATGGGGTGTTGTTTCGTGGGGGGGCGGAGGGGCGCATCCGCCAGCGGCTTATTGAGGAAAACCTGCTGGATGCCGTGGTGGGGCTGCCCGCCAACCTGTTCACCACCACCGGCATCCCCGTGGCCGTCCTGATCTTTGATCGCGCTCGTGAACCCGGCGGCGTCCATGAAACCCGGCGGGACGTGTTGTTCATTGACGCCAGCAAAGACTTCACCCCCGGCAAAAACCAGAACACCATGGCCGAGATCCACATTAACAAGGTGCTGGACGCCTACAGGGCGCGGACCGCTGTGGACCGCTACGCCCACCTGGCTAGCCCGGAGGAAATCATGGACAACGGCTACAACCTCAACATCCCCCGCTACGTGGACACCTTCGAGCCGGAGGAGGAGATTGACCTTGCTGCCGTGCAACAGGACATCCTGCACATTGAAGCCGAACTGGTGGACGTGCGAGCCAAGATGGCGGGCTATCTGAAGGAGTTGGGGATCCATGGCTGAAGGCGAACTCATCCTCTACAACACCGAAGACGGCGCCGCCACCATCGGCCTGCGGGCGGTGGACGGCACCGTGTGGCTGACCCAGCTTGAAATGGCGACCTTGTTCGACACCTCCAAACAGAACATCAGCCTGCACATCAACAACATTCTCTCCGAAGAAGAGCTGGTGGTGGATTCAGTTGTCAAGGATTCCTTGACAACTGCCGCGGACGGCAAGCTTTATCGGATCAAAGTCTACAATCTGGACGCGATTCTGGCGGTAGGTTACCGCGTCCGCTCCCCCAGGGGCGTCCAGTTTCGCCGCTGGGCCACCACGGTGCTGCGGGACTACCTGGTGAAAGGCTTCGCCATGGACGATGCCCGCCTGAAACAAGCGGAGCGGTGGGATTACTTCGATGAGTGGTTGGCCCGCATCCGGGACATCCGCGCTTCGGAAAAACGCTTCTACCAGAAAGTTCGGGACCTCTACGCCACCGCCGTTGACTACGACAAGACCTCACCCCATGCCCAGGAGTTTTTCAAAAAAGTGCAAAACAAAATGCTGTGGGCCGTCACCGGCAAAACAGCGGCAGAACTCATTGAAGACCGCAGCGATCCCGCCGCACCCAACATGGGGTTGACCAGTTGGAAAGGATCCATCGTGCGCAAAGGGGACGTGGGCACTGCCAAGAACTACCTCAAAGCCGAGGAAGTGGAGGAACTCAACCGCATTGTGGTGATGTACCTGGACTATGCCGAGGACCAGGCCCAACGCCGCCGTCCCGTCACCATGGCGGAATGGGGTGATAAGCTGGATGCCTTCCTCTCCTTCAACGACCGGGACGTGCTCACCCATGCCGGCCATCTGCAAATGACCGTGGCCAAGCAACTGGCCGCCGAGCGCTTCCAAGCGTTTGACGCCCACCGCCGGGCTGCTGAAGCGTTGGCGGCGGACGAGGCGGACGTTGCCGAGTTGGAAGCGATGGAGAAGGCTGCTAAAGGGCGGCAGGAGGGGCGGGGATGATGGGTGAGGAAGTGGGCGGACTACTGGTGGCTTCTCAGGCGCAAGGTCATCTGAACGCCGATGCTGTAGGATTTGAAGCCACTTGCAAACGTGTCTCCAGGGGTCTGATTATGGTGCCTGGGGGGTGGAGAAGGCTATCTCTTGGCAAGTTTACGCATCCCAAGCAGTGGCCGACAATTTCCAAAGCCGAATTCGTTAAAGAAGGATTCCCAGTCTTCGGTGCAAACGTAGTAATTGGACGGTACTTTAGTTCTAATCATAAAGAACCTATCATCGTGGTTACGTGTCGAGGCGCAACGTGTGGAGAGGTTAGCATGACTCCAGCAATGTCATATATTACCGGCAATGCGATGGCCCTTGACAATATCGATCCAAAGGAAGCTGAGACGTCTTTTCTGTTTTACGCGCTCAAGCACCGTGGATTGTTCGACATTATTTCTGGATCGGCTCAACCTCAGATCATTGGAAAAGACATCCGAGCAGTCAGCATCAACCTCCCCCCACTCCCCGAACAGCGCAAGATTGCCGAGATCTTGGGGACGTGGGACCGAGCCATTGAGTTGACGTCGGCGCTGCTGGAAGCTGCCCGCACTCGCAAACGTGGGCTCATGCAGATTCTTCTCACTGGGAAATGTCGCTTTTCGGAGTTTGAGGGGCAACCTTGGCGGGAGGTTTGGGGGACTTAGGCCAGTGCATTCGTGGTATCAGCTACAAGCCAAGCCAAGTTAAAGCCGAGGAAACCCAAGAAACAGTTCGTCTTTATCGGTCTACGAATATCCAAGATGGAGAAATTGTTGAAGAGAAACTCATTTTTCTTCCGAATAGCATTGTGTCTAAAGAACGCATTCTTCACTATGGTGATCTGATAGTGTGCATGTCAAACGGCTCTAAGGCACTGGTTGGAAAATCAGCTCCGTTTAGATCGGAGGATAATTGCCATAGTGTAGGTTCCTTTTGTGCAATTTTCAGAACGCGAGATCCAGAACTAAGAGATTTTGTTCGCTTCCTTTTTCAAAGTCTCGTCTATGATCGCCATGTTCTTCTGGCCCTAGCTGGATCCAGCATCAATAATCTCAAAAACAGTGATATCGAAAGAATGTGTTTTTTATTTCTATCAATAAACAAGAGATTATTGCTATTGCCAATATCCTTAACAAGATAGGACACCACGAAAAATTGCCGTTTCCCCGCATGGGAGGACCCTGCCAGGCTACGAGAAATCCCTCCACAACTGACTTTCTCACGGTGAGACGGCAGCCCACTGGAAGGCCTTGCTCGATTTTTCGTGGTGCCCGATAGATAAGGAGATAGTTTTGTTAGCAAAACAGATCGAAAATCTCCACATCCAGAAACGCGGCCTCATGCAGAAGCTGCTGACGGGAGAGTGGCGTGTTCCTCTTGAATCTGCTAGTATTCTCATGCACACACCCATTCACAAAGGAGGTTGATCATGACCAACGGAAACAACTACTGGACCCAACAGCAGCCAGACGGGCAGTGGGAGTCCAAGCGCGGAGGTGCTCGCCGTGCCACCACAGTCACTGACACACAGGCAGAAGCTTGGGAGGATTCCAGGCAGAGAGCCAGGGAGGAAGGAGGGGAGGCATTCCTAAAAGGCCGCGATGGGAAAATCCGTGAGCGCAACAGCTACGGCAACGATGCTCATCCACCCAATGGGTAAGTCATATTTCTGTTGTTCGACAGTCGGCAAATTCACCGATTAAAGAAAATTGGCAACCCTCGCCACCCATCGGCATGTTACGGTAGTGTGACACTTTTGGAAGAGAAACGCAATGCCGATGCTAGGCTAGTGGCTGTTGTACAGCTTGCCTTGCTCACCCAGGATGACCTCGCCACAGAGTGCCGTCACAGGGATCAGTTGGTGACACCCCGGCTGTTTGGTGACGAGACCTGCCCTGCTCCGAGAGATGTTGTGCTGTCGATCCACCCAAAATACTCTGAAAAAATCCTGGAGGAACGAAAAACAGTTGAGCTCCGACGTCGCTTTCCGGTGCCAGACCAAAGCGGTATCACTCTGTACATCTACTCCACCTCACCTGTACAAGCCATAGTTGGAGTGGCAAGAATCAAAGAGGTTCAGGAGCTACCTGTCCAGCAAATCTGGACAGAGTTTCAGGAAAATGCACTAATTAAGCATGAAGATTTTACAAAATACTTTCGAGGATTGAAATCTGGTTTTGTGCTTATTCTTTATGACATTAAGCCATTTCCTCAGCAGATACCGCTGAGGAGACTTCGAGAGGAGTTTGGGTTTGAGCCTCCTCAGTCTTTTCTTTATGTCAAGAACGACCTCCGCAAGGCATTGCAAGATGAGTTATACACCTAATCAAAATAATCGACAATCGTATCTTATTGATACGAACATTCTGATTGATCTTGAAGATCATCAGGTAATTGAGGAAGCTTACGCAAGTTTTGCCAGGCTTGCAGCATCTTACAACATTAGTGTGTTTGTTCATGAAGTTGCCAAAGATGATATTGCACGAGATAATGACACTCAGAGACGCAAAATTTCTCTTAGCAAAATTGATAAATATCAGATTCTTGATAAATATCGAGACTTACAACGCTCAGAATTGGAAGCTGATTTTGGATCACTGAAGAAAGACAACGATGTTATTGATGCCACTCTTCTACATGCGCTAAAGAGAAACGTAGTTGATTTTCTGGTTACAGAAGACAAAGGCTTGCATGATCGTGCTCAGAAATCTTCCCTAGAACTTGGACGAAGGGTTTTATTTATCGCCGATGCCACAGAACTGTTGAGGCAAACTTACGAACCTCAATCGGTACCTATTCGTGACATAGAAGAAGTTAAAGCACATACAATTGACCACAAGCAATCATTTTTCAATAGTCTCCGAGATAATTATCCAGATTTTGATGAGTGGTGGGAAAATAAATGTGTCAGACGACATAGGCCATGTTGGGCTGTTTATGATAACAATGAGCTTGCAGGACTTGTTGTCTGGAAAGAAGAAGCTGGCAACGATACTGATGCTGTGACGAAAGTCGAGCGTATTCTAAAGATATGTACCTTCAAGGTTAGTGAAGGTAAGCGCGGAATGAAGCTCGGTGAATTACTTCTCAAGCAGGTGTTTTGGTATGTGCAGAAAAATAAATACAACTTAGCGTATCTCACAACTTACCCACACCAAGGCTCTCTCAGAAATCTTCTTGAGTTCTACGGTTTTCGTAATGTTGGGGAAAATAAACAAGAAGAATTAGTCTATGAACGAGATTTTGCTTCAGAGAAATTATTAAGAAAATCAGAGGAAGATTGTTTTGAAATAGATCGAAAAAACTATCCTAGATTTACTGTACCTAAAGAAATTCGTGGTTTTATTATTCCAATAAAGGAAGAATATCATGACATATTATATCCAGACCTTTGCCAACGTCAATTTTCTCAGCTCGATTTTTTCCATCCGAAAACCTTTCAATCCCAAAAACCAGGGAATACAATACGTAAAGTCTATCTTTGCCGAGCGCCGTCTAACTTGGGTGATCCAGGTTCAATTTTATTTTTCTATAAGAGCAAATCAGAAAATCTGCCATCGCAAGCAATTACAGCTATTGGCATCTTGGAGAGTATGACCCTTGCGACGTCCCTGAAGGAGCTTATGCGACTAACTGGTGGGCGGTCGGTCTACAGTGAAACGGAATTAATAGATTGGGAAGCAAGCTCTGCCAAGCCAGTCAAAGTGATTAATTATCTCCTCGTTAGTTATGTTGAGTTGCCGATAAAGCTTTCAAAACTGTATCAAATGGATGTAATCAAAAGATATCCTCAATCAATTTGCGAAGTTAATAATTGTTCACTGCGTAAAATATTAAATCATGCAGATTTAGAATTTGAGATTTAGAACAAAGTAATTCTTTTGCTGAGTTCAGCCCAGGAATTTAATGTGGCCGCTGATTCGCCATGCTGGTTCAGCGGCCGAAACCTCGACTGATTCAAAGCCGATAGGCAGTGAACTCACTGACATTCTATGGGGAATGACCACAAATTGGGGGGCATCCCCGGCCCATGGCCAGAGAGGGAGGCTGCCGCTGCACAACGCCAAAGCCAGGAGGTGGGGTTGCGCCACCACCTCATCCCCCCTTAGCCTTGCCCCAAAGTCGCAAGTCTCACTTTGCCTGTAAGCAGATATTCGCTCTCGCGTTCAGGTCGTTTCGGCAGCGCTTCCACAGTGCCGGAATCGATGAGTTTTTCCATGGTTTCCGAGACCTCTTCAATGTCAAGATCCCAGATGCCCGACAACGTGGTCCGGGTTTGGATTGAGCCTGAATCTGCCACAGCCCACTGCAGGATACGCCTCCAGTTTGTCGGGCCTAGCTCCTCTTTTAATTCCTCCTGGTTCTGTTTCCTGAGTACCGACAGGAGATCATTGAGACTGGCAGGTAAGGCCATATTGTCGGTCATGTCCAGTAGAAGGGTTTGCATTCCATCCTCCAGGCTTTTGAACATCCCCCGTAGATCTCCACGAAAAACGTCGTACAGCTTTTCCACAACAGAATCTTCAACGGGATTCCGGAACGGCTGGTTGGCATCAATTTGAAGTGCTTGATAGCGATTGTTCAGCAGCTCATATACGTTTGATAGGGTTAATTCTTTCAAGACCATGGGGTTACTGAATACTGACCTGATTTGGGGGTGGTGGTTCACGACAGTGCGCACCACATCTGTGGCGCCCACGACAATCACGTGCAGGCCATCCAGCATCAACGCCGAGTCTCGAATATCCCGCAGCACATCCGCTGCATCCTGTGTATCCGTCTTATTGAGATTTTCCAGATTATTCAGGTGCAGCAATATACCCTTGGCTCCTTTCTGTAGAGCGTAATTCAGCAGGTTACGAAGTACCCGGGGACCATCCAGAATCAATGCACTGGGGGGCGTGGAAACCGTCTCTGATCCGCCGCCGCCAACCCCGAAGCCCGCCACTGACACGTTCATGGTTCCGCTCCGCAATCTAACGCTACACACCAGTTGTTGGGCTTCCTCCACTGCCGGATCGTCGTCCGCATCGGGGTTGCAGGCCACAACGGCGTCGTAGACACCAGCAAGCAACTGTCCCAGCAGCACACCGCTACTTTCCGTTGTAATGGAAATGAAGTCATCCGCTGTCCAGTAGCCCGCCGCTCTGGCCCTGTCTTTGACCACCTGAACCAGTGTGGTCTTGCCGAGGCCGGGGCGACCGGCAACAGCCTGTCTGGAACCGAGATTGCTGCCGATGGTGGCAAGCAGCCGCCGCAACTCGCGCTGCCGCCCCACGAACAGACTCAGTGGTTTTGTGTTTGAGTCCTTCTGGAGCGCAGTCTGGAAGTAGGGAGAGGATTTCAAATGAAAGATCTCCCAAATGTTTGGTAAAGACATGATTCAGTAGCGGCGTTTGGCGATCCTGACTCTTGGGGATCTTAGCAAAAGCCCAAGCCTCCATTCCTCCAAAAGCACAAGTAGCGCTTCAAGCCCTGGTCACCCTTGAACTTCACGCCACCTCTACCGGCTTGGGACTCACCCGAGCGGCTCGCCGTCCTCACTGAGGATGGCCAGGTAGGCGTTATAGGCAAACAGCCGGTTCCTGCGTCCTCCGGTGGTCTCGCGGGCAATGCCCAGCGCCGCCAAGTGATCCATGGCCTTGGCAGCCGTGGGAAAGCTGACGCCTGTCTGCTCCTTCAAGGCGCCAATGCTGGTCAGGGGCCGTTGGCATAGGGCTTGGAAGACCTGGCGGACGCCGAGGCCCGAGCGGCCCAGGTCGGCTTGGGCAAGGCGGGCCTCGTCACTTTTGAAGAGTTCCTGCAGACGACACACCATGGCAACAGCAGCGGTGGCGGTCCGTTGAACACCTTCCAAAAAGAAAGAAAGCCAGGCCTCCCAATCCCCCTCCTGGCGCACCTGATCCAGCAATGCGTAGTATTGGCTGCGGTGTTGCTTGAAAAACAGGCTGAGATAGAGCAACGGCTGCTGCTGCACTCGGGAATCTACCAGCATCAGCACAATCAACACCCGGCCGAGGCGACCGTTGCCGTCCAGAAACGGGTGGATGGTCTCGAACTGGACATGGGCCAAGGCCGCTTTGGCCAAAGCCGGCACGTCGTCCTGGGCATGAATGAACCGCTCAAGATCGGCGATGCAATGGGCCACGTGCTCTGGCGGTGGGGGAACAAAACGGGCGTTTCCAGGACGGGTCCCGTCAATCCGGTTCTGACTGCGCCGGAACTCTCCTGCAACCTGGTTTGAACCCCGACCACGGGCCAGCAGCACCCCATGCACCTCCCGCAGGAGCCGAGACGACAAGGGGAAGCCACTGTTCAGGCGACGCAGCCCATACTCCAGCGCCGCCACAGCACTGGACACCTCAACCACGTCAGCCAATGGCGCGCCAGGAGCCTCGTCCAATTCAAATAGCAGAAGGTCGCACAGGGAAGACTGGGTTCCCTCTATCTGCGATGACAGCAGGGCTTCCCGTTGCACACAGGCATACAGGAAAAGGCTGAGTTCCGGGACCAGCACGGAGACTCCGTCAAGCCGTCCACAGGCAAGGAGCGCCGCATCGTGCAATGCCCGCAGCGAAGGGCTCCAGGCCAGTGGTGGGACCGGTGGCAGAGGATTGGGCACAAAGGCTTGAATCACCTCCCCCGCCGTGGTTGTGGTGACCGTATGACCGGTGGCGCCTCTGTGCATGGGGCCTACTGGAAAAGAGCTTTGAATAAGCGAGGAGCCTATTCAAGGATAGGGGCATAGCCTTGAATAACCACCGGGAGGTCTCGGCTGAGAACAGGTCCAGCCCCGTCCGCCGGCTGAATAAGCACAAGGGGCTCCAGCAACGCCAGAACCCTCTTTGCTGATCGGGACAACCCCAATCCAATGGCCCGCGTAGCGTAGCAGGTGCGCCTCTTGACCACAGTCAGTCAGGCCCGTGAGCACCCCCATGACCTTTAACCCCACGGAAAAACACCAGTCCCAGATTCCGGCCCTTCAACTGCTGGTGGCCCTGGGCTTCAGGCCGCTGTCCCAGGCCGAGGCGCTGCGGTTGCGGGGTGGCCGGCGGCGGAACGTGGTGCTGGACGACGTCCTGGCGCAGCAACTCATGGGCATCAACCGCTTCACCCACCGGGGCCAGGGCTACGGCTTTGATCTGGAAGACGCCCACGAGGCCATGGGGCGCCTCAAGCCCACCCCGGAGCAACTGAGGGGACTTCGGGGCGCCAACCAGGATATTTACGACACCCTGGTTCTGGGCACAACCATCACCAAAACCATTGACGGCGACAGCAAGAGCTACACACTGCGCTTCATTGACTGGGACAATCCCGCCAACAACCGGTTCCACGTCACGGCGGAGTTTGCGGTGGAGGGTATGACTTCCGGCCAGGTGCGGCGCTGTGACGTGGTGGGGTTCGTGAATGGCATTCCGGTGCTGGTGATGGAGAGCAAGCGGCCTTCGGAGACTCTGGAGAAGGCGGACAGCCAACTGATTGGTTATCAATCTGCAGACAACATTCCCCATCTTTTCCACTTCGCCCAGCTTCTGGTCACCATGAACCGAAGGGAGGCTCGCTATGCCACGGTGGGCGCGTCACGGAAGTTCTGGCACCCATGGCGGGACAAGGAGGATACCGACGCAGCCATTGCGCTCCTGATTCACCGTGGCCTCTCGGCGGGGGAAAAGGAGGTCGTCTTTTCCGGTGACCTGGCCGCTGCTCGCCCCGATTTTGAGGCCATGGCCGCGGCGGGGGATCGTGTCGTCACCCCACAGGATCGCACCCTCTACGGTCTCTGCCGGCCCGAGCGCCTGCTGGACATGATTCGGCGGTTCACGGTATTCGATGGCGGGATACGGAAGGTGGCGCGTCACCAGCAGGTGTTTGCCGTTCGCCGGGCCATGGACACCGTCAAGCAACAGGACATGAGCGGTAGGGGACGGCAGGGTGGCGTCATCTGGCACACCCAGGGTTCCGGCAAGTCCCTCACCATGGTCATGCTGGGGCGTTCCCTGGCGTTGGCGCCCGATATCGAGAATCCGCGCATCATCATCGTCACGGATCGGGACGATCTGGACAAGCAAATCAAGGCCACCTTCAAGTCTTGTGATCTGGAGCCCGTCCGGGCCACCAGCGGCGCACACCTGCTGAAGTTGATCCGTGACAAAACCCCTCTCATCACCACCATCATCAACAAATTCGACACGGCCTTGAAGAGAAGCCAGGTGATTGATGATGACCGGAATATCTTTGTGTTGGTGGACGAGAGCCACCGAAGCCAGACGGGGCGCTACGGCGGCCACAGCCGGATGGCCGGCAAGATGCGACGCATGTTGCCCAATGCCTGCTACCTGGGCTTCACCGGCACCCCGCTACTGAAGAGGGAGAGAAACACCCTCTCCAGCTTTGGCCGCTTGATTCATCACTACGCCATCAACGAAGCCGTTGCCGATCAAGCCGTTGTGCCCCTCCTGTATGAGGGCAGGCTTGTCCGGCAGCAGGTGACCGGTGAAGGAGTTGACCGCTGGTTCGACAAGATCAGCATTGGCCTGACGGACAACCAGAAGGCTGATCTAAAGCGCAAGTTCTCCCGCATGGATGCCCTGGCGAAAACGGATCAAGCGATCCGCGCCAAGGCCTTCGACATCTCGGAGCACTATCGCCAGCATTGGCAGTGTACTGGATTCAAAGCCCAGTTGGTGGCGCCCTCAAAGGCCGCCGCCGTGCGCTTCAAAGAGGTGCTTGACGAGATTGGTCACGTGTCCAGCGCCATCATCATTTCACCGCCAAACGACCGCGAGGGCAATGAGGAGGTGGATCAGGATTCCAAGGATCTTGTTCATGATTTCTGGTCGAAGATGATGAAGCAATACAAACATGAAGAGGAATACAATCGCCAAATTATTGCAGCTTTTAAGGAATCAGATGATCCTGAAATCCTCATCGTTGTCTCCAAGCTGCTGACGGGTTTTGATGCGCCACGGAATACGGTGCTCTACATCTGTAAATCCCTGAAGGAACACAATCTTTTGCAGGCCATCGCCCGTGTGAACCGTCTCCATGAAGACAGCAACGCAAAGCAGGAGAAACAGTTTGGCTTTATTCTTGACTACGAAGGTCTTCTGGGTGAGCTGGATCGCACCTTGACCACCTACAGCGCTTTTGCGGAGTATGACCCGGCGGACCTCCAGGGAACCGTCCATGACGTTCGGGAGGAGATCCGTAAGTTACCCCAGTTCCGTGAACAACTGTGGGACCTGTTCAAGCCGGTGAGCAACAAGAAGGATATGGAACAGTTGGAACAGCACTTGGGAGACGATGCCACCCGTGAAGCGTTCTACGAACGGCTGCGGGCCTTCAGCCGCTGTCTGCACATCTGCTTGTCTTCAGATAAATTTCCGGATGTCTTCAACGAGAAACAAGCTGATGCAATGAAAGACGACTGGCGGCAGTTCTCACACCTGAAACGCTCCGTGCAACGCCGCTATCAGGACACCGTCAACATGCACCAGTTTGAGCCCAAGATCCAGCAGCTCCTGGACGACCATGTGGCGGCCATGCCAGCCGAGACCGTCATTGATCCGGTGAACATCAACAACCCGGATGCCCTGAAGGCAGTGGTGGCGGAAACCGGCGTTTCCCAGGCTTCACGGGCAGACCGCATTGCCAGCGCCACCCGACGGGCAATCACGGAAAAGATGGACCAGGATCCCGCCCTGTACAGACAGTTCTCCGAGCTGCTGGAAGAGACCATCCGCGCCTACCGGGACCGGCGCCTTTCCGAGCGGGATTATCTGGCCAAGGTGGTGGACCTGGCCGGCCAGGTGGCCCGCAAGGATCGCGGCGAGGGTGTGCCCCAGGCGCTCCTGGGCAACGACCATGCACAAGCCGTTTTTGGCATCCTCAAGGAGCACCTCTGTGGGAACCATGGGCTCCAGGTGGATCATGGGGAGGCTGCCGCCATGGCCTTGAACGTCATGTACATCATCCAGGCCCATCTGATGGTAGGCATCTGGTCCAACGAAGAGGCGCAGAATGCCCTGCGCAACGCCATGGATGACTTCTTTTTTGACGTGGTGCGGGACCAGAAGGGCATTGCCGTGCCCGAGGAAGTTCTTGACCAGCTTCAGCGCGACATCATGGACGTGGCCCGTGCCCGGTTTGTCCGATGACCGGAGACCATGGCCGCCTGCGATACGGAGAGCAGGTCATCCCGTACCAAGTGGTTCGCCGACCCCGCAAGACCATGGAGATCGCCGTGGAGCCGGATACATCGGTCGTGATCGCCGCCCCCATGGAGGTCAGCATGGAGGCTGTTGCAGCCAAGCTCCGTCAGCGGGCAGCGTGGGTGGTCAAGCAACGGCGTTATTTTTCCCAATTCCTGCCGCGAACACCCCAGCGGCGCTTTGTGGCCGGGGAAACACACTACTACATGGGGCGACGATACAGGCTGAAAATTGTCCCCCACCGTCAGGACGGCGTGAAGTTGCTGCGGGGGTTCATTGTTGTGCAGACCCGGCAACCCCACCGACCCGGCATTGCACAGGACCTGGTGGAAGCATGGTACGGCCGTTGCGCCCGGGTCAAGTTCACCCAGCGCATGGCGGCTTGCCGCCAGCGTTTCCCGGAGCCTGATGACTTCCGCCCCCGCGGCCTCGTCATCCGCCACAGCCGGCGGCGGTGGGGATCCATGTCTCCCGGAGGCAGGCTGCTCCTCAACCGTCGCTTGATCGAGGCGCCAGTGGTGGCCATTGACTACGTGATCACCCACGAACTATGCCATATGGCTGAGCCCCACCACGGTGCCGCCTTCTTCAAGCTGCTGGAGCGCGTGATGCCCGACTGGGAGCAGCGCAAGCAGCGGCTTGAACAGTTTATGGCGTAAATCTATGGCGTAAATTGCCCGGCGAGACCCCGTTCGGCCTCAGGCAAAATAGATGCCCACAATGCAGACTTGGCCGGCCGCCATGGCTGAATTGCACTGTCGTCACCTCAGGCTGCCGGGGGAACCGGGCTTCTGGTGTTTCCACCTGGACGAGCAGGGCGTAGTCCGTGACGTGCGCCCCGAGCCGTCCCATGCTGTAGAGGGCCGCCAGCCGCGCCACTGGGACTGGCAGGGGGACTGGCTGAGTCCGGCGGCGGTGGACTTGCAGATTAACGGCCTGCAAGGCCTTTGGTTCGGCCTCCAGGTGGCCGAACAGTTGGATCCTCTTCGTCAAGCCCTGGTGTGGCTTCGGCAGCAGGGGGTGGATGCCGTTTGTCCCACCCTGATCACAGGGCCGCCGGCTCGGTTGCGCCGGAGCTTGGCGCTGCTGCGCCGGGTTCGGCAGCAGCAGGGTGTCGCTGAGGCCCGTCTGCTGGGGGCCCATCTGGAAGGCCCCTTTCTGGCGGTCAACAAACGCGGCGCCCATCCCCGGCGCCATGTCCAACCCCTGACGCTGGTGCACCTCAAACGGCTCATGGATGGATTCAGCACCGAGGACGTGGCCCTGGTGACCATGGCGCCGGAGTTGGACCCCCGCCATGAAGCCCTGGACTGGCTTGTGGAGCAGGGCATTGTGGTGGCCCTCGGGCACACGGAGGCCAACCAGACGCAAGCAACAGCGGCCTTCGCGGCGGGGGCCCGCTTGCTGACCCACACGTTCAACGCCATGCCTCCCCTGCACCACCGGGCTCCAGGACCCGTTGCCGCCGCCGCCCTGGCGTCCGAGCCGGTGTTCCTGGGGCTCATTGCCGATGGTGTCCACGTTGATCCGGCTGTGGCTGTGCTCCTCACCCGCATGGCCCCAGGCCGGGTAGTGCTTGTGAGCGATGCCCTGGCCCCCTATGGCTTGGCCGAGGGGCGCTATCCCTGGGGTAGGCGCTGGATCACGGTTCAGCAGGGCACCTGTCGCTTGGAAGGCGGCGCCATGGCGGGCACCACCGTGGGCATCCTGGAGGGGGCGTGTCGGCTGGCGCGCTGGAGCCGGCAACCGGACGAGGCGATTCTGGCGGCAACCGTGCGGCCACGGGCTTGTCTGGGGCATGGTGCCACGGTGGTCCAACATCTGCAGGGCACTGCCCTTTCCCGGCTGTTGCGCTGGCGCTGGCAGCCGGAGGCGGCCCGTCTCGGCTGGGCCACGCCTCAACCCCGGGCTTGACGATCTTCGCTTTGACGTTCCCTCTCCCGGACCATGGCGTCCGAGGGATCCACCTTCCCCTGGACAGCCTGCCAATGCCGGATCAAAACCTGTTGAGCATCGCGCTCAGCCTCATCCTGGTGACGGGAAACCGGGCCATAGGAGCCGTCAGGCCCCATCTGCCAGGCTCCACAGTTGTCTTGCAGGTAGAGGCTGAGAAGGACTTCCAGCTTCTGGCGCAGCAGGGGATCCTCAACGGGGGTCAAGCACTCCACCCGGCGGTCCAGATTCCGGGTCATCCAATCTGCGCTGCCAATGTACACTTCCGGTCTGCCCCCGTTGCCGAACCAGAAGATGCGGGAGTGCTCCAGAAAGGGGCCAATGATGCTGACCACGCGAATGGATTCGCTTAACCCCGGCACACCGGCCCGCAGAGAGCACATGCCCCGCACAACCAATTCAATACGAACACCTGCCTTCGCGGCGTTGTAAAGCGCCTGGATGATGGCAGGATCCACCAGGGAGTTCATCTTGGCGCGAATACGGCCTCCCCGTTGGGTGTTGGCGTGTTTAATTTCCCGGTGAATCATGGCCTCCATGCGATCCCGCAGGGTCACTGGGGCCACAAGGAGTCTACGGAAGCGTTGCTGCTTTCCATAGCCTGTAAAGTAATTAAACAGCTCCACCAAGTCTTGGCCAATCATTGGGCGACAGGTGAATAGGCCGAGATCCGTATAAAAACGAGATGTTTTTGCGTTGTAATTCCCGGTGCCAATATGAGCATAACTACGTACACCTTGCCGTTCCTTGCGCACGACCAAGGTCACTTTTGTGTGGGTCTTGTAACCCAAAACTCCATAGACCACATGAACACCGGCCCGCTCCAATTGACGCGCCCATTGAATGTTGTTATCTTCATCAAAGCGCGCCTTCAATTCCACCAACGCCAGCACCTGTTTACCATGCTCCGAAGCCCGCTCCAGAGCATCCACAATCGCTGATTTCGGTGATAACCGATACAGGGTGAGCTTAATGGCCAGCACGTTCGAGTCATCAGCCGCCTGGTTAATAAACTCCTCCACAGAACTGGTAAATAGATCATAAGGATGATAGACCAACACGTCACCACGGCGAATCACGTCAAAGACGCTCTCAAATTCCTCCTGGGGGAGGGAGCCATCCGCCAGCAGGCTTTTCTGTGCCCGACAAAAGGGCGGCGGCAGCCGACCACGGTGGGGGGGATACCGCAACCCGGGTTGAGGGGTGGTTGTGAGACCAAACAGATCATCCAGCCCCAAGGGACCACGAATGCGATAGAGATCTTTCTCCTCAACAGCCACCCCTTCCATCAGTTGATCCACAACCCCTTGGGGCATGTGCTCGTCCACCTCAAGGCGCACCACCCTCCCTTCCAAACGGCGCTTGCGCAGGCTGGCTTCAATGGCCTGTAGTAAATCGTCCGCCTCCAGCTCCAGATATTCCAGGTCCGCATCACGGGTCACTCGGAAGAAATAATGGTCTGTGACCAGTGTACCGGGGAAAAGCATATCGAGATTGTTGGCGATGATCTCTTCCAGAAGAACAACCGTGCGCACAGGATCCAGTTCCGACAGTTCGGCCGGGATATCCACAAAGCGGGGCAGGCTTCTGGGCACCTTGACCCGGGCAAACTGGTGGCTGCCGGTTTCCGAGTCTTTAATGAGCACCGCAATGTTGAGGCTCAAGTTGCTGATAAAGGGAAACGGATGAGCCGAGTCCACCGCCAGGGGGGTAAGCACGGCAAAGACAAAGGACTGAAAGTAGTGGGTGGTCCAGTCTTTCTGGCGACTGTTGAGCTCTGTATAGTTGAGAACTTCCACACCGTGTTGCCGCAGTGTGGGGACGAGATAATGTTTATAGTGCTGTTGCTGTTGTTGCAATAAAGGAGTGAGTTGCTCGCGGATATCCAACAGTTGCTGCAGGGGAGAGCGGCCATCCACGCTGAGCTGGTCCACCCCTGCCTCCACCTGGGACTTGAGGGAAGCCACGCGAACCATGAAGAATTCGTCCAGGTTATTGCTGAAAATCGCACTAAACCTGGCTTGCTCCAGCAGTGGCGTTTGCGGATTAAGAGCCTGGGCCAACACCCGTTGGTTAAAGTGAATCCAACTGCGTTCCCGATTAATAAACGTGGATGGGGAAAGACCGGCGGCTGCCATGGACGACAAGGGAAAACGCAGCGGGAGGCTGTGGTGGAAACAGTCTTCTCTTCTTCTAGCAGATTGCCGAGGCTGCACCGGGCATCGTCACAGCCGTCTCCCCCAGACTGTTGCATCAGCGAGAGCGCTGTCGTTGCAAAGCGCCGCTGGTGAGGGCAGCCACGATCACCAGAACCACAATGGCCACCCAAAAGGGAGCCCGTGGCGCCAAGCTGGTGAACAAGACGCCAGCAACGGGAGGACCGATGGATGTTCCCAGGCTTTGCAGGGCCTGCAAGCTCCCCAGCCCACGCCCCTGGCTCCCGGCATCCAGCCGCCGGGAAATCATGGCCCGCAGGGACGGGGCCGTCACGCCAATCCCCATGGCCATCAGCACCGCGGCGCTGTAAATCGCCGGCTGGGCCATAGGTCCCTGGGCATGGGCCTCCGGCTGGGCAAGGCTCACCAGCAGGTACCCCGCCA
>VXNS01000039.1 GCA_009840445.1 Synechococcus sp. SB0662_bin_14
CCTTCAGCAATCGCCTCACCATGACGCCCGGCATCGGCCTGGCGCTGGCTTCAGATACCATCTCCTACCGTCTCCTCTGGGCTTTGAGGCCCTATGCCGACCAACCTGGTCATACTGCTCAAGACTGGCATCTCTCCCTGGAGGCCGAACGGCAGCAACGCTCTTCCACAGGTGTTGCCGTAGACCATTCCCTCGGAATCAACTTCTCCTTCCTCTTCTGACACCCTCGCCTCAACAGGGGGGGTCTTCAGGCTCTTCAGCCTCAGACCCTCTTCAGCCGGAGGCCCTTAGACAGGCAGACAGGCAGGCAGCAACTCCACTGGCCAACACCTCCCGGGCTTGAACGCCTTGTCAATGAGGAAGTTATTTTCCGACCTTGGCAGGGGTGGCCTGAATGGTTGTGGCATCACCGCTGGCCAGAATAGAAAATATCCCTTCTTGGGAGAGGTTGTTACCCACGATATCAACTCTGCATTCATTCTCTTTCCGCATCACTGTCCACGTAATGATTGCATGGTTGGGGTCTTTCGCGAGACGATCATACTCCTTGTCCCCAGAGCCCGGCATTGTCCCATTGTCAATAAAGTGGGCCAGACAGTAGGACATCAACCCTCGGGCCTGAACGTTGGCCGCATTGATCTTGGCTTTGTTCTGTTGCCCCAGAAAAGCGGGCATGGCCACGCCGGATAGCACGCCAATAATCACCACGACAATGAGCAACTCCACCAGGGTGAAGCCCGCTGCAGCCAAGGGGTGGTTCCGGCTCTGCTGGCGCCATGGTTGTGGAAGCAGTGGCAGCAGGCGTGGCTGGGAGCTGGGGTGATGGCTTGAGATGGGGGTGGGGGCAGGTGTTGGCATGGGAACAGATGGCGTCCACCGGCGGGCTGTGGCTTGCCGGAGCAGGCTTAGGGTGAGCTTCAGTGCTTGAGAACGGTCAACCATGGATGGATGGCGGCACGGTTTCCCTGATGGTTCCCCCGCTTGCCGCGGTTGACCCATGACCCGGAACCCCGCTCACATCCCCCCCATCGATCACGGCCAGCGCTTGGCGGTGGTGTGGCGCTGGTGCCGTCGCCCCCTGCCCACCCTCTCGGCCCGCCTGACCCGGGTGGGGGTGGTGATGGTGGCCGTCTACGGTCTGCTGGCGGTGGCGATGCCCCTGCTGATTGCCAGTGGTTGGCTCCCTGACCCCAACAGTGGTCTGGAGAATCCCGCCTTTGCTGCCCCCAGCCCAGCCCACTGGTGCGGCACGGATCGCCTGGGGCGGGACGTGTGCGTCCGCACCATGGCCGGCGCGGGTGTGGCCCTGCAGGTGGTGTTGTTGGCGGTGGCCATGGCCCTGGTGGTGGGTGTGCCGCTGGGCATGGTGAGCGGCTACATGGGGGGGCCTGTTGACCGGCTGCTGGTGTTGCTGATGGACACCCTCACCACCCTGCCCCTGCTGCTGCTGGCGGTGGTGATGGCGTTTTTGTTGGGGCGCAGCCTCCTTAACGCCGCGCTGGCCCTCTGTGTGGTGTACATTCCCCAGTACTTCCGCATGGTGCGCAACCAGACGGCGGGCGCCAAGGCGGAGCTTTACGTTACGGCAGCGCGATCCCTGGGGGCCGGCCCGTTGTGGATCTTGCGCCGTTATTTGCTGCGCAACGTGATCACCTCGGTGCCGGTGCTCATCACCCTCAATGCGGCGGATGCGGTGCTGGTGCTGGGGGGACTGGGCTTTCTGGGGCTGGGCCTGCCGGAAACCGTTCCCGAATGGGGCAGTGACCTGCAACAGGCCCTTGTGGCGGTGCCCATTGGCGTCTGGTGGACGGCCCTCTACCCCGGCCTGGCCATGTTCGGCCTGGTGCTGGGCCTCTCTTTCCTGGGGGAAGGGGTGGACGCCTGGCTGTCCCGCAGTGAAACCATCGGCCGCGCCGAGCGCTGAGCCCATCCTCAAGACAACACCTAAACTCAAGTCGGACCCTCCATGGGGAGGCAAGCTCCGCCCTGGTCTTGATGGTGACGCTTCTGTTTCTGGGATTGGCGGTATTTGTGTGGAGCAAGTCGCGCCGCAACGGCGACGAGGTGATTGCCACCTTCGAGGCGTTGTTGGCGGCCATGTTGCTGGTGCTGGCCCTGTGCTACGGCCGCCTCCACCTGCCACTGGCCTGCCTCTTGTTGACCTGCGCCCTGCTGTTGCCCCGCTATCCGAGGAGTGGAGTGCCGGAGCGCAGCAACAGCAGGGACGACATCTTTGTGGAGTTTTGAGCGGGAGCGGTGGAATTCCGAGCGGCGTTACCAAAAGCTTGCAGCGTGTGAAACAATCTGTTACAATTTGCCAATACTTGCGTTGGCTCCCATGGCTTCCTCCAGTCCCCTCTCCCTGAGCCGCAGCTTCACCGTTGAGCAGTACTCTCGCGTCATCGACCGTTGCCAAGACGTGGACGAGCTACGCAGTCTGGCCAAGCTGTTGCTGAAGGTGTGGCGCCAGCAGGCGGATTTCAACGAGCACTACGGGGCCCAACTGTTGCAGGTGAAGCCCGCCGAAGGGGTCAGTCCGCCTTGGCCAGGGATGGAGGGTTAAAGGGATCTTGCAATTCCCGCCTGAGCTGGCGAATCGACTCCAGCACCTGTTTTCTTTTGGAGCGCTGCCGCATCACCTCCGTAAAAGACAGATAAATGCGTGTGGGGACGTAGACGAGCATCATCAGTGCTCCAGCTTCCACCAGCAGGGTCCAAAGCAGTGGGGAGGCGGTGTCCATGGTTCAAGACTATCCACCTTGTGCCGCGGACGTTACAGGTTCCCATCCTCGGGGTGTTGAACTTTAAGAACGGTGGCGGCGTGCCAGAGTTCGCGGGTTCCCCAGGCATCCCTATGGCCACCGCCTCCTTCAGCGCCCCCCTCAGCAAGCATCAGGAGGAGTTGGAGAACCGGCTGCTGGAACTCCTCCCGGAAGACGGCAGCCCGGTGGGCAACGGGCCTGCCCGGCAGCAACTGGGGTGCTCCGGCGAGGATTACGACGCCGTGAAGACCGCACTGCTGGCCAAAGGGTTCATCCGCCCGGCTCAAGGGCGGGGAGGCGCTGTCCGTCTGGCCATCGGGACGGGGGAAACAGCGCCAGCCCAACCCGCCAGGGGCGCAACGGGCAGAAAGAAGAAAGAACCAGCTTCCCAGGACGTGAAAGCAACCCTCTGGGCCGCGGCAGACAAGCTGCGCAACCAGATGGATGCGGCGGAATACAAGCACCTGGTGCTGGGGCTCATCTTTCTCAAGTACATCTCGGACGCATTCGACGCCCAGCGACACGCCATCCTTCAGAAAGTGTCGGATCCCGCCTGGGAGGACTTCTACTTGGGAGACGACCCGGCGGCCCACGAAGAGGCCTTGGAGGATCGGGACTACTACAGGGAGGAGAACGTGTTTTGGGTTCCGGCGGCGGCCCGTTGGGAGCAGGTCCGCGCTGGGGCAAAACAGCCGCACATTGGCCAGGTCATTGACGGGGCGCTTCAGGCCATCGAGACCGAGAACCCGTCCCTCCGGGGCAAACTGGACCGCCGTTTCGGACGGGCCCAGATGGAGCCGGGCCGCATGGGGGAACTGGTGGACTTAATCTCCACCATCGGCTTTGGCGATCACAGGAGCGCCGCCAAGGACGTGTTGGGGGAGGTGTACGAATACTTCCTGGGGCAGTTCGCCACGGCGGAGGGGAAGAAAGGGGGGCAGTTCTACACCCCTGCCCACGTGGTGAAAACCCTGGTGGCCGTGTTGGCGCCCCACCAGGGGCGGGTCTACGACCCCTGCTGCGGTTCAGGGGGCATGTTCGTGCAAAGCGAGCGATTTGTGGAAGCTCACGGGGGCCGGCGGGACGATATTTCCATCTACGGCCAGGAGAGCAACCCCACCACGTGGCGCCTGGCGGCCATGAACCTGGCCATTCGAGGCCTCTCCAGCAAACTGGGACAGGAACCCGCCGACACCTTCGCCCGGGACCAGTTCCCCGATGAAAAATTCGACCACGTCCTCGCCAACCCTCCCTTCAATATCTCCGACTGGGGCGGCGAGAAGTACGAAGGGGACCGCCGTTGGCTGTACGGCAGGCCACCGGTGGGCAACGCCAACACCGCCTGGCTGCAACACATCCTCTGGAAACTGGGCCCAGGGGGGCAGGCGGGGGTGGTGCTGGCCAACGGCTCCATGAGTTCCAACCAGAGTGGGGAGGGGGAGATCCGCGCCGCCATGGTGCGGGGGGACGTGGTGGAGGTGATGGTGGCGCTGCCCAACCAGTTGTTCCTCAATACGTCGATTCCCGTCTGCCTGTGGTTCCTCACCAACAACAAAATCAGCCGCGGTCGGGACCGCCGCGGTGAAACCCTCTTTATTGACGCCCGTCAACTGGGAACCATGGAAACCCGGGTCAATCGCGTGCTCACAGATGAGGACATCGCCAAAATTGCCGACACTGTTCACGCTTGGCGTAGCAACGGCGAGACGGCGCAAACCTATGGCAACATCCCCGGATTTTGTTATAGCGCCACTGTGGCGGAGATCGAGAAGAACGGCTTTGTGCTCACCCCCGGTCGTTATGTGGGGGCCGCTAACCGGGACGAGGACGACGAACCGTTTGCCGCCAAGATGGAACGGCTGGTGACCCAGTTGCGCCAACAGCAAGCCGAAGCCGCCCGGCTGGACGCCGCCATTGCCGCCAACCTGGACAAGCTGGGGTTTGGGGAGAACAGGTGAGGGAACACTTTGGCCAGGAGGAGCCCGTTCATGCCAATGGCTCCCCTGTTCACAGGCCCGAGTAGGATTTCACCATGTTGTTGCCAACCCTTCATCCCGCCGCGCTGACAACAGTGTGGCTTCAGCCGGAGATGCTGATCCCCTTCGGGGGACTGCTGGTGGCCTTTGGCGGGTTGTTACTGGCCACCTGCCAGTTCCTGAAAAGCGAAATCAGGGACAGTGAAACCAGGCAGCGGGAGGAGATGGCCAGGCAGCGGGAGGACATGAAAGCCAGCGAGGCCAGGCTCCGGGAAGAGATGAAAGCTGGCGAGGCCAGGCAACGGGAGGAAATCAAAGCCAGCGAAGCCAGGCAGCGGGAGGCTCTGTCAGAGGTCAAGGGGGAACTCCAGACGGTCAAAGGGGAGCTTCAGACGGTCAAGGACGAACTCAAGGGTCTGGGAGACAAGCTGGACCGGTTTGTTGAGAGTTTCCGGGTCTCCAGGGCCTGAGGACCGGTCCACCGGCTTCCAGGATTTGTGGATCACTTTTGCCAGAATATGAGCGACAAACCTGTTTGCTGATCATTCATGCACAACAAAGCAGGGGCGGCTGGCTGGCTTGATGCCAAGCCTGGCGCCAAGGCCAGGGTCGGCTGAGGGTTGCGGAGAGGGTCCATGTCCACGGTCTCCTACCATTCCGGTCGCTTCCCGCCGGAAAAGCGGTTGAACTGGCCCAGGCTGGTTCCACTGCTGGGTCCTGCTGCCGCTGCCCTGGGCCGGTATGACGAACTTCTGGGGAGGGTTCCCAATCCCCGACTGCTGCTGGCGCCGCTCATGACCAGGGAAGCCGTGTTGTCGTCCCGCATTGAAGGGACCCAAGCCACCATGGGAGACGTGCTGCAATTTGAAGCTGGACAGGAGCCAGCCTCGCCAAGACGCCGGGACGACATCCAGGAAGTGCTGAACTACCGCGCCGCCATGGGCCAGGCGGAAACGCTGCTCACCGGGGGTCGGTTGCCACTCTGTCAACGGGTGCTGAAGGCGGCCCACAACGTGTTGATGCAGGGGGTGCGGGGCGCCAACAAGTCGCCGGGTGCGTATCGGCGCATTCCCAACTGGATCGGACCACCCGGCTGTGACCGTGAGCAGGCCAGGTTTGTGCCCATCGCCGCAGACCAACTCCCCCAGGCCATGGATGCATGGGAGCGCTACATTCACAGCGAAGCCCAAGACAGGCTGGTGCAACTGGCCATCCTGCACGCCGAGTTTGAGGCCCTGCATCCCTTCCTGGACGGCAACGGCCGTCTGGGGCGCATGTTGGTACCCTTATTCCTGTGGCAAGCAGAACTCATCCGGGCGCCCGTTTTTTACATGAGCGCCCACCTGGAAGCACACCGGAACGCCTACTACGAGCGTTTGCTAGCGGTCTCCAGGGATGACGACTGGACGGGCTGGTGTCACTTTTTTCTGGACGCCATCCGCCAGCAAGCTGAAGACAATTTGATCAAAGCGCAAGGAATCCTCGGGCTGTACGACGCCATGAAAGAGCAGGTCATCAACTTGACCCATTCCCAGTACGCAATTCCTGCACTGGACTGGATCTTCAGACGGCCCATCTTCAAAAGCACGGACTTCGTGAAGCAAGCGGGCATCCCGGCGCCAACGGCCCGGCGGATTCTCAAGTGCCTGCGGGACAGCAACATCTGCACAACCATGGTGGAAGCGCGGGGACAGCGGGCTGCCATCCTGACTTTCCCGGAACTGCTGACTATCACGGAAGGGAACCCCGCCCTTTGAGGTTCACCGGTGATGCACAACGGCGTTTGTCACTCATTTTTGCCGAAATATGAGCGACAAACCCGTTTGCTGTTCATTCATGATCCACAACGGCGCCAGAACAGCGCCAATCTGCCAGGGCAGACCCTACCGGTGGGCCACAAGGCCTGGCCGGCACCGCACCACCCCACGTTCAGGCATTAGCCGCTGCTGGCCGCTGCGCGCCCTGGGCCAACAACAAGGTTTTGATGTCTGCCTTGATCTCCTTCAAATCATCCTTCACCTCGTCAGTCCGCTTGTTCTGCCTGGCTTCGCCGGCTTGAATATCCGCCTTGAATTCCGCCCTCAGGTCCTGGATTTCTGCCTTGAACTCCGCTCTCATGGCCTGCATCTCCGCCCTTATGGTCCGCATCTCAACCCACAGGAAGCCAGCCAACCCAAAGACGGTGGTCAACGCAGCACCGGGCTGGACCCAGTCTGCAAGCACGGATGGAGAAATGCCCATGGGCATTTGCGAAGTGGCGGGAGAGTCCCGAGGCGGGATGGTTCCCCATAGTATGGCATCGGTAATCAACAGGTGGCCAGGGGTTGGGGTGGTGCTTGTGTCGTCTGGCGGAGACAAGCAAGCTCCAGGGAGCAGCGCCAACCCGCCACAGGAAAACTCCTTGGGCCGCCAAGGTCTCTGGCGGCCTGGGGGAAACCCGGCAATCGGGCAAAACTGACGGCCCCAAGCCCGGCCCCAAGCTTGGTTAAGCTGGCTTGAGGAACGCCCCGCACCATGAGCAATGCCGACGAGGTTCGCTGGCGGCAACGGCTGGACAACTTCAGTCATGCCCTGACCCAACTCAGTGCTGCCTGCAACCAGTCAGGCTACACCGACCTTGAGCGCAGCGGCCTGATACAGACGTTTGAATTCAGCTTTGAACTGGCCTGGAAAACGCTCCAGGACCTGCTCTTTTACGAGGGTTACGCGCCGAAAACCCCACGGGCCGCCATCCGCCAGGGCTTCGCGGCAGGCTACCTGGACGAGAAAGACTGCGAAACCCTGCTGGATGCCTTGGACAAAAGGAACCTGCTGAGCCACACCTATCGGAAAGAGTTGGCCCTGGAAGCGGAAACCCTGATCAAAACCTGCTACCATCCTGCTCTGGCAAGACTGCACGCCACATTGCAAGCCCACCGCCAAGCATGACCGACGGCCTCAAAGCCCACCACCGCGCCGCCATCATCGCCACCCTGGCCGCCAACCACCGGGTGGAGCAAGCGGTGCTGTTCGGCTCCCGGGCCATGGGCGCCCACACCGTCACTTCGGACGTGGACATTGCCCTGTTCGGCCGTCAACTGACCTTGACGGATCAAGCCAAGCTGGCCGCCGCCTGTGAGGAGTTGCCCATGGCCCAGTCGGTGGACCTTGTGC
>VXNS01000062.1 GCA_009840445.1 Synechococcus sp. SB0662_bin_14
CCGAGGCCCTATGGACCAACGTCACCCTTTCGTTGTTGTGGTTGTTGTCGTGGGCTGCCTTCACCGTCACCGTCTGGGCGCTGTTCCAGTTGCCGGGGGTGAAGGTGAAGGTGCTCGGCTGCACTGTGACATCGGTGCCGGCCTGGCCGCTGATGGTGACATCCACGTTGGCGGAGGGCTGGCTCTTGAGCTGTACCGTGTAGGTGGCGCTGGCACCTTCGGCGACGGTCAGTGCCGACTCGGACAGCAGCAGCGCCTCCGGGTAGTCGATGCGGCCCTTTAGGCGGATCTTGAGGCTTTCGTTACTGTGTATACCACCCCAATCCAGAAGACCCAGACGCGTGTTATGGCTTTTGTTAAGCACTGCGCTGCCAAGTTTCCAATCAGGCAGACTTCCGCTATCTTCATCGGATGATGTTGTCCTGGTCAAATGAGAGTCGGGTCTTGAGAAGAGAGAATCCAATACCACCCAGTATTTGGTGTCCGGCTCAAGCTTTATGCCACTTGTCGTAAAGGTGTACCCCCGATCCGAGGCCGAGACAAATGTGGGACTTGTCAGGGTGCCGACGGCGGCAACGACTGGACGTTGGAATGCATCGCTGTAGTTTTTATGGATAGAGATATTCAAAGCGGTATCTGTCCGTGACTGCTTGAACGGGATTTCGACGCTGGTCAGCAAGTAGCCGTTGCTGTCGCTGCCGGTCTCGAACATCTGAGCATAATCGTTTTCAAGTCTTCTGATGACACCTGTTGCGGTCGTCTGATCCACGTTGCTGACCAGCGTCCGCGTCGTCTGCGCAGCAGCCTCGGACGACCAGCCAGCCAACAGCGCCGGCAGCGCCAGCAACGGCGCCAGGAACAACGCACCACCAGGACCGCCCGTTGCACGTGAGGTTAGCAGTAGGGGGCGGCGCGGTTGCTTCGTTGCCAGACCCACGGCCAACGGCAGACACCGCAGGGTTGGCAGCAGGCGCAGCCAGCGGCGCCGTGGAGCGGATAGCCTCCTCATGGCCGCCGATCCGATCCGATCCGATCCGATCCGATCCGATTATAGCAGAAGGCTTATCGGGTTGGGGCAATCCCGAGGGTGAAACATTGGCCCCATCGGAGCCGTCTCCAGGCCTGGCCATCAAAAGCTAAATCCTCAAAGATCTAAGACTGCCTCAGAATCTTAAGGGCATGGGGCCTGTGGAACAACCCTCTCTTGCTCTTGGCGATGAATGCTATCAACTCCTGACAAAGGGAGGGTGGCCCGTCTACACTTGCTCAGCGGAGGCAAAGTTGCCGCCGTCTGTCGCGGTGGACAACCCCAGCGCCTTCAACAGGCGCAACTCCAGGCGGTAGAGCCTGTCCTGGTGGCTGGGCCGACCATCGGGGGCAATGGGTTGCACCAGCAGACTCATCATGCCCATGCGGTTGCCCGCCACCACGTCGGTGAACAGCCGGTCCCCCACCATGGCCACCTGGGCAGGGGGCAGGTTGATGGTTTTGAGCACTTGGCGCAGGCTGCTGCGGCTGGGTTTCCCGGCGGCCAGGCAGTAGGGAAGGTCCAGTTCCTTGGCCACCCAGGCAATACGACGGCGGCTGAGGTTATTGCTGAGCAGGTGCACCTTGAATTGGCGCCGCACCCGGGCAACCCAGCGGCGCACGGTCTCCGGCAGGACAAGCTGGCGGCGGGGAGCCAGGGTGCGGTCCACGTCCAGCACCAGGCCGCGAATGCCTTGGTTCCACAGCACCTGGGGATCGATGGCCGTGACGGGTCCTGCAACAATGCAACTGGGTTGGAGCCATCGGGCCGCCAGGCGAGGGGGGGGCATCAAGGACACTCCTCCCCGTCATCGGCCAGAGCCTCCTCAATCAGGGGCTGAAGCCTGGCCAGCACGTCCGGTTCCAGCAATTTCGCAGTGCCCTGCCCGAGGCGGGCCACCAGGAAGCAGGGTTCCAGGCTGCCGTAGAGGTCGAAGTCAACCCCCTCGTGACAGGTGCTGGCTAGTACAACACAGGTGTCCAGAGCGTTCTCCTCCTCCATGTCGTCATCCTCCTCCGCGTCGTCCCCTGTGTCGCCGTCCCGGTTCAGGAGATCGTTGATGTCCATGGGCAGTTCCCAACCGTCCGGACCCACGTCCACAGGCTGGTACTCCAGCTCCCCCGCCACGGTCAGCAGACCGGCGGAGCGCACCAGGAAAAGGTCCTCACTCCGCAACACCATGTCCAGTTCATCCAGCACCTGGGGGTACTGGTGGGGATCGGCAATCAGTTCGGGCTCGGCAGCGGCATCGTCAGGCCAGCGGCAGAGATAGGCCGGGGTGTCCACCGGAGAGAGAATGCCGTAGTCCTGGTCCTGGATGCGGAGGGACTGCTCCACAACACAGTGGAGCGTGCGACCAGCGGCATCGGTGGCCATCACGGTGACCTCAGATGTGCTGCCCCCATCCTGTGGACGATCCATGGCCACGTCACCACAATCTTTGGCGCTGTTCAGGTTACTTGCTCCAGGTCCATGGGCTCGGGTCCCTCCGCCAGCCATTGGCTCAGGATCAAGGCCGCCGCCGCACTGTCCAGACGGCCGCTGCCGTCGGCCCGCAGGCCCGTGGTTTCCCCGGCGGCCCAACTGGTGTAGCGCTCGTCCACCCAGGCCAGGGGCAGCGCCAAGGCGCGGGCCAGGGCCAAGCCGTAGCGGCGGCATTGGCGGCATTGGCTCCCCTCCTCCCCGTTGGGCAGCAGGGGGAGGCCCACCACCAACGCGGCAACGGCACGGGTCTGGCACAGGGGGCGCAGCCGCGCCACGTCCGTGGCCAGATCCCTCCGTTGCAGGGGCGGTAGAGGGCGCACACTGATGCCCAGGGGATCACAACCCGCCAGGCCAACGCGGCGACGTCCCACGTCCAGGGCCAGCACCGAGCGGGGACAGGGAGGGGAGGGCCTGGCAGGCATCACCAGCGCCCCTGCTTTGTCCACCACCTGCTCTAGGTCTTTTTGATGACGCCACACGCGATCCGCCCGCCCGCACCGCCAATGGGCTGGCTCACGTGATCGTCAGGCATGTCGTGAATCATGATGGCGGAGCCGTTCTCGTCAAGAAGAGCCGGTGGATTGCTCCCGGCCCTGCCCCTGACGGAGACCCGGGTGGTGAAGAATTCCGCCTGCACCGTTCCGTCCGCAGCCACGTACAGATTGGGGAGATCGCCGCTGTCGGGACCGTCCGGGTGGCGCAGACCATGGGCAGCCTTATGGGGATTGACGTGACCTGCCGCGGCCTTGAAGTCCGGCGTGCAGGACCCGACGGCATGGAGGTGGATCCCGTGGGGACCGGACGGCAGGTCCCGCGCCTCGACGAAGATCAGCACACCGGTGGGTGTTTGCTCGAAGAGGGCCTTGCCCACCACGTCGCCTGCCACGTTGACAATCTCGGCAGTGGCGGTTGTCGTGGTCGTCTTGCTGGCAAACGCAGCAGGAGGAGAAACGGTGAGTGCGAACACAGTGGCGGCAACAAGCAGAGCCTTCATGGAACCCCCGTCTTCGAGTCAGCTTAGCTCAGCAGACCGTTCCGAGGTTGTGATCGGCAGGGTCACAATTCGTTGTCCACAGGCAGCACCGAGAGCCAGTGGGCTTTGTGTGGCGCAAAGAGGGGCATCACTTGGTGATGGAGCGTGGGGGCAGTCCAGGCTTGAAGATCCGCCAGTTGCCCGTCCAGGGGCGTCACCTGGCCCCGTAACAGGGAAGGCCCCACGTGGGCAGCCACGCTCCCGGCGCTCTCCAGCCCGAAACAGACCCGGGTGACCATTTGACGGCAGGCCCGTTGCAGGTCCTGGAGTCGGGGGGGCTGGCCCAGCCAGTCCGTGAGGCATTGGGGCAGGAGGCGCTCCAGTTGGCGCAGTTTGGCGGGGGCGCAACCGGCTTCCAGGATGGCCAGGCTGCCCCCTTCCAGGGGAACGAGATCCAGGTCCAGCTCGTCCACCAGTTCCAGTTCTTCACGGAGGCGGGACATCAGCCAACTGCGCCGGCCTTCAGCCAGCAGACAGACGGCCAGATCCAGCCCGGCCACCATGGTGCGCTCAGCAGCCGGGGGCATGGCCCAGCAGGCCATGAGGCGGGCGCATTCCAGGCGTTTGAGTTTGAGGTGACCGTGTCCCGGCTGGATGCGCAGCCGTGGGTCCACGCCCTGCGGTGGGGAGACGGAAGCCCACCGGCTTAACGGACCCGACTCCAGGTGCCCGTGAAACGCCTCCGGCGCCACCGCGCCACTCGCCACCACCGCCAACCGCCCGGCCCCGTAGAGGCGCCGATGAAAGGCGGCCATGGCTTCCACCGTCAAGGCGTCCAGGCTGGCGGGTGTGCCCAGGATGGGCCGGCCGTAGCTGTGGGCGCCACAGGCCCGCTTCAGCAATTCCTGATAGGCCACCTCGTCGGGCTGATCCAGGGTTTGTTTCAACTCCTCTTGCACCACCAGCCGTTCCAGGGCAAAGGCCTCGTCCCGGAAGCTGGGGAACAGGACAAGTTCTGTTAACAGTCCCAACGCTTCCAAGGCCGCTGCGGCAGGGCAGACCACCTGGAAATGCACGTCATCCAGCCCTGTGGCCGCATTGCTGGCGCCCCCCAGAGTCTCGATGCGCCAGTCGAATTCCCCTTCCGCAAGACGGCGACTTCCCTTGAACACCATGTGCTCAAGAAAGTGGGCCAGCCCTGTCTCCGTGGTTGTTTCCCAGCGACTGCCAGCGCCAATCCACAGGTCAAGGTAGGTGAGTCCGGCCTCCGGCAGAGGGATATAGCCGACGGGAATGCCGTTGGCCAAGGAACGATGATGGAGTTTGGGCGTGGTGGCGCTGTTGAGACAAGGAAGCTTTAGCCTGGCCATGGCTTTGACCCTAAGTGGCCCACCTTCGACCTGTGGACTTACCGCTGCTCATCAAGGCTATGGACCTGGACGCTGCCGCCGTTTGCACACATCCCCTGGTGCTCAACCTGGCGCAAATCCTTCAGAGCCACTGGCGGAGGATGGAGCGGTGCATGCCGCTGGCCCTGCCCCACGGCATGGAGCGGGTGAAGGGGACCATGGACGACGGACCCGTGCAGATTCGCAATTGCTGTTTCTCGGCGCGGGGGTTTCGCAAGATGCACCTGGAGTTGGCCAGCATCGGCCCGGGACTCAACATTCTCCATGCGGTGATGTTCCCGGATCCCTGCTGGGACCTGCCCCTCTTCGGTTGTGACCTGGTGACGGCCCGGGGCCAGGTGACCGCTGCAGTGGTGGACCTCTCCCCTGTGGCGGAGGCCCTGTCCCCGTCCCTCAACGGGCAGTTGCAGGCCTTGCCGCGACCGGAGTTTTCCGAGCCCCGCCAACTGCCGCCGTGGGGGGACATCTTTTCTGCCGCCGTCTGCTTCATCCGCCCCCGCGGCGTGGAAGAGGAGCAGAAGTTTCAGCAGGTGGCCACGGGGTATTTGCGCCTCTTGCTGGAGGAGGCCGGACGCACCAGCCCCGATCCGCCGGATCATCCCGCTACGGTAAAACGCAGGGCGGGGCAAATCCGCTACTGCTCTCAGCAACAACGCAACGACAAAACCCGACGGGTGCTGGCCAAGTCCTTTGGCGACACCTGGGCTGACGATTACATTCGCCATGTCCTCTTTGACAAACCCCACCCCTGATCTCCGTCCTGACCGCTCCGGTGTCTGGCCCATGCCCACCGGTTCATCCAGCCCTTCCCACAACCCATCCTGACCATGGCAACCCGGCGGCGTCTCATCGGCGCGGGCATCGCTCTCCTGGTTCTGGTAGCGGGCCTGTTGGTGTTCCGTCTGTTGCGCCAGCGGGAAGAGGGGGACTCCCCGGAGGCAACAGTTGCGGCACAGGCAGTTGAGCCGGAAGAGGCTGTAACGTCGCTTCCCGTTGCCCGCTACGTGGCCGCTCTGGGGTACATCGAACCCCGTGGACAGGTGCAACGCCTGGCCGGACCCAACGATGGGGCCGCCACTGCGCGGGTGGCCCGGCTGCTGGTGAAGGAGGGGGACCAAGTGGTCCGGGGTCAGGAGTTGGTGGTGTTTGACAGCATCCCCCGGCTTCAGGCGCAGCGCCGTCAACTCCAGATGCAGGTGGACTCACTGGCCAGACAACTGGAGCTGAGTCGCCGGGAAGAAAAGCGCTACGAGGATCTGGTGGCCAGTGGCGCCGTCAGCCATGACGGCCTGGACCAGCGGCGCCGCGCCACGGAGAAGCTGGCCGGCGACCATGACCGGATCACGGCCGAGATCAACGTGATTGACGTGGACCTGGGTGACGCCACCCTGCGGGCGCCCATGGCGGGAACCGTTCTGGACATCCTCGCTCGCGAGGGAGAGCGTCCCGATGATTCCGGAGTGCTGGAACTGGGCCAGACGGACTTCATGGAGGTGGTGGCCGAGGTCTATGAAACAGACGTCAGCCGCGTTCGTCCTGGGCAGCGGGCGCGCATCACGTCGGAGCACGGGGGCTTTACCGGTGAACTGCTCGGACAGGTGCGGGAGGTTGGCCGTCAGGTGAATCGCCGTGACGTGTTCAGCGCCGATCCCAAGGATGCGGTGGACGCACGGGTGGTGGAGGTGCGCATTGCCCTGGATCCACCCGCCTCGCAGCGGGTCAGGAATTTGACCCGAATGCAGGTGCTGGTGCGGATCGACACAGACTCGGACTTGGCCTCAGGGTGAGGGGGACGATGAGATTGACCTGGCGACGGCGGATACCTCTGGCCTGGTGCCTGCTCACCCGACAGCCGGGGCGGCTGTTGGTGGCCCTGGCGGGCATCTGCTTTGCGGGAATGCTCATGTTCCTGCAACTGGGCTTTCGGGATGCGCTTTTTGATGCCAGCATCGCCATCCACCGCCTCTTCAACGCGGACGTGGTGCTCATCAGCTCCACCAGTTCCAGTTCCGTTTCCATGGAGCCGTTCCCCCAGCGGCGTCTGTTTCAGGCGGC
>VXNS01000080.1 GCA_009840445.1 Synechococcus sp. SB0662_bin_14
CCCCCCCGAAAACACTCTGTAATCCTTTATCGCCAAGGCTGGAGCACTCCTAGCGGCCTTGGCAGCGACACCTTTGCGAGCGTCTATCCAAACATCAGAGTTACCTTTCTTAATCAAAAGGGGCGTCATCCTCGGCGATTGGCCCTGGAGTATCGCAGTTCGCCTCCCCCTTCACCTGCCCAGCGTGGAGGCCGTACAGGAAACAGAAGAGATCCTGGCCTGAAAAAGCAGCCCGGAGCTATAGATCCCGACTTTTCCTTTGCTCGGTGCAGGTGCGCCGGGGTGGCCAACATCGGCGCCGGATTGCCCATTGGTCATCGAGCAGCAGGCCAGTGGCAGCAACGAGGTCTGCTGCTTAGCGGCTGAAGCGGGGCTCCAACAGCGCTTCCCTGTCTCTTCGTTCCCCCTTCCTTGCAAGTCTTCCTCCCATGACGTCCTCCAGCCCCGGCCAGCAGCAGCCTGACAATTCGGTAAAGACCAACTCTCCCGGGAACTCCCGAGAGAGTTGGGGGAGGTTTTTGAGTCGTCTTGTTCCTAAGGGAATTAAGGAGGAAATCAAACGACAGATCAGGGGAGAAGTCAAAGAAGCTCTGGGAACGCAGGCCGAGCAGAAACTTCAAGAAGCTATAAATGATAAAATCGATAAAGAATTAAATAATATTGTGGATAAATTTACTAGAGAAACAGTAAAAAGCAAACAACAATATCTTGATAAGGAAATTGAAAAGCAGATAGGAGACAGCAAAGATAAAATTACTCAGGCAAAGGAAAGAGTGGACAGAAATGTTGGAAAGCAACTGAAATTTCAACAACACGTACTGAGATCATATAAAAACGCAGAAGATCAATTATTTAAAATACGTGCTCTAGCTATTGCAATTCCTTCCATCATAGCTGCAGCTGGTTTCATAGTCAGTTTAGATGGCACCTTCCAAGATATCCGGTCAATTAAAGTATTAAATCAAAAGATCGAGTCACTGGAAGAGCATGTTAATTCGTCAAGCCAAAGCCAAGAACAAGTTAGCTGCCTTCCAGGGGAACAAGGGCTCTGTTGTCCCCATGGGGGCGTGTTTCCCGATTGCTACTGATGGACGCTCGCCTGCCCCTGCCTTCTGCCCCCATGTCAGCCATGTTTTCCTCCCGTCCCTCCTCCACCCTTGATCCACTGCCTCACCGGCACGGCGTTCCACCGCTGGGGCGGTGTGGTCTGCACTCTCTCACGGCTACGTTGATCGCCACGGTCGTCGTCCTGGGGTTGGGAAGCCTATTGGCGCTGCCCGCCCAGGTCCACGCCAGCAGCCGATGCGCCACCCTGAAAGGCGCCTCTCTGGGGGATGACGGTCTTGCCCGGGTGATGAATTCCGGAGGTAGCCTTAGCTGGAACTGCCTGCGCATTATCGGGAATCGTTCCCTGACGACCCTGGATCTTTCCCGTCTCACCAGCTTGACCTATTTGAAAATCGAGGATAACGAGAATCTGACCGAGGTCAAATTTCCCGACTCGTCCAGATTGAGATATATTTACATCAAAAATAACGATAAACTGGCAAAAGCCAATTTCTTCTCGTTAACCAGATTGATCCATCTCAGTATTGAGGGTAATGATGCTTTGGAGGAGATTGATCTTGAGAGTTTGGTCAGACTACAATGTCTGCACATTCAAGATAATGATCTCTTGAAAAGGATTTCCGCATCCGAATTAATCGAATCCCATTGTATTCGCATTATTAACAATGACAAATGCCTGAAAACGATCAATTTTCCCAAGTTGGTCAACGTGACCCATCTACGGATTGAAGGCAACGACAAATTGACGAAAATCATTATGCATGATACGTCATAGAACCAGAAGGACCCCCTCCGCACCAGGCCTGTGGATTCCCCATGGGACTCATCATGCCCCAAGACCCCGCCTCACCCCCCCTCTTTTCTTGTTCTCCATGACCTTCCCAATCTTCAAGCGTTCCAGCACAGTCTCTCCCGTCTTGCAGGCTGGGCCTGCTTCCTTGCCCCGGCAGGAAGGGGTCGCCCCAACGGTTTTCTCCTCCCATTGCTTTTCCCATGCCCTGCCCTGGACTGCTGCCTCGTTTGCGACCTTGGCAGTTTTATCTTTGGGCTCGGGATCTCAGGCTTTTGCCCATGGTGACCTATGGTCCTCCAGGCATTGTAACTCCAAAGATGCCCGTACGTTCCCCTCTATATACTTCGATGATCTCTACCCTAATGAACATCAAGATGAAGGTTACTACTATTACCACAGTTTTCCGTACACGACGGCGGGTAATACCTGCCACACTCATATTTCTTTTTCTTCAGAAGGAGTGCCGGAACTAGAACTAGATGATGATGATGAACCAAAACTAGATGATAAGGAAGGGGACCCTCCCGAGGTCGTCCAAGAAAACCGCCCTCCCGAGGTCGTTCGTCAGCGTAGAGACGTAACCTTTCCTAGACCTGGTATGGACCCGAATGATCGTAAAACCTGGGGTCTTACTAGTGATCTAAGCCGCTATTTTCGCGATCCTGACGGGGACTCTCTCATTTATACAGCTACCAGCAGTAATCCTTTCCTGGTCAGGGCAGTGACAACGGGCGATAGATTGACGTATAATGCAGTGCCAGGGGGAAGCCCGGGAAACGCCATCGTCACGGTGACCGCCAGTGACGGCAAAGCCAGCGCCAGCTTTTCCTTTGTCGTCAGTGTGTTGAGTATTAGGCCCGAAAGTTCCAGGCCCGAAACCCAGCCGGAAGAGCCCAAGGAAGAGAAGGAAGAAGATCCTCTCCTTGATGATGATACTGTTGACGCGGCCCTGGGCGAGGCTTTGGAAAAGGGTGGTGAAGAGGCCGTTGAAGAATTTCTGGAGAAGTTGGGGAAGGAAAGTCTGGAGAAATTAGGGAAGAGAATACTCGGTCCTCTAGGATTTGTTGGCGACCTGCGCAGTATCGGTGAATTGGCCGGCCTGATTTGGGGCACTGAATCCAGTAAACGCAGAACCAGAGAGATGGAGGAGAAGAACAAACAAGATCAACAAAAACTGGAAAGGAAACAACAAGAAAAACAAGGACGGGAGCAAGAAGCCCAACCCGGCAATGAACAAGCGCCCCAATCCGGTGTTGGCGATCAGTCCAACAGCGGGATTGGGGCGCTGTTCAACGATTTTGCCACGACGCTCTACGTACATCAGGACGCCTTGCGGAACGGCAACTTCTCGCTGGCGCAAGCGTTCTCCGGTCGGCAGTTTGCCTACCCCTTTTCCCTTGTCCAAGGTGAGGCAGAGAACCGCGCCAGCGCCAAGCGCTTCAACGGTTTGTTGACGGGTAGCGTGGATTTCTCCCGCTTCAGGGACGATAGTGGCGATTCCGATATGGACGGTCACAGCACCGCCTACCGTTTGGGTATGGCCGTGCTGCCCAACCCCGAGGCGCCGCTGGTGACCGGCCTGCAATTGGCCTTCACCCGCGCTGACGTGGATTTTAAGGACAGAGAGAGCACCAGCGAGGGGGACTATGCCCTGCGGCTGTTCACCGTCTCCCCTGCCGTGGTGTGGGACGCCACGGAGAATCTCACCCTTTGGGGCGGCCTTGGCTACGGACGCGGGGAAACGGAGATCACCATCGCGGCCGTTGCCGAGGACGGCCTGGATGCCCTGGAAGGCACTTCCACCACCAGCACAGGTGATTTCTTCAGCGTGGCGGCAGGGGCCAACCTGCGTGTGTGGCAGTCTGAGGCCTCCGCCCTCACCCTCCAGGTGGGAGGCTCCACGGTCTCCTTCCTGGACAGCGATTTCCAACAAGGCAGTGTGGCGGTCCAGTTTTCCCACGACTTTGCGCTTGAGGCGGGGCGTCTGAACTCTTCGGTGAACCTGGCGCTGCTGCTGAGCGATGCCGATCCCAGCGCCACGGAATTGAGCGGTTCCCTGAACTGGCTACCGGATCAAGGTCGGTTGAGCGGCGCCACCACCGCCCGGGTGCTCCTGTTTGGGGGTGACCGCAGCGAATGGGGCATTGGCGGCGGCCTCACCCTGCTGCCCGGCCCACAGGGGGAAGGCCTCTCTCTGGCCCTGCAACCCTCCTTCGGCCAGGCCAACGCCTCCTCCGCCGGGCTGGGGCTGGACGCCTGGGACCGCTACAACCACCTGACGGATCGGGCTCCGGGCACAGTGCCCCTGACGGCCCGGTTCCATGCCGAGGTGGCCTACGGGTTCCACAACGGCAAGGGCCTGCTCACCCCCTACACCCAGCTTGACATGAGCGAGTACAGCACCATCTACGGGGCCGGCCTGCGCTATGGGCTGGACAACAGCCTGGATCTGGACCTGAGCGCCAGCCACCGCAGCCGCTCCTCCGGGAACAACGACAACCGGGTCTTCCTTCAGCTTCGTACCGATCTCTGATCGGTGCGGAGTCCAGCGCCAGCCGGATTGTGCCTCCCGGTTGGCGCCTCCTCGATCACGTCACCTCAGGCGTCACCTCCGTCCTTCAGTCCACCACGCCACCTACCAACTCCCATGAAACGCTCCTGGCCCTGATTCTGGCTCAACGCCAGCCCTCCTCCCCTATCTGATCAGCTTCTCCTAACCCACACTCTCACCCACCTGACTTCCATGGGTCGCCCTTCCTTTCTTCCTCAACTTTTGGCTGCATCTGCTGTGGCTGGTTCACTCTTTCTCCTTCCTGCTGGCGTTGCAGAGGCCCAGGGCAATGATAGTCAGTGGAGGCCTGGTGAATCACTGTCAAGCCTGGTAGGCGGCACCCTGTTGGGTGGTGCGGTGGGTGGCGTAGTCGCCTCTTGGCTGTTTTTGAGGTTTGACTTGAAATTTAATAATCAGATTTCAGCCGTTGATGATAATATAAATGATTTAAAAGAAAATTTAGATGAGAAAACCCATGATTTAACTGATAAAATAGATAATAATCTGACAGAACTGAATCAAACGCTCAGTAAGGATTTTAAAGAATTAAAAGTCAAAGGAGAAGATAATATCAATCGTCTTAATTCTGAACTACAAACTAAAATAGATGATAACCTAGTACAACTAAATCAAAAGTTTGATAAAGATTTCAAAGAACTGCAAGTCAAAGCAGAAAATAATATCAACCAGCTTAAGGCTGATTTGCAAACCAAAATAGATAATTCTGATGCTGATCTTAATGGAAAGATTAATCAAGTCCTTAAGATTAGCAATACATTTCAAAGTAAATTTGAAAGTAAACTTAACAGTGAAATCAATATATTGAGCAAAAAAGTTAATTCATCTGGTGACAAATCGGAGAAAATGATTAGTGATATACTGAATGAAGTTCACATGCTTAGCACAAAGCTAGATGAATGCATCCGTGAATTACAAGAAAGCGACAACCCGCAAACCCCACCCCCCAACCAACCAGAAGATTCACCCGAAAAGACGCCAAGACTCACCCCCGCTACGACTCCGCCGCTGGAACTCCCCTCTTCCAGCACTTTCGAGGCACAACCTCCGTCAACGTGACGCTGTCCGGAGCGCCAACGGTGCGGAACACCTACACGATCAGGGACGACGACAATCGCTCCCCATGGTCGACAACAAGGTGCTTCGGAACCGCCCGCCGCCGCCGGGCACGGCGTTCGCCTGCCAGTTCCTGGCGGACGTCTTCGGCGATCTCGGCAAGGCTGAGGCCTCTCGGCGCCCCGCTACGCTCGCCTTGCGGACTGCTCGCCCAGGTGGAGGGCACTGGCCCCGGCGTGGCCCGTCAGGTGTGGGAGTTTTCCCGTCCCCGGGGCAGAGCCTGCGCTACACTGACCTCTGTAGCAGAATCCATGGTGCGCCCCACTGCTGTGATCGGTTTGGGACGCTCCGGCATCAGCGCTGCCCGGCTCCTTCACGCTCAGGGGCACAGGGTGTGGCTCCTGGAACAGCGTCAGACCCCTCAACTGCACGGCACCGCCGCGGTCTTGCGTCAGGAGGGCCTGCACGTGCGGCTCAACTGCTCTTTGGCGTCCCTGGAGCAACTGAACCCCCAAGCCGTGGTGCTCAGTCCCGGTGTGTGCTGGACCGAGCCCGTCCTGGTGCAGTTGCGCCGTCGTGGCGTGCCGATTTACGGAGAGACGGAGTTGGCCTGGCAGGCCATGGCCAGCGCCCCCTGGATTGGCGTCACCGGCACCAACGGGAAGACCACCATCACCGCCATGGTGGGCCATCTACTGCAGCAGGCCGGCCGGGACGCCCCCATCTGCGGCAACAGCGGGGCAGCCGCCACGGAACTGGCCTTGGACTGCCACGGGGGGCGTCGCCCTGACTGGGTGGTGGCGGAATTGAGCAGCTTCCAGGTTGAGGCCTCCCCCACCCTGACGCCCCGCATCGGCGTCTGGAGCACCCTGACCCCTGACCACCTGGACCGCCACGGCAGCTTTGCCGCCTATGGCGCCATCAAGGCCGCCCTGGTGACCCGCAGCGCCGTCCCCGTGCTCAACGGGGACGATCCCCAAATCTGGCGTCGCCGCAACCGCTGGCCCACGGCCCGCTGGATCACCTGTTGCGGCGGGGCGGCACTGCAGCCCCATCGACAGGCGGCCCTGTCCATCGAGGAGGGCATGGTCACCGCCCCCACCGGCCCCCTCTTCAGCGCAGACGTTCTACCCCTGCCCGGTCGACACAACCGCCTCAACATGCTGTTGGCCACGGCGGCGGTCCTGGAAGCGGGGCTGGAGCCCCGTCAAATCGCCGCCGGACTGCGCTCCTTTCCCGGAGTGCCCCATCGCCTGGAAACCATCGCCCGCCACCAGGGGGTGACCTACATCAACGACAGCAAGG
>VXNS01000063.1:0-33101 GCA_009840445.1 Synechococcus sp. SB0662_bin_14
CCGACACCACCATGACCATGGCCGCTCTGGGACTGGACGGCATCCTCCTGGACGGTGGCGCTGACGGCTTCAGCCTCACCACCACCGCCGACTTCCTCACCCTCGAGACCACCTCGGAGGCGGTGGACGGCCTGGCATCCTCCCAGGGCAACCTCTCACGCTTCAGACTCGGTCTGGCCGCCACCAGACCCTTCCACCTCTCCAACGGCTCCTCCCTCCTCCCCTCCATGGAGATCGGCATCCGCCAGGACAGTGGTGACGTGGAAACCGGCTTCGGTATGGAATTGGGCGCCGGGCTCTTATGGAACCACCCCCAGCAGGGCATCAGCGCTGATCTCAAGGGGCGCACCCTCCTCTCCCATGCAGAAGAACACTTCCAGGAGCAGGGCCTGGCACTCTCCTTCTCCTGGGACCCCAACCCAACGGACCGTGGGCCGTCCTTCTCGGTGAGCCACTCCTTGGGCGCTGCCACGGCAGGCGGCTTGGATGCTCTGCTCAATCCCACCGCTATCCAGGTGCTGAATGCTGATCCACAGCGCAACGGCGGCCAACACTTTGAAGCCACCCTGGCCTACGGCCTCCCCGTCTTCAACAACCGCCTCACCATGACCCCTGGCATCGGCCTGGCGCTGGCTTCAGACACCACCTCCTACCGTCTCCTCTGGGCTTTGAGGCCCTATGCCGACCACACGGAACACACTGCTCAAGACTGGCAACTCTCCCTGGAGGCCGAACGGCAGCAACGCTCTTCCACAGGTGTTGCCGTAGACCACTCCCTCGGAATCAACTTCTCCTTCCTCTTCTGACACCCTCGCCTCACCAGGGGGTTGCTCCTCCATCCAGCACAGACCAGATCGGAGCACGTGGATGATCCAGCACAACGCCTTGTGGTCATCCACCCTGGCCGTGAATATCCTGCAATGCAGCAATGGTCAGTTCCCCCTGTTGCAGGGCGGCGATGGCTTCACTCACCGCCCGGGCAGCGGCCAGGGTGGTGACGGCGGGCACGGCATAGTCGATGGCGGCACGGCGTAGATAGCGATCATCATGGGCGGCCTGGCGCCCGATGGGGGTGTTGATGATGAGCCGGATGGCGCCGGAGCGAATCAGATCCTCGATATTGGGTCGTCCCTCATGCACCTTCAGGACCGTGGTCACCGCCAGGCCGGCCTTGCGCAGGTGGGCGGCGGTGCCCCGGGTGGCCACCAACTCCAGGCCCAACTCCGCCAGTCGCCGGGCAACGGGCACCAGACCCGGCTTGTCCCGGTCATGGGTGGAGAGAAACACCGTGCCCTGGCGGGGCAGGTCCTCCCCGGCCCCCAACTCCGCCTTGGCATAGGCCATGGCAAAGCTGGGGGCGCTGCCCATGGACTCCCCGGTGGAGCGCATCTCCGGTCCCAGCAGGCTGTCGCTGCCGGGGAAGCGCTTGAAGGGCAGCACCGCTTCCTTGATGGCCTGCATGGGAATGGGGGGTTCTTCCGTCAGACCCACTTGGTGGAGGGTCTCACCCGCCATGAGCCGGGCGGCCAGCTTGGCCAGGGGACGGCCACAGGCCTTGGCCACAAAGGGAATGGTGCGGGAGGCGCGGGGATTGGCCTCCAGGATGGACACCTGATCCCCCTGCACGGCAAACTGCACGTTCATCAGCCCCACCACCCCCAGGGATCGGGCCAGGGTGTGGGTCCATTGGCGGATGGTGTGCAGGGCGGCCCCACTGAGGTTGATGCTGGGCAAGCAGCAGGCGGAGTCTCCCGAATGGATACCGGCCGGCTCAATGTGCTCCAGGATGCCGGCAATCACGCTATGGCCTTGCCCATCCGCCAAGGCATCCACGTCCACTTCGATGGCGTTGTCCAGGTATTGGTCAATGAGGACGGGATGATCCGGCTCCACCTGCACAGCGTGTTTGACGTAGTGGCTCAACTCGGAGCGGTTATGCACCAGCTCCATGGCCCGCCCCCCCAACACGTAACTGGGCCGCACCACCACCGGATAGCCAATCCGCTCCGCCACGGCAAGGGCTTCCGCCTCGCTGCGGGCCAGGCCGTTGGCCGGCTGGCGGATGGCCAACCGGCGCAGAAGCCGCTCAAAGCCTTCCCGATCCTCGGCGGCATCAATGGATTCCGGTGACGTGCCCCAGATGGCTGCGCCACTGCGGCGTCCCTCCGGGCTCTCCAGCCACCGCAGCAGCGGCATGGCCAGTTTCAGGGGGGTCTGGCCGCCAAATTGGACGATGACCCCGGCGGGTCGCTCCGCCTCGATCACGTTGAGCACGTCTTCCAAGGTGAGGGGCTCGAAGTAGAGCCGATCACTGGTGTCGTAATCCGTGGAGACGGTCTCCGGGTTGCTGTTGTGCATCACCGTCACCCAGCCCTGCTCCCGCAGGGAGAAGGAGGCATGGCAGCAGCAGTAGTCGAATTCAATGCCCTGCCCGATGCGGTTGGGGCCACCCCCCAGGATCAACACCTTCCGCCGGGTGTCCCGTAGCACCTCCGTTGCGGTCGGCTGGTGCGCCATGGTGCCATCTTCCTGGAGCCGGGCGCCGGGCGCTTCGTAGGTGCTGTAGTGGTAGGGAGTTGTGGAGGCAAATTCCGCCGCGCAGGTGTCCACGGTCTTGAACACCACGTCCACCCCCAGCGTTTGCCGCCGCCGCCGCACCTGCAATTCCTCGGAGCCGGTGGCCCAGGCAATTTGGCAATCGCTGTAGCCGTGCTGCTTGAGCGTCAGCATGGCGGCGCCATCCAACTCCTGCAGCTTGCGACCCCGCAGGTGCTGGCGCTCAAGCAGCAGCAGCCGGCCCAGCTTGGCCAGGAACCAGGGATCAATGCCGGTCAACTCCTGGAGCCGATCCTGATCAAACCCCTGCTCCATGGCCTGGCGCAGTTGAAAGATCCGTTCCGGGGTGGGGGTGCGCAGTTGAACGGCCATGGCGTCCGGATCCACGGGGGGCTCAGGGGACCCGTCGCAGCCCCAGCCGGCACGACCAATCTCCAGGCCCCGCAACGCCTTTTGCAGGGACTCCTCAAAACAGCGGCCCATGGCCATCACCTCACCGACAGAGCGCATGGAGGTGGTGAGCACCGGCGGGGCATCGGGAAATTTCTCGAAGGCGAAGCGCGGCACCTTGGTGACCACGTAATCAATGCTGGGCTCAAAGCAGGCCGGGGTTTTGCCGGTGATGTCGTTGAGGATTTCCGGCAGGGTGTAGCCCACCGCCAGGCGGGCGGCCATCTTGGCAATGGGGAAGCCCGTGGCCTTGCTGGCCAAGGCTGAGCTGCGGCTCACCCGGGGGTTCATTTCAATGACCACCAGGGCGCCATCGGCGGGATTGACGGCAAATTGCACGTTGCTGCCTCCGGTTTCCACCCCCACCTCCCGGAGGATGGCCAGGGCCTGGTCCCGCAAGCGCTGGTACTCCCGATCCGTGAGGGTCTGGGCAGGGGCCACGGTGATGGAATCACCGGTATGCACCCCCATGGGATCCAGGTTTTCAATGCTGCAAACCACCACGGCGTTATCCGCCTGATCCCGCATCACCTCCAGCTCGTATTCCTTCCACCCCAGCAGGGATTGTTCGATCAGAATCTGGCTTACGGGGCTGGCTTCCAGGCCGCTGCGGGCGATATTGAGCAGGTCGTCGGTGTTGTAGGCAATGCCCCCGCCGCTGCCCCCCAGGGTGAAGGCCGGGCGAATGATGAGGGGATAGCTGCCGATCTGCCGGGCCACGGCCTCGGCTTCCAGGAGATTGGCGGCAATACCGGAGGGGCAAACCCGGACCCCGATGCGGCCCATGGCCTCCTTGAACAACTGCCGGTCTTCCGCCTTGCGGATGGCCTCCAGACTGGCGCCGATCAACTCCACGCCATAGCGCTCCAGCACGCCGCTTTCCGCCAGGTTGACCGCCAGATTGAGGGCCGTCTGTCCCCCCATGGTGGGCAGCAGGGCGTCAGGACGTTCCGCGGCAATCACCTGGGCCACCATCTCCGGGGTGAGGGGCTCGATATAGGTGCGATCCGCCATGTCCGGATCGGTCATGATGGTGGCCGGGTTGGAGTTCACCAACACCACCTGAAAACCCTCGTCTCGCAGGGCCTTGCAGGCCTGGGTGCCGGAGTAGTCGAACTCGCAGGCCTGACCGATGACAATCGGCCCGGAACCCAGCAGGAGAATGCGCTGTAGATCACTGCGTCGGGGCATCCGGGGGTGCAAAGGCCAAACCAGACCAGCATGGCATCCCCCGGTTCCAGGATGATGGGCCTAGCGGATGCAATTGGCCCGCTAGGCTGGGCCCACACCGTCTTGCGGCAAGCCTTCCCATCCCCGCTTCCCCGCTCTGAACTATATGACTGAACTCCAGCGCCTCAAAGGTCTTCTCCCGCCGGAAATGCAGAGCTGGGTGTTTGTGGAGGCCGCTGCTGCTGCTGATCCCCCTCTGATCACCATTGAGGAAATTGGCCGTGACGAGGTGGAAATTCAGGTGGACCTGGAGGCGTGGGAGGCTTTGGCCCTGGATCAGCGCAACCTGCTGTTCTGGCACGAGGTGGGCCGTGTCCAGAACGACGCCGTTCCACGGGACGGGTGGGAAATGGCGGCACTGGCCATCGGCCTTGGCGGCGCCATTGGCGAACTCTGGGTGCAGGACGGTCTGCTGCTGCTGCTGGCCTTGGGCCTCTCCGGCTTTGCCGGCTACCGCCTCTACCTCAAAAACAATCCCGAGAAGCACCTGCAGGAAGCCGTTGCGGCCGACGAGCGGGCCATTGCCCTGGCCACCCGCTTCGGCTACTCCCTCCCCAACGCCTATCGCAGCCTGGGCAGCGCCCTGAAGACGTTGGTGGCCCAAACCCGCAAGAAGCGCAAGCGCAGCTTCTATGAAAATCGTCTGGATGCCCTGCGGCGGAGTGCCGCCAAGGCCCAGGCGGAGATGGCGCGATCCGAGGGGAGTCCGGAGGCCATGAGCAGCGAGAACGTCTATGGTTGAAGTGGTGGCTGACGCTTTGGCTGGACCTCGGATGCAACCGTTGGACTCCGCTGCCCTGGCCCGGCTGGCGGCAGAGGCTTGTGACGACCGCAGAGCCATGGACATTGTGCTGATCCGCGTGGAGGAGGTGGCCTATCTCACGGATTGGTTTGTCATCTGCTCCGGTGGTTCCCCCGTGCAGGTACGGGCCATTGCCCGTTCCGTCGAGGAGACGTTGAAAGAGAAGGCCCGGCGCCGTCCCCTGCGGCTGGAGGGCATCTCGGAAGGACGTTGGGTGCTCCTGGATTACGGCGAACTGATCGTCCACGTGATGGGCGCCCAGGAACGTCACTTTTATGATCTGGAAGGGTTCTGGAGCCATGGGGAATTGCACACCCATCAGCCCATGGCCAAGACTTCCTGAATGTTGTGTTCCGTGTTGTTGTGGCCTTGATGGACAGCACCTGCCCGGTTCCCGTTGAGCAGCGCCCACTGCAGCAATATGAAGAACTGCGCCAATCCTGGTTTTTTCGTTGGGCTGATCCTGACGTTTTCACCTGTCTCAAACCCTTTGCCCTCTGCTGGCTGCTGTTGATTCCCCTCACCACGGTCATTGCCAGTGGCAGCGTTCCGCTTCAGCAGGACCCACCCCGACTGCTGGCCGCGGGGCTGGTGGGGGCTTTGGTGCTGCCTCTGCTGCTGCTGGTCCGCCAGTGGCTGGGCTGGACCTTTATCTTGCGCCGTTTGCTGGCAGAGTCTATTGAATACGAGGAGTCCGGCTGGTATGACGGGCAGGTGTGGGAAAAGCCTTTGGCGTGGCGCCAGAAGGACTGGCTGGTGGCTCAGCATCAGGTGCGCCCCCTCCTGCTGGGGTTGCAGCAACTGATGACCATGGCCACTGTGGCGCTGGTGCTGGGTGCGACGTTATGTCGCCTCGTTTAAGGCCGTCATCCGGCTTCTGCCCTTTATGAGTCAATCATCTTCCCCGTTCACCGTGGCCGGCCGAGGCGCCCCCGTCTCTCCCCTGGAGGTGTTGCTGTGCCGCAACGGGATTGTGGAATCGGTGCATCGGGTCCATGCCGCCGTAACGGATCAGCAGGGACGACTGCTCATGGGTGCGGGGGATCCCTTCCGGGCCAGCTTTGGCCGCTCGGCCCTCAAGCCCCTCCAGGCCAGCCTGTTGATTCTCACCGGCGCAGCAGAGCAGAATCAACTCCAGGAGCGGCAACTGGCCATTGCCTGCGCCTCCCACCGTGGGACCGTCACCCATGCCCGTACCGCCTTCCATATCCTGTGGAAGGCGGGATTGAGTGCAGACCTGCTGCAATGTCCCGTGCCGGTTGGCGCCACCAGTCCCCTGCAGCACAACTGCTCGGGCAAACATGCGGCGTTCCTGGCCATCTGCAAGCGGATGGATTGGCCCCTGGCCACCTACATGGACCCGGAGCATCCTCTGCAGCGGGAAGTGCTGCAACGCCTTGCCGAGATTCTGCACCAGCCTGCAGCGGAGTTTCCCCTGGCCACAGACGACTGTGGCGTCCCGACGGTACAACTGCAACTGGCCCAGTTGGCACGGGTGTTTGCCCTGCTCAGCAGCTCCGGGGCGCCTGAGTTGGAACAGCTTTGCCGGGCCATGCAGGCCCACCCCGAGTTGGTGGCCGGGGATGGCTGCTTTGACACGGAAGTGCTGCGCCTTGGTCTGGGAGCCTTGGTCAGCAAGGGAGGGGCAGAGGGTATCCAGTGCTTGGGTCGGGTGAACGAGGGTATCGGCGTGGCCATCAAGGTGGAGGACGGGGCCAAGCGGGCCAAGCATGCCGTGGCCTTGCACCTCCTGGACCAACTGGGCTGGCTCACCCCTGAAGCCCTGGCTGACCTGCAAGTCCGTTTTCAGCATCTTTCCCCTCACCTGAGCCTGCGGGTTTCTGGTGAACTGCGCTTCAATGGAGCAAGCTAGGCAACCACCAGGAGCACAACATGAACCGAAAACTACGCCCCCAGCAAAAGCAAAGGAGATTGGGGTTTGCATCCAGCGCGCCAATGGTGTAGACTTTTTAAGTCCTTGGCAGATCTGGGTAGAGAGGCATTCTCATCCCATCCTCAGCCTGGATCCCGTCGCGGGGTAGAGCAGTCTGGTAGCTCGTCGGGCTCATAACCCGAAGGTCAGGAGTTCAAATCTCCTCCCCGCCATTTTTCAGTCCGTTGCCGGTCATGGCCAGATAACGGGAAGACGTGCCCTATACCCCTTGCGCCCTTGCGCCTATGATCGGCTTGGCTTTGTCTTCCACACTATTCATGCTAGCCAAGTCCTTAAAGCCACTCGCGGTTGTCCCCCTTCTTTTGGGCCTCGCGAGTTGCGCCACGGCTCCCACAGAGAAGGTGAGCCTCCTGGAGCAAGTGAAATCCAGAGGAGAATTGAAGTGCGGCATCAGCGGCGGCCTGCCTGGCTTCAGTTCTCTCAACCCTGAAGGCGCCTACACGGGTTTGGATGTTGATATCTGCCGCGCCGTGGCGGCCGCTGCCCTGGGAGACGCCGACAGCGTTGCCTACACCCCGCTCACAGCGGCCCAGCGTTTCACGGCCCTCAGCAGTGGGGAGATTGACCTGCTCTCCCGCAACACCACCCAAACCCTCAGCCGTGACTCGGGTGGCGGCAACGGCCTCACCTTTGCCCCCGTGGTGTTCTATGACGGTCAAGGGGTTCTGGTACGCCAGGACAGCGGTGCCACCACCCTGGAAGACCTGGCCAATCAAACCTTCTGCGCGAAGGCAGGCACCACCACGGAGCGGAACCTCAACGACGTGATGCAGGCCCGGGGGATCCCCTTCGAACTGCTCAATTTCAACGAGGACCAGGACCGCAATCAAGCCTATCTAGATGAGCGGTGCGCTGCCATGACCGCTGACCGCTCCTCCCTCAACAGCGCCCGCTCCGGCTTCGAGGCGCCCGACGAGCACGTGATTCTGGACGAGGTGCTGAGCAAGGAACCTCTGGCCCCCGCCACGGTGGACGGGGATGCCCAGTGGGGTGACGCGGTGCGCTGGGTTGTCTATGGCCTCATGGCCGCAGAGGAGTGGGGCATCACCCAGGACAACATTGACGCGCAGGTGGCATCCGCCACCAGCGGTGCGGATCAGGAAAATGCAGCCCTGCGACGTTTCCTGGGCATTGAGGGCGACTTGGGCAGCAAGCTGGGCTTGCCCAACGACTTCGTGGTGCAAGCCGTGGGCGCCGTGGGCAACTACGGTGAGATTTATGATCGCCACCTGGGTCCTGACACACCCACCTTCATTCCCCGCGGTCTGAACGCCAGCTACACCGAGGGCGGCCTTCACTACGCGCCTCCCTTCAATTGACTCCGGCGCCCCCTGCTTCCGGTCGGCCACCGGGGCAGCGTCAGCGGCTTCTGCTGATTCTGCTCCAGGTGGCCATTGGTCTCCTGGTGCTGGGGGCTATTGCCTTGCTGCTCACCAACCTGCAAGTCAACCTGCTTCGCCGTGGCCTGGAGTTGAGCTTCAACTGGCTGGGTGAGCCGGCCCGGTTCCCCCTATCCAGAGGCCTGCTGCCCTACAGAACGGAGGACAGCTACGCCTGGGCGTTTGTGGTGGGGCTTGTCAACAGCCTGCAGGTGGTGGTGGCGGGCTTGGTGCTGGCCACCATCCTGGGGGTCGTTGGTGGGGCGGCCAATTTCAGCAGCAACTGGCTCCTGCGGCAACTGGCCGGCCTCTACGTGGCTGTGGCCCGCAACGTCCCCCCCCTGCTCCACCTGCTGTTCTGGTATTTCGTGGTGTTTCTCGGGGTGCCGGCGGCCCGCGGTGGCGTGGACGCCGTGGCGGGTCTGCTGCGGTTGCCCGTTTCCGTGGAGTTTGTGGCCCTGCTCATCGGCCTCACCGTGTACACCGGCGCCTACATCTCCGAGGTGGTGCGGGGCGGCATCAACTCCGTACCCCGTGGCCAGTGGGAAGCGGCCCGTTCCCTTGGCTTTGGGGAAGGCCGCACCCTGCGGCTGATCATCCTGCCCCAGGCGCTGCGGGCCATCCTGCCCGGCCTCAACAGCCAATACATCAACCTGGCCAAAAACAGCACCCTGGCCATCGCCGTGGGCTACTCGGACATCTTCTCCATCGTCAACACCACCTTCAACCAGACGGGTCGCTCCATCGAGGCCTTCGCCTTGTTGGTGCTGGTCTTTCTAGCGGTGGACCTGCTGATCAGCGGGGTGATGAACGTTCTCAATCGCCTGGTGCTGCGCCATGGCTGAATCTCCCCGCTCCGGGCCCTGGTCCCGCCCACTGCTGCGGCAGATCCGCCGCGGCTTGTTTGCTTCCCCCCTGGACACGGTCATCACCGTGGTGTTGGCGGTGCTTTGTGGTGGCGGGTTGTGGAGCTTTCTCCACTGGGTCTTTCTGCAAGCGGACTGGGCGGTGGTGGTGGAGAACATCCGCCTCTACATCCACGGCAGATTCCCGGTGGAGCAGGTGTGGCGAAGCTGGAGTTGGCTGGGCCTGTTGGGGGTCCTCTGCCTGGCGACCCTGATGCCAGCCAGGATGCTGCCCCGGCCCGTGCTGCGCCTGTTGCCCCTGCTCTGGATCCTCATCCTGCCCATCGGCTTGCTGCTGTTGGCAGGAGGGCTGGGCTTCGAGCCGGTGAAGAGTCGCTTCTGGGGGGGACTACAACTCAGCCTTCTGCTCACCCTGGGCACCGTTCTCATGGCTTTGCCCCTGGGCATTCTCCTGGCCCTGGCCCGCCGCAGCTCCCTGCCCCTGCTGCGCTGGCTCACCACCGGCTACATCGAACTCACCCGGGGGATGCCCCTTATCGCAGTGCTCTTCTTTGGCCAACTCATGATTCCCCTCTTTCTGCCGGAGGGTTGGACCTTTAACCGGGTGCTGCGGGCCGTGTTGTCCCTGGGGTTTTTCGTGGGGGCCTATATGGCGGAGGACGTGCGGGGTGGTCTCCAGTCCATTCCCAAGACCCAGCTTGAAGCGGCCCGCTCCCTGGGCCTCTCCCCCCTGCTCACCGTCGCCTTGGTGGAGCTGCCCCAGGCCCTGCGCACGGCCCTGCCGTCTTTGGCCAACCAATGTGTGGCGTCTCTCCAAAGCACCAGCCTGCTGGCCTACCTGGGCTTGATCGAGTTGTTGGGCATCAGCCGCAGCATCCTGGGCAATCCCAGCTTTCTGGGCCGCCACCTGGAGGTCTACATCTGGTTGGCGCTGCTGTATTGGGCGGTCTGCATTCTGATGACCAGCCTGGCGCGCCGCCTGGAGCGCACCCTCAAGGTGAGTGATCACCACTGACCTCCTCTGATTTCCCACTCCTCTCCCCCCGCCATGGCCTCCAGCGCTGCCCCCTCCCACCACTCCACTTCAGGTGTTCAGTCGGGGGATACGTTGTCCGCCGGCCCGGAATTGGCGGTGCGGAGCCAGGGGCTGGACAAAATTTTTCCCAACGGGTTTCAAGCGCTGCGCAAGGTGGATTTGGCGGTGGCGAAGGGGGAGGTGGTGGTGATCATGGGTCCCTCCGGCTCCGGCAAGAGCACCCTGATTCGCACCTTCAACGGCCTGGAAACCATTCAGGGTGGCCACCTGGAGGTGCTGGGCTATCACCTGGACGCAGACAACAACCAGAAGGTGGTGAGCAAAATTCGCCACCATGTGGGGATGGTGTTCCAGTCGTTCAATCTGTTTCCCCATCTCTCCATCCTGGAGAACGTCACCCTGGCCCCCGTCTGGGTGCAGAAGCGGGACCGGCAGACGGTGAAGAAGGATGCCCTGGCCCTGCTGGATCACGTGGGCATCCGTGAGCAGGCCCACAAATACCCCTCTCAACTCAGTGGCGGCCAACAGCAACGGGTGGCCATTGCCCGGGCCCTGGCCCTGTCTCCCCAGTTGATGCTGTTTGACGAACCCACCAGCGCCCTGGATCCGGAAAAGGTGAAGGAGGTGTTGGAGACCATCCGCGCCCTGGCCGCCGAGGGCATGACCATGGTGGTGGTCACCCACGAGGTGGGCTTTGCCCGGGAAGTGGCGGATCGGGTGGTGTTCATGGACGAGGGGATGATTGTGGAGGAGGCCAGCCCCCAAACCTTCTTCACGGACCCGAAGGAGGAGCGCAGCCAGCTCTTCCTCAGCCGCATTCTCTAATACGAAAGGATCAGCGAGCATCCCAAAGACACTGCGAGGCTCCTGACAGTGACTTAAGGAAAGACTGGGAAACTTCAAAGACGGGCCGCAAAGGATTTCCCGGTCTTCCCTTGATAGCGTAGCTAAGGCGACATGATTGACCCTGAACAACACAACCTATGGCCAACAACTCCAGAGCCTTCTCCGCCGACTCCGGCTGCTCCATCGGTGATGAAAAGGAGTAGCACAACCCAGGAGTTTGACAGGTCAGCGCTTCCTGCCGTGAACGTTGCCAGCGTTCCGCAGCGGAGCCCACTGCGCTATCCCGGTGGCAAGACCTGGCTCATTCCCCACATTCGCAAGTGGCTGGGCGGCCCGTCCACGCCCCTATTGATGGAACCGTTTGCCGGGGGTGGGATTGTGTCCCTGACAGCCGTTATGGAGGGGCGAGTTGCTCGCGCCCTCATGGTGGATCTTGACCGGGACGTAGCAGCATTCTGGCGTACTGCGCTTGATCATTCAGAGGATCTGATCGCTCGGATTCTCGCCTTCTCACCGGACCGGGATGGGGTCGAACAGCTTGCCCGGCAAGCCCCCCAGTCTGTGCTGGACCATGGTTTCCGCACGCTGGTGCTGAATCGCACACGACGGGGCGGCGTTTTGGCGCCGGGGGCATCCCTGACACGTCATGGCGAGAATGGCGGTGGTCTGTGCTCCCGTTGGTATCCCGACACCCTGGCCAAGCGGCTCCAAGACATTGCCCATCATGGTGACCGGTTGCTGTTTTACGAGGGTGATGGCGTGGGCATTCTGGACACCTTTGCAGAGTACCCAGGAACCAAGTTCTTCGTGGACCCGCCCTACACTGCTGCTGGTGGGAAACGAGCCGGTTCTCGTCTCTATAGGCACAACACCGTTGACCATGCCAGGATCTTCCATGCACTGGCCCGTAGCCATGCTGATTTCTTGATGACTTACGATTATTCCTCACAGGTGGTGGAACTGATTCGGCAACACCACTTCCACGCCGTGGTTGTTGACATGAAGAACGGACACCACGCCCGCATTCCTGAACTGGTTATCACCCGCGATTCTTTATTCTCATGAGCCGTTACGGGATTGGTGAATGGTACGGCCGACCGCTGCTGTCGTTGACCCCGGCTGAGCGCCGTGCCTATGCGGCAATCGCCATGGGAGACGCTGCACCGCCAACTTGTCCGTTCCGTCCGATGGCGTGCAACAAACGGGGTGGTGTGTGCTCCATCCAGCCTTACCGCGAGGCAGACCAGCGGATCCGTGATGCTGCCGGTGAACCCGTCATTGTCTGCCCCACACGCTTTGAGCAGGATGGGATGGTCATCCGATGGCTGGCCGAGATTGTCGGGTTTCAACCGGATGACGTGATGCTTGCCCGAGAGGTTCCTTTCATGCGCAGCACAACCACGGGGAAGCCGGCCGGCAAAATTGACTTGGTTATCGCATCCCGGTGTCAAGGGTTGAGATGGTTTGGTCTGGAAGTGCAGGCCGTCTATTTTTCCGGTGCGGGCATGGAAGCAGAGTTCGCGGCTCTTCGGCACGACCAGCATGACCAACCACCGTATCCACTGCGCCATCGTCGGCCGGATTGGCGGTCATCCAGCGCCAAGCGGCTGATGCCCCAGTTGCAAATCAAGGGGCCGACCTTACGCCGGTGGCACTCCAAGATTGCTGTTGCCGTTGATCGTCCGTTCTTCGCTTCCCTCGGTGGGCCATCGGCACATCCCAGTCAGGACCTGGATGCCGGCGATGTGGTGTGGCTGGTTCCCGAGTTACGGGATGGACAGCTTGTCCGCAGTCATTGGGAGGTGCTGACTCTGGAGTCCTCCAGCGAGAGACTCCTGGCGGCAGACGCTGTAACCCGTGTTGATTTCGAGCGTGTTCTGCAACAGAAGCTAAAATTTCTGCAAGCGGTCTTTGGCCTCGCTGGACCACGTGGGCATCCGTGAGCAGGCCCACAAGTACCCCTCCCAACTCAGTGGCGGCCAACAACAGCAAAAGGTCAAGGAGGTGCTGGAGACCATCCGCGCCCTGGCCGCCGAGGGCATTGACCATGGTGGTGGTCACCCACGAGGTGGGCTTTGCCCGGGAAGTGGCGGATCGGGTGGTGTTCATGGACGAGGGGATGATTGTGGAGGAGGCCAGCCCCCAAACCTTCTTCACAGACCCCAAGGAGGAGCGCAGCCAGCTTTTCCTTAGTCGTATTCTCTGATCCGACACAATCCGACAAGTGCCCATGGCGAGGGAGGACTGTCGTGCCTCTGCGGGTCTACATTCCTTTCCTCCCTTGTCTTGTTGTTATTGCTGCTTAGTGGGGGTCTGAGTCAATAGGGGTTCGTTCCTTGACTGGACTACCTCTTGAGGGTAAGATTCAGTGAAGGGTATCTTGGTGAGCAGGCTTGATGTCTGACAATGAAAGGGGAAGAGAGTCCGGTTGGGGACATTCTCTGTTTCTTGTGTTCATGTGGGGAGCGGTGATTCTCGGTGTTGTTATTTCTATCGTGCCATCAGTACAGAATCGCATAGCAAATCTCGGTCAGATTGAATGCTCGCACACAACCACGTTGTCTCCACAAGGAACGCCACCACCGGCTCCATCACCCACATCACCATCAATCTTAAAACTCTCCAGCGACGAGTTAAATCAGTTGCGTTACCATGGGCTTCCACCTGTTGTGCTTGGCGCCAATCCCGCTGCACAGCTTCATGCTGAAGATATGCTGGTCAATGATTATTTTGGGCACTGGTGGGCGGACGGTCGCAAGCCCTATATGGTGTATACGCAGACCGGTGGCGCAAGCTATGTTTCCGAGAACGCGGCGACCAGCGGGTGGACTTATGGTGAATGGGCGGCCAACGACTGCAATACTTCGTATGTGCGCTGCAAAGTCCCTACACCAAAGGAGGCGATCACCGATCACCAATGGGGCATGATGTATGACGATGCCCATGCAGACTGGGGTCACCGTGACAATATTCTGGGCAAGAGCCATCGTACTGTAAACATTGGCATTGGGTTCAATGGCTTGCGTACAATATTTGTTCAGCATTTTGAGGGTGGAGCTGTCCAGGCCGATGGGCCGCCAGTCCTGGACCAGAATGGTGAGTTGTGCCTTTCCCTCAGCAAACGGGAGACGGGAATTGACGTTGGGGGAATCAGCATTGCCTACGATCCACCGCCCACACCCAAGACGCCGACACAGATTGATGCACTCAACAGATATTGCACAGGTGGAGGGTTTACAGTCCATTGTTCCGAGTTCGACGCTACTACAATCTTGAAACCACCGCAGCCGGGCCGCTACTACTCAAACCTGAATGCAAACGAAGTGGTGGCCAGCAGATGGGTAGATTCTCCCAGCCACTTTACAATGGCAGCCAGGATGGGCTCCCTGCTCGAAAAGCCTGGCGTGTACACTGTCATTGCCTGGCGCAACGATGGGGAAGAAAGGTTCTCCGAGAAACTCGTTGAGTTGTCCCTGTTTGTTGAGTAATGTGAGACGGCTGGTAAAGTCAATAGGTTCTCCACAGCAATCAGCTTGGCCCTTGCCGTTGCCGACTACCGGGATCTGAGGCGTAGCATTTGATGAGTGCCCCTCCTTGACTGATGAGCTTGTGTAGGCTGAGGCACTGTGGCAGCAATGGCAATAGGCGGGGCGTGGAGAGACTTAGCGGTTCAATTGCTGTAGCCGAAGCGCCAACTCCTGCCGAGACACTGGGCACCTGGGATCTGCTTTCATTGCTTCCAAGGCTGCGAGCGTCTCGGCTGCAGACAATAACGCCGCTCCCAACATTTGGTCCACAACCCACAAGACACCGTGATGCAAGATACCTTCTTCAGCAGCGCAGGCGCGCATTCTGCGGTCCTCGCTTAAAAGCGTATAGCCGTGGCGGCGGGCCAGAGCCAGCGCAAAGCAGTCCACCATGCTTAGCGCCCGGCGTCGGTCTTGGTACGCAACTGCGGTCGCCACACCTTCCGGTTCCAAGGATCCCACGCTGAGACCGAAGTCCAGCAAGTCCTGTCGGCTGTATCGCCCCAGGTCGATCAGCTCTTCCTCGAACAGGATGTCCGGGACCGTGAATTGAAAGTCCAAAGTGAACATCCTGTCCAGCACCTCCCGCTTGGCGATCTCAATCAGCACAGAGCTATCGCTGACGAGAACCTGCATGGTGGCCTAACTGGCGGAGCCCACCATTGCACGCTCAACCTCGCTCACCGGGATATTGAGCAGTTCGGCAGCCTTGGATTCCGAGACCACGTCTTCAGCCAGCGCCCTGAAACACAGGCGGTGGAAACGTCTGGGTTCCTCTGCCCAATCCAGAGGGCAAGGTTCCTTTGTTCGCCAAGTGCGTCCCACACCGCGAAAAATGTTCTGCACTGCCGTCTCTCCAACAATGCCCAAATCCCTCATCCGGATGACCAACGCCGCGGCGCTGATGCCGAAGAGATTCTTGACTGCCACCAGCTCGCTGAAGCCGAAGTGACGACGACACAGCCCCACGTCTCGGACAAGTTCTTGTCGCGGCGCCAGTAAAGCCCCGGCAAAACGGTGGCAGGCCTTCTCTTCATCCACGCCGCCGGACACCTCCATCACCATATGGCCCAGTTCGTGGGCCAGGGTGAACCTTTGCCGCTCGACCGATTTGGCCGTGGAGCAGACCACCACGGGTATGTTGCCCCCGCCTGAGGTGCGGACAAAGCAGGTCAACCCGTCCACCGAGTTGGGAAGGTCAAGTTTGAGAACCTTGATCCTTCGCTCTTCCAGCAGTTCGGTCAGGTTGGAGATGGGGCCGCCTCCCAGATCCCAGGCGCAACGCAGCGCTTCAGCTGCCGACTCCGCCTCCCCCAAGCTCTTCACCTTGTAGGGGGCATTGGCAGGTATGTCCCAATCGCCATCGTCCAAAGCCAAAAGTTGCTCGACTTGCAGATAACGGTCCACATGGTCCAGAACCGCAGCTTTCACCATGGCCTGTTCACGCGCTTTCGTGGCTGCTTTCTTGCGGAATTCAACGGCTTGCAGCGAGAGGACGGAAGGGCTCAGCAGGTAACTGACGGAAACGTCCAGGGCCTTTGCCAGGGCAATGGCGACGGGTGAACTGGGCATCATTTCTCCGCGCTCGTACTTGCCGATAGCCTGGGCCGAGACCAATCCCGTCAGCCGCGACGACAAATTGCGCAGTGACAGACCGTGGCGTTTCCGAGCAAGCTTTAGGCGTTCACTGAACATGGTGGTGCCCTCCATAGCATGGTGATGCCTCCTCCGTGTTTACGGTCAACGACGTAACGGTAGCCAACGTAAACTGAATTCTCCCCAGCAGCCACGTTGACCATAGCCACCTTATTCGGGCCAACAACTTCGCCACGGGTCTACGGCGTGCCGCCGGGGGTGGATTTCCCCAAGGCCCTGCTGACGGGGCTCAGGGAGCGTCTCCATGGACAACCACCGGAAGCCTTGGCCCGGATCCACCTGGTGGTGAACAGCCGGCGCATGAAACGGCGACTGGTGCAACTCCTCCACAGCGCCACCCCCTGCCTGCTGCCGGCCATTGACCTGGTGGCCACCTACCACGGCAACGCACCCCAGGCCCTGATGCTGCCCCCGGCAATCCCTTCCCTGCGGCGCCAGTTGCAGTTGGGTCGGCTCATTGGCAAGCTGCTGGAGCAGCAGCCGGATCTGGCGCCCCGCGCCTGCCGCTATCCCCTGGCCAAAAGCCTGGCCCGCCTCATGGACGAGCTCCAGGACGAGGGCGTTGATCCCCAGGTCGTCCAGGAGCTGGACGTGGGGGAACTCTCGGGCCACTGGCAGCGCTCCCGGACGTTCCTCGGCCTTGTGCAGGAGTATCTCCAAACCATCGGTGGCCTGGATGCCCGGGCGCGACAGCGGCGGGTGATCGAGGGATTGGTCAGCCACTGGCGGAGCCACCCCCCCGGCCACCCGGTGATCGTGGCGGGCTCCACGGGCTCCAGAAGCAGCACCCGGTTGCTGATGGAAGCCGTGGCCCGGCTGAGCCAGGGGGCACTGGTGTTGCCTGGGTTTGATTTTGACTTGCCCGCTGCGGTGTGGTCCCGGCTGAAGGAGAGCCCGTCCTCGCCAACCCCTCCCCTGGAAGACCACCCCCAGCAGAGGTTTTGTCAACTGCTGCAAGCCCTGCGGATGGCCCCCCAGGCCGTGCAGCCCTGGACAGAAATCCATCCCGTTGCCCCGGCCCGCAACCGCCTGGTGTCCTTGGCGTTGCGTCCGGCGCCGGTGACGGATGCCTGGCTGGAAGAGGGGCCGTCCCTGGGCCATCTGGGGGCCGCCACGGAGGGATTGACCCTGCTGGAGGCCCCCGGATTGCGCCAGGAGGCCCTCACCATTGCCCTGCGGCTGCGGCAGGCCTTGGAGGACGGCCACAAGGCCGCCTTGATGACGCCGGATCGTCGCCTGGCGCGCCATGTGAGCGCAGCACTAGACTGTTGGGGTGTGGTGGCCGACGACAGTGCGGGCCTGCCGTTGCAACTGTCCCCACCGGGGCGCTTCCTGCGACAGGTGGCCCAGCTCATGACCCAGCCCCTCACCACCAGCGCCCTGCTGAGCCTACTCCAGCACCCCCTGTGCCACGCCGGTTCTGCCCGAACGGTTCATCTGCGCTACAGCCGGGCGCTGGAGCTCTGGTTGCGCAAAACCAACCACTCCTTCCCCACGGCAACCGTGCTGCGAGCCTTCAGCCAGAGACAGCAGCACCAGGCCCCTGCCGCCGCGCCCACAGGAGCGCCCACAGAAACAGCGTGGCTTCACTGGCTGAATGCCTGCCTGTCGGAACCGCCGCAGGGTGAACAGCCCCTGGAGGATTGGGTCCAGCGGCTGCAAGAGGTGGCGTTGCTGCTGGTGGCCGGTTGCGAAGCCCACGGCGCCAGTGAAGCCCACGGCCCAGACCAGGCCGGCAGTCCCCTCTGGATGCAGGAGGATGGAAGGATGGCCCAGAAGGTGGTGGCGGCGTTGGCGCGGGAGGCCCCGGAAGGCGGCGCCATGGATGCCCTGGCCTTTTGGGAGCTGTTGCGGTCCCTGCTGTCTGCGGAGGCGGTGCGCAACCCGGAGCCCGAGACCGGCAAGGTGGTGATCTGGAGCCCTTGGGAGGCCCGTTCCCATGATGCCCACCTGCTCATCCTTGGTGGTCTGAACGAAGGCTGCTGGCCGGAGGCCCTGGCGCCGGATCTATGGCTCAACCGCTCCATGCGGCGCCAGGCAGGGCTGCCACTGCCCGAGTACCGGCTGGGACTGGCAGCCCACGACCTGCAACAGGTTGTTGCCGCTCCCCAGGTGTGGCTGAGCCGCTCCACCCGCTCCAACGACGGGGAGACGGTGCCCTGCCGCTGGCTGAATCGCCTCACCAACCTGCTCCACGGCCTACCGGAGCAGGGTGGCCGCCAGTGCCTGGAGGTCATGACCCAACGGGGGCAGCAGTGGCTGGATTGGGCGCAAGAGCTGGAGACACCCACACCAGGCCTGGTCGCTGCAGCGCGCCCCTGCCCTGTCCCGCCGGTGGCGGCCCGCCCTCACAGGCTTTCCGTCACGGAGATTCGCACCCTGGTGAAGGATCCCTACAGCGTCTACGCCAAGCGCGTGTTGCGTCTGGCTCCCCTCAATCCCCTTGAGCAGGCTCCTGACGCTCTGTTGCGGGGCGTGGCCATCCATCGGGTGATGGAGAATGTTCTCCGCGCCATCCAGGGGGACCCCACCGCGCTGGATCCCCAGCGGCGCCCCCGGACCCGCCGCCAGTTCCTGCAAATCGCCGAGGACACCCTCAAGACAGCCGTGCCGTGGCCGGCGGTCCAGCGGCTCTGGTTGGCCCGCCTGGATCGTCTTGCGGACTGGTTTCTCAATACGGAGGTGGAACGCCAGCGGCAAGGTCGGCCCTTTGCCTTTGAAGTCAAGGGTGAGGCGCCCTTGGATTTACACTTGGACGACGGACAGTCGTTCCGGTTCGTACTGAGCGCCACGGCGGATCGCATTGACCAAACTTCCGACGGCTGGCTGGTGTACGACTACAAAACCGGCGCCATTCCCAGCGCAAAGGAGCAGGAGAAGGGGGACAAGCAACTGCTGTTGGAGATGGCCATGGTGGAGAAGGGCGCCTTCGAGGGCATCAGTCCTGGCCCGGCCCAGGGAGGAGTGTTCATCGGCGTGGGCAGCAACCCCGATCAGAAGACCGTGATCCAGGAAAGCCGTGAGCAGACCATGGAGGCGTTGCACACCTTGTTGTGCGCCTACATGAACCCCACAACCGGTTACCAGTCCCGCCGTCTATTGCCCATGGAGGCCCCCGGTCCCTACGACCACCTTGCCCGCTTCGGCGAATGGGACAGCGCCACAAAAGCCCACCCCCAGCCCATGACATGAAGCCGGATCCCGCCACTGCCCGCCAGGTGCAAGCCTCCCAACCCACACGCTCCACCTGGCTGGCCGCCAACGCCGGCTCCGGCAAGACACGGGTGCTCACGGACCGGGTGGCGCGGCTGCTGCTTCGTGGCGCCCGACCCGAGCAGATTCTCTGCCTCACCTACACCAAGGCGGCGGCGGCAGAGATGCAGAACCGGTTATTTCGGACGCTGGGGGCGTGGGCCATGGTGCCGGACGACGAGTTGCGCCACAAGCTAGCCGCCCTGGGGGAGACGGACCTCCCGTCCCGGCAGTTGCGCCGTGCCCGCACCCTGTTTGCCTGCGCCATTGAAACCCCGGGCGGCCTGCAAATCCAGACCATCCACGCCTTCTGCGCCCGCCTGCTGCGTCGCTTCCCCCTGGAAGCCGGGGTGAGCCCCCAGTTCGTGGAAATGGACGAGCACGATAGGGGCCACCTGATTGACCACATCATCCACCACATGGCCGAGGGCAAGCAGGGGCGCCTGCTGGACGCTTTGGCGACCCAACTGGGTGGAGAAGACAGCCTGAGCAAGGTCATGCTCCAGGTGGTGAGCAAACGTGAGGACTTCCAGCAGCATCCCCTCCCCTGGTCCCGGTTGCTGGAGAGCTTCTCCCTTCCCCCCGCCCTTACGGAACAAGCCCTGGTGAATCAGGTGTTGCAGCGGGGTGACCTGGACATGCTGGCCCAACTCCGCCGCCGGTTGGAAGGGAGCAGCAGCGCGAGGGATCAAGGCGCGGCGAAGAAATTGGCGTCGCTGGCGGTGGTCAACCCCACCGGCGCGGATCTGGCGCTGCTGGAAGGCGTTCTGCTCAAGGGAGCAACCCCCTATACAGCAAAAACTGGCACGTTTCCCACCAAGGCCTTGCGCACAACCATGGCGTCTCTGATGCCGTCATTGGAGGCGTTGATGGAGAGGGTTGAGCAGGCGCGGCCCCAACGCCTGGGCCTGGCGGCCGCTCAGCGCTCCATGGCTCTCCACAATTTCGCGGGGGCATTTCTGTCCATCTATGCCCAGGAGAAGCAACAACGGGGTTGGCTGGATTTTGACGACCTGATTCAAAAGTCCAGAGATCTTCTTCAGGATTCTTCCGTGGCGGATTGGGTGTTATTTCGTCTGGATCGGGGCGTAGACCATATTCTGGTGGATGAAGCACAAGACACCAGCCCGGCCCAGTGGGACGTAATCAACAAACTCACCCAGGAATTCACCAGTGGCGAAGGGGCCCGGGATCTGCAACGCACCGTCTTCGTGGTGGGGGATAAAAAGCAATCCATTTATTCTTTCCAGGGTGCTGACCCCACAGCCTTTGACACCATGGCCGATGAATTCGGCAAACGGCTGGAAGGGGCACGTTTGCCCCTGCAGAGGCTTCACCTGGCCTATTCCTTTCGTTCGGCGCCGGTGATTCTCCAGTTGGTGGACGCCGTGTTCCAGGGGGAAGAGGCGGAGAAGGCCGGCTTCTCCCCCCAGGAGCGCCACAGGGCTTTCAGAACAGCTTTGCCGGGGCGGGTGGATCTATGGCCGTTGGTGCCCAGGACGGCAGGGGAGGGGCAACCACCATGGAACGACGCCAGGGAGTACATCCACCCCCGGCCTCCCGCCAAGGTGCTGGCGGAGCAGGTGGCCACCTTCATCCAGGACCTCATGGACGGCGGGGAAACCATCCCCATGACCACAGGGGACGGAGCCATCCAGCGGCATCCTGTGCGGCCCGAAGACGTGCTGATTCTGGTGCAGCGCCGCTCGGACCTCTTTACGGAAATCATTGCCGCCTGCAAGGCCAGAAACTTACCCATCGCCGGAAAGGATCGCCTCAAGGTTGCTGCCGAATTGGCGGTGAAAGATCTCATGGCGCTGCTGCGCTTTCTGGCCACACCAGCGGATGACTTGTCTCTAGCGGAAGCATTGAAATCCCCCCTCTTCGGCTGGAATGAACAACAACTCTTCTCCCTGGCCCACCATCGCCCGCCCGGCTGCTCCCTGGGCCAGGCACTCCGGAACCAGGCCTCTCATCATCCCAAGACTGTTGACATTCTGGAGGATCTGCGCAGCAAAACAGACTACTTACGGCCCTACGAGTTGCTGGAGCGCAGTTTGACCCGCCACGGTGCCCGGCAACGCCTGATGGGACGACTGGGGCCGGAAGCGGAGGACGGCATTGATGCCCTGCTGAGCCAGGCCCTGACCTATGAAACCACCGAAATCCCTAGTCTTACGGGTTTTGTGGCCTGGGCCGCCACAGACGCCTTCGAGGTGAAACGCCAACTCAGCGAAGCCGGTGACATGGTGCGGGTGATGACGGTGCATGGCGCCAAGGGCCTGGAAGCTCCCATCGTGATCTTGCCGGATACCATGTTCACCAAGCGCAATCCTGGAGCAGATCAACTCCTGCAGACAACCACTGGGCAACTACTCTGGAACACCAGAACCACGGAGCGCCCGGATCGTCTTCAGGACGCCGTTTCTGCGCAACAGCAGAAGGAGCAGGAAGAGCGCATGAGACTACTTTACGTGGCCATGACCCGGGCCCAGAGCTGGCTTGTTGTGGCCGGGGCTGGTGAAACGAAAGACGAGGAGACAAAGAACTGGTATACCCATGTGCAAAAAGGAATCCAACGGGTTGGCGATGCTGTAAGCGCCGGTGAAATACAAGAAATTGCTGTTCAACGTGTGCGACGGAAGAAAGGAGATGATCCGGACGGGGAGATCTTGCGGCTCAGTTGTGGAGATTGGTCCGCCCTGGAGCAACAACGGGATGACCATTCTGCCAGACAGCACCCCCCCTTACCCGGCCATCTGTCGCGCCCCCCTCAACGCCAACAGCCCCTGGCGAAGGAGCCAGCCATCATCAACCCGTCCAGGCTGGACGGGGACAAGGCCCTACCCGGTGAGGACGGGCTGGATCGAGAGTCTGCCAAGGCACGGGGTACCGCCATTCATCGCCTGTTGGAAACGTTGCCCACCGTTCCCCCGGCGTCCTGGAACGACGTGGCGACCCAACTCTTGCAGCAGTGCCTGCAGGACGACCATTCACTTGGTGAAGCCGAGCGGGACAACATGATCCAGGAGGCGGTGGGGGTGTTGAAGTCACCCGCCCTGGCGGAGGTGTTCGCCGAAAACGCCCTGGCGGAGGTGGGTTTCAGTGTCACCGTGGCTGGCCAGGCGGACGGTCACCCCATGCAAGGGGTCATGGACCGGGTGCTGGTGCGCCCCGACAAGGTGCTGGTGATCGACTTCAAAACCAACGCCACCGTGCCCGCAACCCCGGAGGATTGCCCGGAGGGCATTCTTCGCCAAATGGGCGCCTACAGACAAGCCCTCGCCATCCTCTACCCGGATCGCCTCGCCGAAGCCGCCATCCTCTGGACCCGAACCGCCACCATGATGCCCCTTCCCGGCGCACTTCTCCAGGACGCCTGGCAACGCTATCAACCGACATAGTCCTCGACGGACGGGCAGGTGCAGATGAGGGTTCGATCCCCGCGGGCATTGTCAATACGGGCCACCGCAGGCCAGAGCTTTGCTACCGGATCCTGGTCACCGGGCAGCCCACCCTGCTGACGGCTGTAGGGACGATCCCATGCATCGGCGGTGAGGGCCGCGATGGTGTGTGGGGCGTGCTTGAGGGGATTGTTGTGGCGATCCATGGCGCCGGAGGCAATGGCGGCCACCTCCTGACGCACGGCAACCATGGCGTCACAAAAGCGGTCCAGCTCGGCTTTGTATTCACTTTCCGTGGGCTCCACCATCATGGTGCCCGCCACAGGCCAGCTCACCGTGGGGGCATGGAAGCCGTAGTCCATCAGCCGCTTGGCCACGTCCTCCACCCCCACCCCCGCTTCGGAGCGCAGGGGTCGTAGATCCAGGATGCATTCATGGGCCACCCGCCCCTTCTCGCCACGGAACAACACGGGATAGAACCCTTCCAGACGGTGGGCAACGTAGTTGGCGTTGAGGATGGCCACGGCACTGGCCTGCCGCAGGCCGACCGCACCCATCATGCGCAGGTACATCCAACTGATGGTGAGGATGCTGGCGCTGCCGAAGGGGGCGGCGGACACCGGCCCGATGGCCTGCTCCCCACCACAGGCCAAGAGCGGATGGCCGGGCAGAAACGGGGTCAGATGGGCGGCCACGGCAATGGGTCCCACCCCTGGCCCACCGCCCCCATGGGGGATACAGAAACTCTTGTGGAGATTCAGGTGGCAAAGGTCCGCGCCGTAGTCGCCGGGGCGGCACAGCTCAAGCTGGGCATTGAGGTTGGCCCCGTCCAGGTACACCTGTCCCCCATGCTCGTGGATGATGGCGCAAATCTCCCCAATGGCCACCTCGAAGACCCCGTGGGTGGAGGGATAGGTGACCATCAAGGCCGCCAGGTGGTCGCTGTGGGTGGCGGCCTTCCGGTGCAGGTCTTGGAGATCGATGTTGCCCTGGGCATCACAGGCCACCGGCACCACCTGCAGACCGGCCATCACCGCACTGGCGGGATTGGTGCCGTGGGCGCTGGTGGGAATGAGGCAGACCCGGCGATGGGCCTGGCCGCGGCTGGCCTGCCAGGCGCGAATCACCAACAGCCCCGCCAACTCCCCCTGGGAGCCCGCGTTGGGCTGGAGGCTGACGCCGGCAAAGCCCGTCAACTCCGCCAGCCAGTCTTCCAGTTGGCGGACCATGGCCCCGTAGCCCTGGGCATCCTCGGCGGGGGCAAAGGGATGCAACTCCGCCACGCTGGACCAGCTCAGGGGCAACAGCTCAGCGGCAGCATTGAGCTTCATGGTGCAGCTTCCCAGGGGGATCATGCCGTGGACCAGGGAGAAATCCTTGGCGGCCAATGCCTGGATGTAGCGCAGGAGCGCGGTCTCGCTGCGGTGCTTGTGGAAGGGTTCCTGCTGAAGCCACGGTTCCTGGCGCTCCGGCACGGGCAACGCCCCCTCACTGGCCTCCAGCAACTCCGCCATGGGGAGATGGGCGCGCCCCGGCGCCATGAGCGCCAGCAGTTGCTCCAACTCTTCCACGGTGGAGCGCTCATCCAGGCTGAGGGCGAGGCCCTGCCCGTCATCCACCACCCGCAGGGAAAAGCCCGCTGCCCGGCAACGCGCCAGGATGGCTGCCGCCGCCGGGGTCTTCACCACGATGGTGTCGAAACCGGGCGCCAGGGCGGGCGCCAGCCCCACCTGGGCCAAGGCGGCGGCCATGGCCTGGCTCAGGCGGCGCACCCGGCGGGCCATGGCCTCCAACCCGTCAGGACCGTGGTAGACGGCATAAAAACTCACCAGCACCGCCAGCAGCACCTGGGCCGTGCAGATGTTGCTGGTGGCTTTGTCCCGTCGGATGTGCTGCTCCCGGGTCTGAAGCGCCAGGCGCAGGGCGGGGCGACCCTCCGCATCCACGGACAGCCCCACAATCCGGCCGGGCACCTGCCGCTTGTAACGCTCACGGGTGGCAAAAAAGGCGGCGTGGGGGCCCCCATAGCCCAGGGGCAAACCCAGCCGTTGGGCGGAACCCACCGCCACGTCGGCTCCAAGGGCGCCCACGGGGGCCATGAGCACCTGGGCCAGAGGATCCACGGCAACGGTGACCAGGGCGCCGCAGGCATGGGCAGCGTTGATCACCTCTGTAGGTTCCCAGAGCCGCCCCTGAGCGTCCGGGAGTTGCAGCAGCACGCCAAACACCTCATCATCAAAGACAAAGGCGCCCGGCGCCTTCACCTCCAACCGGATGCCCAGGGGCTCGGCCCGGGTGCGCAGCACCCCCATGGTTTGGGGATAGAGGTTCCAGTCTACCAGGAATCGGCGAGCCCCGGGCCGCCGACACACCGTGAAGCTCAGCCCCATGGCCTCCGCCGCTGCTGTGGCCTCGTCCAACAGGGAGGCATTGGCCACCGGCAGACCCGTCAATTCACAGACGAGGGTTTGAAAATTGAGGAGGGCCTCCAGTCGGCCCTGGGCAATTTCCGCCTGATAGGGGGTGTAGGCGGTGAGCCAGGCGGGATTCTCCAGCACATGGCGGCGCACCACAGCCGGCATCACCGCCCCGAAGTAGCCCAGGCCAACGAGGCTGCGGCTGATGCGATTCCGTCCCATGAGGGCTTCCAACTCCGCCAGGGCCTGCTGCTCGCTGACGCTGGGCGGCAGGCTTTGGGCCGTGTGGTCCTGGGGCAGGCGAATGCTGGCGGGGATGGCCTCTTCCAACAATGCTTCCATGGAGGGGAGGTTCAACGTCTGGAGCATCTGCCGCTGCTCCACGGCACTGGGGCCCAGATGGCGATGCAGAAACGACTGTTGGGGCGTTGACGTTGGAGGGGAAATCAAAGGAACGCAATACCAGGACCGCCTTGAGGAATCCTAAAACGACGGCTTGTCCACTGGATTCACTCAGGGGACAATTCAACGCTTGCTTTCGTAAAAGCCCTTGACGAGAGTTGAACTCGTGACCTCTCCCTTACCAAGGGAGTGCTCTACCGCTGAGCTACAAGGGCGCATGGGCCGGGTTGGATTTGAACCAACGTAGGCAGAGCCAGCGGATTTACAGTCCGCCCCCATTAACCACTCGGGCACCGACCCGTGCCGCAACTGCGTAGTTTAACAGACCGGACGCCCCGCTCACCAGCCATGGCGCTTCTCACCATCCTTGGCGTGGGACCGGGTGACCCGGACCTGATCACCGTAGCGGGCCTCAAAGCACTGCGCCAAGCCCGCACCGTGGCCTATCCCGTGGCTCGGCCAGGGGCAGAAGGCATGGCGGCCCGCATTGCCGCCCCATGGCTTCACCCTGAACAACGGCATCTTCCGCTCCACTTCCCCATGACCACCGCTGCAGAACCTTGTCGGCAGGCCTGGCACTGTGCTGCCCGGCAGTTGATGCAGGCGGTGGCGGAGAAACCACCGGTGGCGCTGCTGTGTGAAGGGGACGTCTCTCTCTATGCCTCCGCCAGCTACGTGGTGCTGCAACTACAGAGGATGGCCATCCCCCGGTTGACGCTGCGCTTGATTCCAGGGGTGACGGCCATGGCTGCTGCTGCTGCTGCTGACCATTGGCCCCTGGCTCTTCAGACGCAGCAGTTGCTCATCGCCCCGGCGCCGGAGACTGCCGCTGCCCTGGATGCCCTGCTGGCCAAGGCAGAGGTGCTGGCATTCCACAAAGTGGGCCAGCGCTGGGCCTGGCTGCGGGAGGCGCTGGAGCAGCGCGGCCTCCTCCCCCAGACCCTGGTGGCCGAACGGGTGGGTTGGCCGGATCAGCGCCTCGTCCCCGCGGCGAAGCTTCCGCCGGGGCCGTGCTCCTACTTTTCCCTGGTGCTGGTGCGTCAGGCCTGGCCCTCGCTGCTTCCACGGGATCTGCGGGATGCCGGCACCGCCGTCTGAGGACGGCATCAGTTTTCATGTTGACTTCCCCGGTGGCTCGTGTGCCGTCCTCAAGATCCTTCTGCTGGCTCCAGCGCTACCCTCCGGCCCTGGTCTGGTCCTGTCTCCTGCGGGGACTGGCCCTCATGGGCCTCACCGGTATCGGCTTCTACCTGGGTATTGCCTATGGGGACCGTCTCAGCGGCCTTGCCCTTGGCTACGGCTTTGCCGTAGCTGCCGCCGTGGGCATTGTGAGTCGTTGGTTGGCGGGGCGGTCTCTGGATGGCGGCCTCCACTGGCGCCACCTCCTGGCCGTGAGCGGTCTGCTCGCTGCAGCCAGCATGGTGCAGTTGCGGGATGTCGGCGACTGGCCTGCTCTGCTCCTGGGCATGGCCCTGCAGGGATTGGGCCTGGGTCTGTTTTGGCCTGCGGCGGAGATCGCGGTGGCCCAAACCCATGGCCCCATCCCCCTGGGGAAAGCATTCACCCTGGCCCGCTTCTGTGAAGCTGTTGGTTCTGCCCTGGGCGTGCTGGGCACGGCGGTATTCACCGTGCTGGGTCGGGCGTCCTGGGCGTTTCTCGCAGCAGCGGCCGTACTGCTGGCCCTAGCTGTGGCGGCCCTGTTAAGCCCCGGCCCGGTTGGCCGCCAGCCGGTCTTCAACGGGCAGGCACAGCCACAACAGCGCCAGGGCGGTTACAGGGACCTGGCAAAGGTGCCAGGCCTGCCGGCGGTGCTACTGATCAGCATCACGGCCACCAGCATCATCATTCTGCAGCAAAGTGCCTTGCCTCTGGATCTGGTGCGCGGCAGCCTGGGACGGCCTGCCCTGGCGCCTGTGGTGGGCAACCTGGTGGTGGCCGTGCAGTTGGTGTTGCTGGTGGTCATGCAACTCCCTGTAGGTCGATTGGCGAGCCGTTGGCCCACCGGCACCAGTCTGCGCTGGTCGTTGTTGGCCTTTGCCGGTGGTCAGGCCCTGATGGCCCTGTCTTCTGTTCCCATGGCCCCGGATCTGTTGCTGGTGGTGGGCGCCCAGGTGCTCACTGCCGTGGGCACCGCCGCCTTCCTGCCCACCGCCAGCACAGCTTGCCTGGAACGGACCCCCGCTGCCCTTCAAGGCCGGGCCATGGCAGCCTATTCCGAGTGTTGGGGCATCAGCTCAGTGGTGGCCCCACCGGTGGCGGGGTGGCTGCTGGAGATGCAAGGTCACGGGGTAAGCCTGTGGCTGCTGCTGACCGCTCTGTGTCTTGCCGCCAGTCGCCTGAATCCGGACCAATATAGTAATTCGGTCGGAAAAATCAGGCCTTAACATAATTTGGCACCGTCGGTAAAGCCGCTGGGCCTCGGTCTGGAGAACACCGTTGTCGATTGCGTTTTCTTCCAACGTGAGGGATCCGCAGGCAGCTTTCCAGTGCCCGCGAAGAGACGGTACCGTCAAGCCGGGCTTGGCTCAAAGGCGATCAACAGTGCGGATGGGGAGACTTGAACTCCCATGGCATTGCTGCCACTAGTACCTGAAACTAGCGCGTCTACCGATTCCGCCACATCCGCAGGTATGGATAGGGCCTGAAGACCCTGACCTTCTCTTGAGATCCTACACCCCAAGCTCTTGAAATCTTACACCCCGAGGGGACCCTCCACGGGAGGACCCGTCCCGGAGAACAGGTTCAGGAGATAAAGGGGCTTGCTAGAATGCATGAACTTATGACAGTTTCTTGATCGGGAGGACTGGGCAAAATCCAGCCTGGCTGTCACTTTTGAACTGAATTAGGATGGTTACTGACCGTACCCCTCCATGACACTTGCCGCCCTGAACTCCCCGCTTGAGCTAAACGAGCCCCAGCTATCCATTATTGGGCAGCAGCGGCTGGAGGGTGAGTTGCATGTCAATGGCGCCAAAAACTCTGCCCTGGTGCTGATGGCGGCTTCCGTACTCAGCCGCAGTCCCGTTCGCCTGGGGAACATGCCGGATCTCACGGATATCGGCACCATGGCCAAAATCCTGGTGTCCCTGGGGGTGGGTTTTCACGTGGAGGGCTCCTCCGCAGTGCTCAGCGGCGATGGACTCATCCGCCATGACCCGGCCTACGACCTCACCCGCAAGCTGCGGGCCAGTTTTTTTCTGATTGGCCCCCTGCTGGCCCGCCACGGTGTGGCCAAGGTGCCCTTACCGGGTGGCTGCCGCATCGGTAGCCGCCCCGTTCGCGAACACAACAAGGGCTTGCAGGCCATGGGCGCCAGGATCTCCATTGAAGGTGGGGTGGTTTCCGCGAAGGTGCCGGGCAACCGGGGCCGGTTGCAAGGGTGTGCCGTTCATCTGGACTGCCCCAGCGTGGGCGCCACGGAAACCTTGATGATGGCTGCCACCTTGGCGGAGGGAGATACCGTGATCCGCAATGCGGCCCAGGAGCCGGAAGTGGTGGATCTGGCAGGATTGCTGAAGGTCATGGGCGCGAGGATTCAGGGCGCCGGGTCTGCCACCATCAGGGTCTCCGGCGTCAAGGAGCTGCACGGTGCGGACTATGCCGTCATGCCTGATCGAATTGAAGCGGGCACCTTTCTGATCGCCGCCGCCGCCTCCTCCTCCCGGCTTCACGTGACCCCCGTGGAGCCCAGTCACTTGAGTGCGGTGCTGGCCAAGCTGGAGGAACTGGGCTGCACCATCATTCCCCAGGGTCAAGGCCTCACCATCACCACACGAGGGAAGTTGCGGGGTTGCGAGTTGCGGACCCAACCGTTTCCAGGGTTCCCGACGGATTTGCAAGCCCCGTTCATGGCTCTGCTCACCACGGCTCAGGGAGATTCCCTGGTCAGGGAGACCATTTTTGAGAACCGCCTGCAGCACGTGGCCGAGTTGCAGCGCATGGGAGCTCAGATTCGCACCTGTGGCAACGTCGCCGTTCTCGAAGGTGTACCGATGCTCAGTGGCGCCCCCGTGACAGGAACCGATCTTCGTGCTGCGGCAGCCATGGTGATCGCTGGACTGGCCGCCGATGGCGTCACCCACGTGGCGGGGCTGGAGCATCTCGACCGGGGTTACACGCGGATGGAGGAGAGGCTCCAGGCGGTGGGCGCACGGATTAGTCGCACAGGTGCAGCCCGACCTGCTTTACTGGCAGCCTAGGTGCCCCTAAAATTCAACCTTCAGCCCTTCCAGGGAGCGTGCCGGAATTGGTAGACGGACTCGACTCAAAATCGAGCGCCTTCGGGCATGTGGGTTCGAGTCCCACCGCTCCCATGACGACTTCCCCCAGCCAGCCCGACCATGGCGGTTGACGCGCAACTCCCATCCCCGGTCAGTCCTGCCGTTGCGGCTGCGGCTTCGGTGATGAACACCTACAGGCGCTTCCCGGTGACCTTCACCCAGGGCCGGGGCTGTTGGCTATGGGATCTCCACGGTGAGCGCTACATGGACTGTGTTGCGGGCATTGCCGTTTGCAGCCTGGGCCACAGTGATCCGGTGTTGCAGCAGGCCCTCAATGAACAACTGGGTCGGTTGCAGCACGTATCCAACCTGTACTTCACCCCGGAGCAGGGGGAGTTGGCCACCTGGATCACTGCCAACAGCCCAATGGACGCGGTGTTCTTCTGCAACTCCGGCGCTGAAGCCAACGAAGCCGCCATCAAGTTGGCGCGCAAGTACGGGCGCTGCAAACGCGGCATCGAACAGGCCCGGATCGTCACGGCCCGCGCCAGCTTTCACGGCCGCACCATGGCCAGTCTGAGCGCGACGGGCCAACCCAAATACCACCAGGGCTTCACGCCCCTGGTGGAGGGCTTCCACTACGTGGACTACAACGACTTCCCTGCCATTCAGCAGTGCATTGATCGCCTGGACGCCCAGGGTCCGGCGGTGGCGGCGGTGCTACTGGAGCCCTTACAGGGGGAAGGCGGGGTCCGGCCGGGGGATCCCGGCGTCTTTGCCGCCCTGCGCCAACTTTGCGACCAGCGGGGGATTTTGCTCATCCTGGACGAGGTTCAGGTGGGGATGGGTCGCACCGGTCAGCTTTGGGGCCATCAACATCTGGGCATCGAGCCGGACGCCATGACCATGGCCAAGGGCCTGGGGGGCGGCTTCCCCATCGGCGCCCTGGCCGTGAAACACCACTGCGACGTGTTGCAACCGGGGGACCATGCCAGCACCTTCGGGGGCAATCCCCTGGCCTGTCGCGCCGCCCTGACCGTGGCCGTAGAGTTGCAGCGGCGGCATCTGCTCACCAACGTGCAGCAACGGGGCGAGCAACTGGGCCGCGGCCTGGAGGAGTTGGTGGTGGAGTTCCCCAAGCTCTGTGCCGCTGTCCGGGGCTGGGGGCTGATTCAGGGGCTGGTGCTGCGGGAGGGCGGACCCGGTGCCGCCCAAGTGGCCCAGGCCTGTCTTCAGCACAAGCTTCTGGTGGTGCCCGCAGGCAACCAGGTGGTGCGCCTTGTCCCGCCCCTCACCATCACCAGGGCGGAAATTGACACGGCCCTCGTGCGGCTGCGCACCGCCCTGGGTGGCTTGGGCGCCTGAGGCCATGGTTGGCGCGGCGGCTGCGCACCACGGTGGAGAATTCCGCTGGCCGGAACCTGTCGACCTGAGCGACCTGCTGCCAGGGCAGACCAACGGCATTGTCACCCTGGGGCTGGAGCGGATCCAAGGGGCCCTGGCCAGCCTGGGCAATCCCCACAACAGCTTTGTGGCCATCCAGGTGGCGGGCACCAACGGCAAGGGATCCATCTGCAGCCTGGTGCATGGGGCCTTGACGGCCCATGGGCTGCGCTCCGGGCTCTACACCTCGCCCCACCTGGTGAGCTGGTGTGAACGGATTCGCGTTGGCCAGGCGTTCATCCCGCCCGCCACCCTGCGGAGCCTGCTGCTGGAGTTGGGACCTCTGACGCAGCAGTGGTCCCTCACGCCGTTTGAACAGTTGACCGTGGCGGCCTTCCTCCACTTCCATCGCCAGGGGGTGGACTTGGCGGTGTTGGAGGTGGGTCTGGGGGGCCGGCTGGACGCCACCACGGCCCACAGTCGCCGCCCCATCGTAGCCTTCGCCACCATTGGCGAGGATCACCAGGAGTACCTGGGGGCGGACCTGACCAGCATCGCAGGGGAGAAGGCCGGCGTCCTCAGTCCAGGCTGTGTGGCCTTTTCCGGCCCCCAGCCGGCGGCGGTGGTCCCTGTGCTCCGTCAAGCTGCCGCAGATTGTGGCGCCACGATCACCTGGGTTCCTCCCCTTGCAGACCACGGGTTCCAAGCCCTGCACCTTTCTCTTCGGGGCCAGGTGCAGCGCCACAACGCCGCCGTGGCCATGGCGGTGCTGGAGCACGTCAGCGCCACCATGCACCCCCTGGATGGGCAGCGCAGCCGGGGTGGCATGGCTTCCGTGCATTGGCCCGGGCGCCTGCAGCAGTGCCAGTGGCAAGGCCACCCGTTGCTGGTGGATGGGGCCCACAACCGTTCTGCCGCCCTGTGTCTACGCCAGCAACTGGATGACAGCGACCCTCCCGCCCCCGTTCATTGGGTGCTGGGCATCCTGGCCAACAAAGACGCCGTCGGCATGGTGCAGGCCCTGCTACGGCCTGGGGATCGGGTCTGGCTGGTGGAAATCGGGGACAGCCGTTGCTGGACAACGGATCAACTGGCCCAGGGGCTGTCGGCGCCGCAGGCCGCTTGCCTGCAGGTGCCGTCTCCCCGTTTAGGCGCCACCTGGCCGGTGTCCGTTGCCTTGCGGCAGGCCGTTCAGCCGCCAGGATCGAAAGCGCAGGTGGTGGTGGCGGGATCCCTGTATCTCCTGGGTCAACTGCACCGCCAAGGGGTGATTCGGATTGTGGAAGAGAATTGACTGACCTTCGGGACTCCCGGCGTTGGGCAACGGGAAGCCCCGAAGGTGGGCAGAGGCTGCTGATCAGCCCAGGCCGATCTGGCCCAGGATGCCCTGGCCGGTGAGCACCTCGGTGAAGAGGCCAATGACGAAACCCAGCATGGCCAGACGGCCGTTCCAGGTTTCTGCGAAATCAACGAAGCCGAAGCGGGAAGAGGTGGAGTCGGTCATGACGGGGATGGCGCGAAGGATGGGTGGATGGAAGGGGTTTTGTTTGTGTTACCCCTTGACGTTCAGACGGGGTTCAGGTTCAGCCGAGGCCGATCTGGCCCAGGATGCCCTGGCCGGTGAGCACTTCGGTGAAGAGGCCAATGACGAAACCCAGCATGGCCAGACGGCCGTTCCAGGTTTCTGCGAAATCAACGAAGCCGAAGCGGGAAGAGGTGGA
>VXNS01000063.1:33111-46550 GCA_009840445.1 Synechococcus sp. SB0662_bin_14
GACGGCCGTTCCAGGTTTCTGCGAAATCAACGAAGCCGAAGCGGGAAGAGGTGGAATCAGACATGGCCCAGCGGGGTCACTGCTCAAAGTGTAACGAAATATTTAGCAATGTGAAGGGGCCCGGGCGAATTCATTGCCGTGAAAACCCCACCTCCATGGCAGCTTGGGCCTCAGGCCGCAGATGTCTCTCCATCAGGGCAGCCACGCATTCCCTGGGGGTGGTGCGCCGCTCAAGCAGGTGGAGCACCTGTTGAGCAATGGGCACGGCAAAGCCGTGGCGCTCTGCCAACGTCACAACGGCATGGGTGGTGGGAACGCCTTCGACGGTGCCCTCACAGCAGGCCTCCGCCGCTGCCGGTGTTTTGCCGCGACCCAATTCCAGGCCGAAGCGATAGTTGCGGCTCAGGGGACTGTTGGCCGTTGCCAGGAGATCCCCCAATCCCGCCAGGCCGTAGAGGGTCCGAGATTGGCCACCCAGGGCGCTGAGCACCACGCCCATCTCGTTGAGGCCGCGGCAGAGGAGAGAGGCCTTGGCATTGCTCCCCAGGCCCAGGCCGTCCGACACGCCAGCGGCAATCACCATGGTGTTTTTCAATGCACCGGCCAGTTCGGTGCCACGGGGATCGTCGTTGCAGTAAATGCGCAGTTGCGGGCAGCTCAACACGTGCTGCAGCTCCATGGCCAGGGCTGTATGGCGGGAACTCAATACCGTGGCTGCCGGCAGGCCCTGGCGCAATTCGGCGGAAAGATTGGGTCCGCTGAGCACCAAGCCCCGGGCCTGGGGGCAGAACTGGCCCCATAGGCCGAGGGGCGTCAACAAGGTATCAACGGCAATCCCCTTGGAACAACTCACCAGGGCCAGGCCAGGGGGAATCACGGGGCCGAGCCGAGGGGCCAGGCCGGGCAGGGCCGCCATGGAAACAGCGCTGACCAGGAGATCAGCCCCTGCCAGGCAGTCTCCAGGGTCACCACCCAACCGTCGGCTCCACCCCTGCACTTGATGCCCGGCGCCACGGAAAAGCTGGGCCAGGCACTGACCCCAAAGGCCCAAACCCAGTAGAGCAACGGTGCGCGTCATCTTTGGATTCAGGGGATTCAGGCGGTCAGCACAGGGCCACCACGCAAGAAAGGGTGAGGGTGCTCACCAGGCCCGTGGCGGTGAGAAGCTTAATCAAAGGGGTTTCCAGCAACCTGGCCGGGGGATCGGGAGGAAACATAAAGGAAACCCAAAAACCTTGTTTCCAGTGTGTCTGGCCATGGCCCCAAATGCCATGTTTATTGAGAACTTGTTCCCGTCTTCTCACCCAAACCACGCCTCGGGGGGAAGACGGCCTCGAACTGGGGCACCGAACCCGCGGGCTGGAACGTTTAGCGTACGTGCCGGGTGCCGTCCACCGGGTGATAAGTCTCGCCCGTGACCTCCTCGTAGAGGTAGGCGGGGAGCCCGGTCTCGAACATGGTTTGCAGCGCTTCCTTCAAGTAGGGATTCCAGCCTCCTGTGCTCACAGTGCCGTGGCGCACGGTCCAATCCCAGGTGCCTTGCAGGTCCCGGGGTGTGCGTCCATCCCGATCACGCCATGTGACCAGATCCTGGGACTCCACCAAGCCCACCAGGATGGGTTCCTTGCCGTAGGCCGGGATCAGGGTCAACTCAAGGCGGATCGGGTCTTCCTTCACCTGCCGCAACTTGAAGCGGGGAGGGAGCTTCAAGCCTTTCAAGACCGCAGCAACGGTTCGCGTTCTCTTGTTCACGGGATCTGGTGCATTGGGTGAAAAACTCCAAGGGGGCCGGGACTCGGCCAGGCCTGTCTCAACCTTTAGCGCGGGGCCAAGGGGGGAGAATCATCCGGCTGTTCATCGGGGCTGGCGGCAGCCGGCGGTTCGTTATCCCCGGTGAAACGCACCGTGAGCAACTCGTCCTCCAGGAGGTTGCCCTCCTGATCCAGCAATTCCGGATGAACGGTGACCGACCTGGTGGAGGTGCGGTCCCCCCTGCCGCTGGTTGCGCTAAAACCACGACCCATGAGGCGTATGGCCTGGACCAGCAGAAAGATAAAAGAGATTCCATAGAGTACGGGAATGATCTGGCTCATGGCTGGTTTACACGCGCTACATGATCATGGCACTTCCCTTTCCGCTACCGCCAGCACCATGGTGTCGGTCTTCCTCTCTCCTTGGCTGCCGTGCTGGTGTTTTGGCTTTGAGCCTGGGGCTGGGTTCCCTGGCGGTCCCGCCCACGGGGGTTGCCCAGCGGGAGCCTGCCATACCCGAGTCGTTTGTGACGGAAGCGGCGCGGCGGGCAGGTCCCGCCGTGGTGCGCATTGACACGATGCGCACCGTGACCGTTGGGCGCTTGCCCTCCCAGGGCCTGGGACACCCGTTCTTTGACCAGTTTTTTGACCAGTTCTTCGAGAACGGCCCATCCTCCAGGCAGCGCACCCAACGGGAGCAGGGAACAGGTGTCATCTTTGCCGAGGAGGGGTTAATCCTGACCAATGCCCACGTGGTGGAACGCAGTGATCAGGTGGAGGTGCGCCTGACCGACGGACGCACCTTGGCCGGCACTGTTGTGGGTCTGGACTCCGTGACCGATCTGGCCGTGGTGAGGGTGGCGTCCCCCACCCCCTTGCCGGTGGCGCCCCTGGGGGATTCCGATGCCGTGGAGGTGGGGGACTGGGCCATTGCGGTGGGCAATCCCTTCGGGCTGGATAACACGGTCACCATGGGAATCATCAGTAATCTCAATCGCAACATCAGCAAGCTGGGCATTACCAACAAGCGGCTGGAGTTGATCCAGACGGACGCGGCCATCAATCCGGGCAACTCCGGTGGCCCCCTGCTCAATGCCGCTGGTGAGGTGATTGGCATCAACACCCTGGTGCGCAGTGGGCCGGGGGCGGGCCTGGGTTTCGCCATTCCCATCAACCGGGCCCGCAGCATTGCCGAAGAGTTGATCAGGACAGGCAAGGTAAGCCATGCCATGGTGGGGATCGGCTTGCGTCCCCTGACGCCTGAGTTGGCCCGTGAATTCAATCGGAACAGTGACCGTGGCTTCCGGCTGCCGGAGCGCCAGGGGGTTCTGGTGGCCAACGTGCTGCCCTTGAGCCCTGCCGAGCAGGCGGGACTTCGCACCGGAGACGTGATCCTTGCAGCGGGTGGGACGAAGGTGACCAACCCGGAGGAGCTGCTCAAGGCCGTGGAGGCTGCGGGCGTGGGGGGACGGCTGAGGCTGGATGTATGGCAACAGGGACGGGAGCGGCAGGTGACGGTTGTTCCTGTTGATATGGCTGTGCTGCAGCAACGCAACCGGGCCGTGGAGGACGGTACCTATTGGCGCCGCATTCCCCTGCGGCCCTAAGTCCCGATCAATGCATCCAATTCCAGCCACTCACTCACTTGAAAGGCCACCAGCCCCAAGGGATAGATGAGGCCGATGTTGGCCATGTTGGAACTCACCAACGTGTCCAGATTGGCCTGGGTGGCATCAAGCTTGCGGGTCTTCCCATGGCCTGTGCTGCGGCCGTAGAGCTCAAAAAAGGACGTGAGCTCCGGAACGGACGTGACCAGCCCCAGGCAGCAGCCCACTAGCCAGGCAGGCAGTTGGATGGTCTCAATGAGCAGTTCGGCGCTGTTGCCCAAGCGGTGGCCGGCGATGGTGAGCACTACAGATCCCGTCACCAGCAGAGCAAGGGCCGTCCTGCGGCTGTGTTGTGTGTGGTCTGCTGCGCCCCCTTCGCCCTGATCCATGGGCTGCCCCTCAAGCTCCTGGCCCCGCTTCCCCTGCAACTCCGCCAGGTTACGGTCCAGGAGTTGGTAGCCCAGGAAGCAACCCAGGAGAGCCAGGCCAAGCGCCAGAGAAGGGTGGACACCGGTGGCAGCCAGCACCAAGGGCAACAGCACGGAGAACCCGCAGAAGCTGATTTCCTCAATAAAACGGGGGTTGAGCAGTTCCCAGTGGCGCAGATAAAACACCACGGCAGTCAGAAACAGCACCAGGTTGATCACGTTGCTGGAGGCGATATTCCAGAAGCCCCCCGCCAAGCTCTCCCGGCCGTTGAGCGCTGTGGCCAAAACCGCCACCAACTCCGGCAGGCTGGTGGCATAACCCAGAATTTGACCTTTGGTTTTGGCCGACCACCCCAAAACCTGGGCAAGCCGTTCCAGACCGTTGATGACCAGCAGTCTCACAGCAGCAATGGTGAACCCGATGGACAGCAAAAGTTCCAGCAGGGCAAAGCCAAGATCACGGGACATCAACGCTGAGCCACTCCAGCAAAAGCAGTGTTTATCTTGCCGAAGACCAGTATTGCCCAACACCCGTCACCACCCGTGGCATACCAGGTGACTGCCGTTCACGTCTTAAATAATCCTGAATTCCTCGGGGCTGCTTTTCTTTTCTTGGAATAATTTTAAGCCTCCCCTCAGGCCCCCTCCATGCTGTCCGTTGATTCCACACTGTTCACACTGGGTTGGGACAACCATGGGGAGCTTGACCAAGAGGATCGCCAGGCCCTCCTCAACCTGCTGACCCGGGACTCAGCCCAGGAAGCCGGCAAGCCCGAGCCTGAGACCCAATCGGTCCACCCATAGGGCCAGGCCAGCCCCTGGTCAGCCGCTGCTGCCCAGGTCCTCCTCCTGGGCGGGGCTCTCCCCCTGGAGTCTTTCCAGAAGACCCAATACAGTTGTGGCAGCTTCCGTGCTTCTGTCCTGGTGGAACCAGAGCTTGGGACACCGTCGCAACTCCAGACGGCGGCTCAACTGGCTGCGCAAGAAGCCGCTGGCAGCCTTGAGGCCATTGAGAGCCTCCTCCTTCCCTGCCTCCTCTCCTCCATAGAGGCTGACAAACACCTTGCAGTTCTGAAGATCCCCGCTGACTTCCACGGCGGTAATGGTGATGATGGAGCGGGTCAATCGCTCATCCCTAAGCTGGCCGCTCAGCATCCGACCCAGTTCTCGCTTGATCAAGGCCGCCACCCGCGTGACCCGTCGCCCTTGCGCCATGGGCTATGCCTCTCCTGAAACCACAAGCATGGCATCAAGAATCTGCATCAGACAGACGGCGCCGCTGATGACGGCGCCGATCAGGGCCACGGCAGCAACGGGGCTGCGACGCCCCCAGGCCAGAAAGGGCCTGCCGGCAGAGATGAAGATGCCCAGGACAAACCCCAGCAGAAAGCGGGGGTACTTGGTCAGGGTGGCGAGCAGGTTTCCCATGGCATCATCCCAAGGCTGTGGTTTGCCCGCGAGCATGGGGAAGACTGTGGCAAACCATCAAGGGCTCCTGTGAAACTTTTTCAATTCCGTCATTCTTCATTTTGCGAGAAAGCTCGTCTGCTGTTGAGCGCCAAGGCCCTTCCCTACGCCGTGCAGGAGGTCACCCCTGGTGTCGGTCAAGTGGACCTCTTTCGTCGCTCCGGGCAGCGGCAAGTGCCGGTGCTGGAAGACGGAGACGTGTTGGTGGCAGGCTCCGTTGCCATCGCCCGCCATCTGGACAGCAAGGCGCCGGAACCGCCTTTGCTGCCTGGAGATCCCCAGGAGCGGGCCCGGGCCTTGATCTGGGAAAACTGGGCCGATACAACCCTGGCCCATGGGGCGCGCATGGCCCTGCTGCAAGCCGTCAGCCAGGACAATCATCTGCGCATGGCCCTGCTCCCCCAAGCCACACCGGCACCTTTGCGGAACGTGATGGGGGCGCTGCCGGGGGACATGGTGTCGGGAATCAGCCAGATGTTCACCCACACAGGCCTTCAGCAACTCAAGCAGGCCCTGGAGCAGTTGACCACCCTTGTGGCCAATGGTCAACCTCTCCTTGGTGAGCAGTACTGCACGGCGGACATGGCGGTGGCGGCCCAACTCTACGGGCTGAAGTTTCCCGCCACCGCCGGGGCCGAGTTGGGGGGCCGTGGTGTTCCCGGCATTGCGGATCATCCTCTGTTTGAACCTCTTTTTGCCTGGCGGGACCAGCTTTATGGGGCTGTGGGACGTGGTGCGCCTGCCCAGACTCCGCCTTCCGACCCGAGCGACCATGGCTGATCCCATGATTTGGGCCATGGATCACTACGTGATCCTGGAGCCTGGCAAAGCGGAGTGGATAGCTGACCAGGGGGAAACCGTCGCCTGGCTGGGGCGGACCCTGGCAGCCATGGACCACGTGCCCGGCGACCTTCGCCATCTTCCCGACATCCCGTCACAGGCCGCCCATCTTCTGGACACCGCCTGTGAGCTGGAGGTGGCTCCCGGCCAGCGGGTGCAGTGGTACGCCGTGCGCCTGGAGCGGGATTCCCCAAGGTGAGTCCTGGAACCTAGATCTGACTTGTGTCCTGGTTGTTGTCGCACTCGGCCAAGTCCGGTGTTTTGTGGAGAAGGCGATTCAAGCGCAAACGGTCGGAATTGAGGGGATCAGGGGCCAATTCACCGGCAACTTCCCGAAACTTGCATTCCACGGAGTCAGGGAGCTTGATGGTGAAAATTCGCTCCAGCAGCGCTTCGACGGAGAAAAGGTAGGCATTGATGTTCTCCAGTTCGGCAACCACGGCATGATTCTTACTCATCCCTTCATTGGCGGAGGCGCTGTCTTCCAGGCCAAGGGCTTTGACTGCTTCCTCCTGCTGCAACTCCTCCAGAACGCGAACCGCAAGGGTACGGAATGATTGCAGGGAGGTCCAGATCAACTCTTGTTGGTGTCGCAGCGTGGGGTATTCGCGGATCAGGCGATCATGCTCCCGATAAAATCGCTTGCAATCTGGACACTGACAGTATCCTTCGGATGGTGCAGACAAATTCCCGGTTGGAACTGATTGTACTTTAGCCAAGGAACGACGTTGATGGTCAACATCTGACACGAAAAAGACAACCTTTCAGCCAAAATCCGGGTTTTTGGCAACGGGAGCGCAGGATTCAGGCCGTTGGGAAGACCGTCAGCCCGGCCCGGGACTACTTGAGGTGGGGCATATCTTCACCAAAGTGCTTGCGCTCGCTGTGCCCGGGAAGGGGGAATTCCTCGGGAAGTGGAATTTCAATAGAGCTGACCAACTGGATCGCATCTCGCAAACGCATGGCATCCGCAAACCATCCCATGGCCTGCTCCGTGTTCCCCCGGCGTTCCGCGTCACCGGCTTGTTCCTCGTGGGCCTCCGCCAGCAGGGCCAGCCAACAGAGACTCCGGGCTTGCACCACCGAGAGGTCCAACTCCTCGACCTGCTCATGAATGATGCGATCACTTTCCTGCTGCACCAGCAGCCTTAGGCGCAGAGCATGAAGCTGGGTCACGGTCTCACCCGCTAATGAATCCATCGTAACGCCATGGAGAGCCTTGGCAATGGGGGCCACCCACGGTTGGGGGACGGGGCTGGAGGGACTTGAACCCACGACCTTGGCTTTAGGAAAGCCCTGCTCTATCCAACTGAGCCACAGCCCCAACAGCATCGGCACGTCACAGAGGCGTCACACCGAACACCACCGAGCCAGACTACCCCATACAATGGTGCTGGAAAGGAGGCGAGGCGACCGCGGCACGGCCGAGTTTTTTCGGTGCGTGCTGAGGAAAGTCCGGGCTCCCCCATGGCCAGGCCTGCTGGGTAACGCCCAGTGCGGGTGACCGTGAGGATAGTGCCACAGAAACACACCGCCGATGGCCCCGGCTTTTGCCCAGGCACAGGTAAGGGTGCAAAGGTGCGGTAAGAGCGCACCAGCAGCATCGAGAGGTGCTGGCTCGGTAAACCCCAGCCGGGAGCAAGGCGAAGAACCAGGGTTGGCCATGTGCCGGTTCTGCCCAAACGTGCCGCTTGAGGCCTGTGGTAACACAGGTCCTAGAGAGATGGTCGCCCCTGGAGAGGGGTCCATTCCATGGAGACCTCCCCAGGAACAGAACCCGGCTTATGTCCTGCTTTCCACCCCCTTCCCCCACCCCCCAGCGCCAAGCCCGGCTCCAGGCTCTGCTGCAGCGCCTCGGCCTGGATTCCCTCTGTCACCCCCCGGCGCTGGCGTTGGTGGAGGAAGCCTTGACCCACCGCTCCGCAGGTTTGGCCATCGACAACGAGCGGCTGGAGTTCCACGGGGACGCGGTGCTCCGCCTGCTGGCGGCCAGCTTCCTGCGTCAACACTGGCCGGAACTCCCTGTGGGTGAATTGTCCCGGGTGCGCAACCAGTTGGTGAGTAACCGGGAGTTGGTCCGCCTGGGCCAGGCCATGGATCTCCAATCCTTGATCCACGTGGGGGTTCACGCCCGGCACGATCCTGCTGCAACCGCAGCCATCCTGGCGCGAAGCTGCGAAGCCTTGCTGGGGGGGCTCCATGAGGCCCTGCGGCTTGGGGGTGGGGACGGGTTGCGGGAACTGTACCCCTGGCTGGAATCCCGTTGGCTGCCACTGACCCGGGAACTGCTGAGCCAGCCTCAACTTCACAATTGGAAAACGGCACTCCAGGAATGGAGCCAGGCAACCCACGCCTGCCTGCCCACATATGTCACCGAAGAGGTGGAGTCTGTCCACGGTCATCCCCGACGGTTTGCCGCCCAGGTACACGTGGCTGGGGAACTGCTGGGCCAGGGTCGCGGCCCGTCCCGCCGCCAGGCGGAGCAGGCCGCCGCCGCCCAGGCCTGGGCGGCTCTCCACCATCAGCCGGAACGTCAGTCCGGAGAGGCGGGCTGACGGCATTGGCCATGGCGCACTGCGCGGCCCATGGCAGGCTTGTGGTGCCGCCCTGATTGTGTTTGTGTTTCCCCATGGCCGACGCACCCCTTCTGCTCCTGGTGGATGGCCATTCCCTGGCGTTTCGCAGCTACTACGCCTTGGCGAAACGCAACGGGGGACTGAGCACCAGTGGCGGCATCCCCACCAGTGTGACCCACGGCTTCCTCAAGGCGCTGCTGGAGGCTGCCCAGGAGTGGCAACCCCGGGGGGTGGTCATCGCCTTTGATACCGGGCAGCCCACCTTTCGTCACCAACTGGACGACGCCTACAAGGCCAACCGTGGGGATGCGCCGGAGGAGTTCCACCAGGACGTGCATAACCTGCAGCACCTGCTCCGGGAGGCCCTGAGGCTCCCCGTGTGCACGGCCCCCGGCTTTGAGGCCGACGACGTCATTGCCGCCGTGGCCCGTCAGGCTGTGGAGCAGGACTGGCGGGTGCGCATCCTCAGCGGGGATCGGGACCTGTTTCAACTGGTGGACGACCGGAAGGACGTGGCCTGCCTCTACATGGGCGGCGGCCCCTATGGGGGACGTGGAATCACCGTGGTGGACGAGGCGGCAGTGCTGCAGAAACTGGGGGTTGCCCCCCACCAGGTGGTGGACCTGAAAGCCCTCACCGGCGACAGCAGCGACAACATTCCCGGGGTGCGGGGCATTGGCCCCAAAAGCGCCGTCACCCTGTTGGCGGAGTACGGCGACCTGGACGCCATCTATGGCGCCCTGGTGACCGTCAAGCCCAGCCTCGCCAAAAAGCTGGAGGCTGATCGAGACAGCGCCTTTCGCTCCCGCACCCTGGCCCGCATCCGGGTGGACGTGCCCCTGGCGGAGTCGCCCCCTCTTGCCCTGGTGGGCCTGGATGCCGAGGCCCTGGCCCACCAGTTTCGCCAACTGGAGCTGCAAAACCTGAGCCGGCAACTGGAAGCGTTTCGCCGCTGCTTTGGCGGCGATGCCATGGCCCGGCCCCATGGACTCCACCAGGGCGCCGACCATGGGACCAGTGGCGATTCACAGCGCCTTCACGTGAACGGCGGCGGCGGCCCGATCCCCCAGCACCCCCGGCTTGAACCCCGACTCATCACCACGGAGGCGGCATTGGCGGCCCTGGTGGCCCGCCTGGAGGCGTGCAACAATCCGGCGGAACCCGTGGCCCTGGATACGGAAACCACCTCCCTTAATCCCTTTCAGGCCCAGCTTGTGGGCATTGGCGTCTGTTGGGGAGAGGGCAGCGGTGACCTGGCCTATCTCCCCCTGGGGCACCAGGACAGTCATCCCCAATTGGATCTGGATCTGGTGCTGTCCCGCATGAGGCCTTGGCTGGCCAGTGTCGAGCACCCCAAATGCCTGCAAAACGCCAAATACGACCGTCTCGTTCTTCTGCACCACGGCTTGCCCCTCAACGGGGTGGTGATGGATACCCTCTTGGCGGACTACCTATTGGATCCCGCCGGTCGCCATGGCCTCAGTGACATGGCGCAGCGTCACTTCGGCTTTCTCCCCACCAGCTTCCGGGAGTTGGTGGGCAATCACAAGACGATTGCCGCTGTGGAGGTGGAAGCCGCGGCCCAATACTGCGCCATGGACGTGCATCTGACCCGCCGGCTCGCCACCATCCTGCGCGGGGCACTGGCCACGGCAGGCCCCCAACTGGAAGAGTTGTTCACCACGGTGGAGATGCCCCTTGAGCCGGTGCTGGCCCGGATGGAGGCCACCGGCATCTCCATTGACTGCGGCTATCTGCAGACGCTCTCGGAACAACTTGCGGAGCAGTTGGAGACGCTGGAGCGGCAGGCCCACGGGGCAGCAGGGCATCCCTTCAATCTGGCCTCACCCAAGCAACTGGGACAACTGTTGTTTGAGACCCTCCAACTGGATCGGCGCAAATCCCGCAAGACCAAAACCGGCTACAGCACCGATGCCGTGGTGCTGGAGCGCCTAGCGGGGGATCATCCGGTGGTGAATCTCATCCTGCAGCACCGCACCCTCAGCAAGCTGAAAAGCACCTACGTGGATGCCCTGCCGGCCCTGGTGGAGCCCGCCACCGGTCGGGTGCATACGGATTTCAATCAAGCGGTCACCGCTACCGGTCGCCTCTCCAGCAGCAATCCCAACCTCCAGAACATTCCCATCCGCACGGCCTTCAGTCGTCAGGTGCGCCAGGCCTTTCTTCCCGAACCCGGTTGGCAGTTGATCAGCGCCGACTATTCCCAGATTGAACTGCGGATCCTGGCCCATCTCTGTGAAGAGCCCCTGCTGCTGGATGCCTACAACCGGGGGGAGGACGTTCATGCCCTCACCGCCCAAGTCCTGCTGGACAAAAAAGAGGTGAGTGCCGAGGAACGTCGCCTGGGCAAAACCATCAACTTCGGGGTGATCTACGGCATGGGTCCCCAGCGGTTTGCCCGCGCCACCGGGGTGTCCCGGGCCGAGGCCCAGGACTTTCTGGATCGCTACCACAGCCGCTACCCGCGGGTGTTTGCGTTTCTGGAGTTGCAGGAGCGTCTGGCCCTCAGCCAAGGGTACGTGGAAACCCTGCTGGGGCGCCGCCGGCTGTTTCATTTTGCGCCCCAGGGGCTGGGGCGGTACCGGGGTTGTGACCCCATGGCCGTTGACCTGGACCAGGCCCGTCGTGGTGGTTTGGAAGCCCAGCAACTGCGCGCCGCCGCCAATGCACCCATTCAAGGCTCCAGCGCCGACATCATTAAATTGGCCATGGTGCGGCTCCACGAAGTGCTGGCCCCCCTGCCCGCCCGGTTGCTGCTGCAGGTCCATGACGAACTGGTGCTGGAGGCGGCGCCGGAGGCCTGTGGCCAGGCCATGGACCTGGTGCGCCACACCATGGAAACCGTTCTGCCGTTGCGGGTGCCCCTCCAGGTGGAGGCCCGTTCAGGGTCCAACTGGATGGAGGCCAAGTAGCCTGGTTGCCGCCCCCATTGTTCTCCAGTGGTTCTCAGGCTCCACAACACCCTCACCGGTCGACAGGAGGTGTTTACCCCCCGGCAACCACCGGCTGTCTCCATTTATTGCTGTGGGGTCACGGTGTATGACGCCTGTCATCTTGGCCATGCCCGCAGCTATATCGTCTGGGATGTCCTGCGCCGCTACTTGCGGTGGAAGGGCTTTGCCGTGCGATTTATTCAGAATTTTACCGACATTGACGACAAAATTATCCAACGGGCCCAAGCCGAAGGCAGCACGGTAGAGGCTGTCACGGAGCGGAACATTGCCGGGTTCTTTGCGGAAATGGACGCCCTCAACATCCTGCGGGCGGACAATTACCCCCGGGCCACCCGTTGTCTGGGTCAGATTCAGTCCATGATCACCCGACTGGAAGCCAAGGGGGCAGCCTATTCCGCCGATGGGGACGTGTATTTTGCCGTGACCAAAGCCCACCGGTACGGCAAGTTGAGCGGGCGCGATCTCCAGCAGCAGCAGGAAGGGGCCAGCGGTCGGCTGGCGGTGGACGACACGGACCGCAAGCGCCATCCCTTCGACTTTGCTCTGTGGAAACGGTCCCGGCCCGACGAGCCCGGCTACCCGTCCCCGTGGGGAACGGGTCGGCCCGGCTGGCATATCGAGTGCTCTGCCATGGTCCATGAGGCGTTTGGGGACACCATCGACATTCACTTGGGGGGCGCGGACCTGATCTTTCCCCATCACGAGAACGAGATCGCCCAGTCGGAAACGGCCACGGGTCGCCCCCTGGCCAACTTCTGGCTCCACAACGGCATGGTGAACGTGGACGCAACCAAAATGTCCAAGTCCCTGGGGAACTTCACCACCATCCAGGCCCTGCTGGACGAGGGGATCCACCCCATGGCCCTGCGCCTGTTCGTGCTCCAGGCCCACTACCGCAAACCCCTGGACTTCACCCGGGAAGCCATGGCCGCTGCCACCAGTGGCTGGGAAGGGTTGGAGATTGCCTTGCAAGTGGGGGAGCGCCACGATGCCCAACTGGGCTGGAGCGATCCCCAGCAGCGCTGCCGGGATCAGCACGAAGCCTTTGCCCACACCCTGGACAACGACCTCAACAGCTCCGGCGCCCTGGCGGTGCTGTTCACCCTGGCGCGCCCCCTGCGGGCGCTGGCCCACCGCCTGCAACGAGGTGGGGAGGTAACGGCCCAGGACCACGGACTGGAGGGGACTTGGCGCAGCCTGGTGGAGCTGGCCGGGGTGTTGGGGCTTGAGGCCGGCGCCGCCACGGAGAACGCCCCGGGAACTGAGGATGACGCCACCATTGCTGCGGCCGTTGAAGAGCGCCGCGTTGCTCGGCAGAACCGGGATTTTGCCACGGCAGACCGCATCCGCGCCCAACTGCTCTCCCAGGGGATCACCCTCGTTGACCGTCCCGACGGTGCCACCCACTGGCTGCGCACTTAGCCGGCAGGTGGACGAGATTTTTAACCCCAGTTTTGGATCAGGGGACTCCAGTGGAGCCCCGCTTGCCCTGCCAATCTGGCGGTCTGTCACAACGACCGCATCAGCCGTAACTGGATCTTCCCAGGTCTGGCCCATGGTGGTTGCACAACCACGGTGATGATGTTCGGCTTCAAGCGCCATGTGCTCATCAACACACAAGGGCTAGCCCATGGCCTTCAAGATCACAAATGGCAGCAGGGATGATTGCCGGGACGGGGGAATGGCGTGTGGCGTGAGGAATATGCGCCGTGAGAAATAAAGTGTAAATAATCCCTAAGGGTTTGCAAGGATTGATCTCGATGTTGCTAGCTGTGGTGAACGACACCAAACACAG
>VXNS01000041.1 GCA_009840445.1 Synechococcus sp. SB0662_bin_14
GCGCGACGAGTGCCGTCCAGAAACACCCCCACCAGCCAGCCCCGCTGGAGTTGGGTCAGGCAACGGTCCAGGGCGCGGCGATCCACGTGGCCGCGCCGCACGGGCACCGCCCCCAGCCCACGAATCAGGGGTGCCAACACCGGCACACGAAACAACTCCTGTTTGGCCATGAAGGCCACAGGCCGCCCCATGGCGCAACTCAGCAGGGGGGGATCCAGGTCGCTCCCGTGGTTGGCCACCACCACGCAGGGTTGTCCCCGGTACGCTGGTGGCCGCCCCTCAACCCGACCACGAAAGGCCAAGCGGAACAGGGGATTGACCACCAGAGTGCGCAGCAACCAGTAGCTGATCCGGACGCCCAGGGGTGTAGCGGGGGCGGGCTGCGAAGTCTTGTTGTCCTGTCCCATGTTGGATGACGACGACTCAGTGGGCCAGGTGCGCCATGGTGTTGATCTGACGAACGTCGAGGTGGGGGAGGCTCCGCTTCAACAGCCCCGAGAGCACGGCCCCCGGTCCGATTTCCACCACGGTGTTCATGCCCAGGCTGGCCAGGTGGTTCATGGTTTCCCGCCAGCGCACCCCGGAGACCATTTGCTGCACCAGGTTGGCCTTGAGGACGGCTCCGTCCGTGCTGCTGGATGCGGTGGCGTTGCTCACCACCGGCACGGCGGCATCGGCAAAGGGGACGGTCTCCAGAACCTGGGCAAAGCGAGCCGCCGGCTCCTTCATCAAGGGGGAATGGAAGGCGCCGGAGACCGCCAGGGGGACGCTGCGTTTGCAGCGAACGGTGGAGCACACCTGCCGGACTGCCGCTGCTGTGCCGGAGAGCACCACCTGGCCGGCACTGTTGTCGTTGGCAATGACCACGTCCTGCTGCGCCGCCACGGCAGCCTCCAGTTCGGAGCGCACAAAGCCCATCACGGCCGTCATGGCGCCGCCCCCTGCTGCGGCCATCAACTCGCTCCGTTGCTTCACCAGCGCCAGGCCCGTTTGGAAGTCAAAGCACCCTGCCCCATAGAGCGCCGCCAACTCCCCCAAGCTGTGCCCCGCCAGCACGTCAGCCCGGCGCCCCTGCTGCTTGCAGCGATCCAACAGGACAGACTCCAGCACAAACAGGGCCGGCTGGCTGTTGCGGGTGTCGTTGAGGTCGTGGTCCGGGCCGACGGCGCTGCCGTCACAGATGGCCGGCAGGTCACGCCCCAGCAGCCCGCTGGCCTGGGCAAACCGATCCTGGGCCAGGTCGTCCTGCAGCACCCCTGTGGTCATGCCCCGCTTCTGTGATCCCTGACCGGGAAACACCCAGGCTGTCCCCATCGCCTCTGCCCTGTGACTACCGGAGAGCCTAGGCCGCGCCGGGTCGTCCCCAACGCAACAGGGCCGCCCCCCAGCTCAGGCCCGCCCCGAAACCACTGCTGGCGATCAGGTGTCCGGGCCGGATCCGCTGGTCCGCCACCGCCTCGTGGAGCATGAGGGGGATGGTGGCGGCCGAGGTGTTGCCGTAGTTCTTCAGGTTGCTCAGCACCTTGGCAGCCGGGATACCGAGGCGCTGGGCCACGGAGGCCAGAATCCGCTCGTTGGCCTGGTGGAGCAGCAGCCAGTCCAGTTGTTCTGCGGTGAGCCCGGCCTGCTTCAGGGCCTGGGTCAACACCAGCGGCACCTGCTGGACAGCGAACTTGTACACCTCCTGCCCATCCATGCTGATGGGGCGGAAGCCGCCAAGGCCCGCTTGAAGCTGGTCATGGAGCACCTGGGACGTGCCCTGACGGGCCATGGCGAGGCAACTGCGCCGGCGGCCGTCCGTGCGCATGACCATGGTCAGCAGACCCTCCCAGCCCTCGGGAGCAACTTCCATGGCGACGGCGCCGGCCCCGTCGCCAAACAACACACAGGTGCGCCGATCCTGCCAATCCACCCAGCGGCTGAGCAGATCGGCTCCCACCACCAGCACCCGCCCATAGGCGCCGCTACGGATGTACTGGGCCGCAGTGATCAGGGCAAACAAAAAACCGCTGCAGGCGGCGGTGAGGTCGAAGGCCACGGCGTTGTCGGCCCCCAAGGCTGCCTGCACGGCAGGGGCGGACCCGAAAAGATCGTCCGGACTGGAGGTGGCCAGTAGGATAAGGTCCACCTGATCCGGCCGCCAGCCCGCCTGCTCCAACGCCTGTCGCGCCGCCTGGCTGGAGAGGGCCTCCAGGCTGTCTTCAGCAGTGGCAATCCGCCGTGCAGCGATGCCGGTGCGGCTGCGAATCCAGGCGTCACTGGTGTCCAGCCACAGGCTCAACTCGTCATTGGTCACCACACGGGCCGGTGTAGCAGCACCACTTCCAGTAAGGGCAACGCCAACCGCTGCAGACACAGAACAGCTCCAACCGTGGGCAGTCAATCACAGAGTCTCTTACACCGGTGTCGTGGGCTGTTGTTCCTGCACAGGACTGCCCATGTCAACCGGAAAGGGCACGGAGGTCTGCGGTTGGGGAACCAACTGCCGCAGTTGAGCCATGACGTTCTTGTCGCAGGCGGAGAGGGCCAAGCGCAGTGCGGCAACCACGGCAGTGGTGCGGCTGCTGCCATGGCCCACAATGCAGATGCCGTTGACCCCCAACAGCAAGGCGCCCCCGTGCTCTGCGTGGTCAAGGCGTTGCTTGATGCGGCGCAGGTTCCCACGCAGGAACGCGGCCCCCAGCTTACCGCGGCGACCGCGGGGCAGCTCCGCTTTCAACACGTCCAACAGCACCTTGCCCACGGATTCAAGGAATTTCAGGAGTACGTTGCCCGTAAATCCGTCACAAACCACCACGTCAAACTGTCCACTGAGCACGTCGCGGCCTTCACAGTTGCCACGGAAGTCAAGGCGTGGCTCGTTCTGCAGCAGGCCGTAGGTGGCCAGGGACAGTTCGTTGCCCTTGCAGGCCTCTTCGCCAATGTTGATGAGTCCCACCCTGGGTTTGTCAACGCCCAGAACGGCGGCACTGTAGACGCTGCCCAGCAGGGCAAATTGGTGCAGATAGGTGGCCTTGCAGTCCATGTTGGCGCCCACGTCCAGAACCAGCACCTGCCGGGCCGGGTCGGTGGTGGGGAACAGGGCGCCAATGGCAGGCCGGTCAATGCCCTCCAGCCGCCCCAGACGAAAGATGGCCGAGGCCATCACCGCACCGGAGTTGCCGGCGGAGTAAACTCCGTGGGCGCGGCCACTGTTCACCAGATCCATGGCCATGTTGATGCTGGCCTTGCGTTTGCGGCGCACGGCAGTGGCCTCGTCGGCCATGGTCACGGAAGGACCGGCATCCACAACGGTGATGAGGCCGTTGCTGACGGAGCGCTCGAAATCCTGCAACAGGGCTTCGTCCTGCCAAAGAGTATTCAGGGCTTGGGGCTCGCAGCAAAACCACAACCGCACCGGCAGGCGTTGCACCGCTTCCAGGCAGCCCCGCAGGATGGCCTCCGGCGCATGGTCGCCCCCCATGCCGTCCACCGCCAACCAGAGACGACGGCTCAGATCCTCCTCGGAGCGTTTGGGTAGATGGCGCGTGGTGCGGACGTGCCGCAACGGTCCCACAGTGCTCAGCAGGGACAGCATGGACCGGGACTGACGCGACAAACGCCGAATGCGGCGAATGCGGCGAATGGCCCGGCGGCGCGCCCAAGCAGAGTCGGATCCTTTTGTTGCCACCGCTTTCGGCAATCCACCAACAAGTTTAGCTGGAAGACATGGCCATGGGCGCGACTTCAACACGGCTATAGCCGTTGCGCGCCGGCGCCGCTGGCACGGCAAGGGTCTCCCGATCCACGATCCGCTGGAACAGGTAGCCGGTGCCACGGGCTGTGAGGATCAGTTCGGGATTGGCGGGATCTTCCTCCAGCTTGGCCCGCAGCCGGGAGATGTGCACGTCCACCACCCGGGTGTCCACATGACGTTCAGGGGTGTAGCCCCACACCTCCTTGAGAATCTCGGAGCGGCTGAAGGGTTCCCCTGATCGGCTCACCAGCAACTCCAGCAGGCTGAATTCCATCCCCGTGAGGCGAATGCGCTCATCCCCCTTGAACACTTGACGTTTATTGGCGTCAATGTGCAACTGACCAACATGGATCAAGCCGGAACTCGTCGACCCCGATCCCGAATCCTTGTCAATGCGGCGCAGCACGGAACGAATGCGCGCCTCCAACTCCTTGGGGCTGAAGGGCTTGATCACGTAGTCGTCGGCCCCAAGCTCAAGGCCGGTAATGCGGTCTGCCACGTCCCCCAGGGCGGTGAGCATGATGATGGGCACGTCCGATTCACGGCGCACCTCCTGGCACACCCCATAACCGTCCAGCTTGGGCATCATCACGTCCAGAACCAGCATGTCCGGGTGGTGACGATGGAACAGATCCAGTGCCTCCTCCCCGTTGCTGGCGCTATGCACCATGTAGCCAATCATGGAAAGGCGCGCCTCCAGTATCCGGCGGATGCTGGCCTCGTCGTCCACAACAAGGATCTGCTCTTTTGTGGTCCCGGTAGACATGGGCGAAGTTCATGCTTCCTTAATAATCGCAAGGGTCGGATCGGGATCACGGTGTTGACCTTGGTAAGACGCTATTTTTCTTCACAAAGAGGATCTTGATTCTTCATGGAATTTTTCACGTCCCTCGTCCTGCGCTGACGTGCCCAGAGTTCAGCCTGTTTACCGTTGCCAGGCCTGTGGTTCCCAGACCCATCAGTTCTTTGGTCGGTGTCCCTCCTGTGGCGCCTGGAACACCCTGATTGAGGAGTTGCCCGCAACCCGCGCCCTGATGTCGCAGCGGGGCGAGCCATCCTCAACCCGGAAACGCTCCCAGCCCATCGCGGCGGTAGAGCCCATGGCCGAGGTGCGCATCAGCACCGGCTCCAGTGAACTGGATCGGGTTTTGGGGGGAGGGCTGGTTCGGGGGTCTCTGGTGCTCGTTGGTGGTGATCCCGGCATTGGCAAGTCCACCTTGCTGCTCCAGACCGCCCACCACATGGCCCGACAGGCGAGTGTCCTCTACGTCAGTGCGGAGGAGTCGGCCCAGCAGGTTCGGCTGCGCTGGTCACGGTTGCGCGGTTGCGGTGAGCAGACACAAGACCCCGACTCCACCAGCACCATGGGCCTGAACCTTCAGGCGGAGACCGATCTGCACGTGGTGTTGCAGGAGTTGGAGGGCTTGGTGCCCGACGTGGCGGTTATTGACAGCGTTCAAGCCCTCCACAACCCAGATCTGAGTTCTGCAGCCGGCTCAGTGGCCCAGGTGCGGGAGTGTGCGGCAGCCCTTCGGCAACGGGCCAAGACCCTGCACATTGCCACCCTGCTGGTGGGACACGTGACCAAGGAAGGAATGCTGGCTGGCCCCAAAACACTGGAGCACCTAGTGGATGCGGTGCTGAGCTTCGAGGGGGAGCGTTTTGCCAGCCACCGTCTCCTGAGGTCCTTGAAGAACCGCTTCGGCGCCACCTTTGAGCTGGGGGTGTTCGAGATGGGGGACAGGGGACTGGCAGAGGTCACCAATCCCAGCCAACTGTTTCTGAGCCAAGGGGAGCCCACCAGCGGCACCGCCGCCATTGTGGCTTGCGAGGGCACCCGTCCCCTGGTGGTGGAGTTGCAGGCCCTGGTGAGTCCCAGCAGTTATGCCAGCCCCCGCCGCTCCGCCACGGGGATTGCCAACAACCGCCTTCATCAGATCCTGGCGGTGCTGGAAAAACAGTTGGGGCTGCCCCTGTCTCGCTTTGACTGCTACCTGGCGGTTGCCGGTGGCCTGGAGGTGACGGAACCGGCGGCGGACATGGGTGTGGCGGTTGCCGTGGTGGCCAGCTATCGAGACCTGCTGATTCCCCCTGGCACCTTATGCATTGGCGAATTAGGGCTGGGCGGCCAACTGCGTCCCGTAGCCCGTATGGAGCAGCGCCTCCAGGAAGGACAACGCCTGGGCTTTCACCGGGCGTTGATTCCTGCCGGCAGCGAGATCACCCCTCCAGCCACCATGGCCATCATTGAGGCCGGCACCATCCGCCAAGTCCTGGTGGCTGCCCTGCAAAACGATCCGGCCGTGGCAGATTCAGCTCTGCCGTGCACTCCCGCCGGAGAGCAAGACCCCGCCAACAACCCTCTTTTGTGACTTGCCTTCTCAAGCGGACACTCCCATGGGTGGCGGATCTCTTGCAAGGCATTGTTGGGCGATCACCAAGTGGGACTTGCCTTCAGCGCAGGCCAGAACCATTTAGGCAGGCGGCGCCACCCGGGTGGCAGCGGGCAATGGGCAACACAGGAGCCCCCTTGGTGTGGCCCAGCCTCAACCTCAGAGTTGTAGTGAGAAGCGAAGGTTGAGGGAGTGGTTGGCGGTGGAGTCCGTT
>VXNS01000058.1 GCA_009840445.1 Synechococcus sp. SB0662_bin_14
CCCCCATCCACCAGGTCACCCCCTCCCCCCCGGCGGTCACCACCACCGCGGGCTGCTGCGGCAGCGCCAGGGCAATGGCCTGGGGATCCCGCTCCCCCAGAAGCCACTCCGCCTCCTCCACCGCCAGCTTGAGCAACTGCACCCGCTCCAGCAAGGGGGCAATCCATTGCCGGGCCAGGGCTTCACCACAGCGCCAGAACGTGGGCCGCCAGTTCACGTCCAGGGCCAATCGCACCTGCCGGGCCTCAGCCAACGCCATGGCCTGGGCCAACGCCGCCGCTGCATCCGCACTGGCCAGGGGGATGGTGCCGAACAGCAGCCAGCGGGCCGATTGGAACAGGGAGGGTGGGATCCGGTCTTGGGCGAGGGCCGTGTCGGCAAAGCCCGCGCCGGCATCCCCCAGGAAACCCCCAAAACTGCGCTCGCCGTTGGGCTGCCGTTGCACCAGCACAATCCGGGAGGGGCGCTGCTCGTCCCACTGCACCCCCCGCTGGTCCACCCCCCGCTCTTGAAACAGCCGGGCAAAGGCCGCGCCAACGGCATCCCGCCCCAAACGCCCCAGAAAGCCGGTGGACGTGCCCAGCCGCGCCAGCCCACAACATACGTTGGCGGGGGCGCCCCCCAGGCAATCCTCTCCACCCTCGCCTGGATCCCCCCCTGGTGGACCCAGGCGATCCACCAGCGCTTCTCCGCAGCAGATAACGTCCGGCATCTTTCCCTTGATCGGCTGGCTTCAGCCTGCAACGGCCGCAGCGCATTCGGCAAGCTTGTCTTAACTGCTGGTCAGGCACGCTGACGGACCCCCATGGACCCCGGAACCCATCCCATGGCAGAACTGGCCATTGCCACAACACAAGAGGATTACCTTGAAGCAAAGGCACTGCTGCGGGAGTACGGCTCCAGCATTGCGGGGACCGTCTGCGCGAAAGGATTTGAGGGGGAATGCAACACCGTGGACTCCACCTACGGACCGCCAACGGGGCGATTCCTCCTGTTGCGCATCGGGAGCAGCAGTGCAGGCTGCATTGGGCTTCAGACTTGCGCATCAGCCGTGATTGAGATGAAACGCCTTTACGTTCGCCCTTCATACAGAGGCCGTGGCTTGGGGAGACGGTTGGTGGAAGCGGCCGTCTCCATGGCGCGGGAGGTGGGCAGTCCCGCTCTCCGCCTCCATACCCTTCCCGCCATGGTGGCGGCCAGACATCTTTACCGCTCCATGGGTTTTGTGTCCATGGCCTCCACCAGTCAAAATGCTTACCATGGGGACGTGTTGATGGAACTGCGACTCACGTGACCAAGCCTCAACACTGGTGGGAACCATGTGAGCAGTTCCAGTCCGTCAAGAGTGACTTCATTCACCCCCGCGAAAGAGGTGGGTATGGCCGGGTGCATAGAGCCGTGAGCGACAGTTGGGGCTGGCCGCCAGGGCGGGGCTCACCAGATAAAGGGTGGTGCGGATCAGCTTGTGGGCTGTGGTTGTGGCGGCCATGGCGCCCAGGGTGGTGAGCAGGAGCCGCTCGTCGGGCCAACTGATGCGGAAGGCAATGGCCACCGGGGTATCAGCAGGGTAGTGGAGCAGCAACTCCTCCTGAACCGCCTCCACGTGGCGGGCCGAGAGGTAGAGGCAAAGGCTGGCCTGCAGGGCCGCAACCTGCTTGAGTGCCTCCCGGTCCGGCGTGCCGGTGCGGCCGGAAGCGCGGGTCAGCACAATGGTTTGCACCACACCGGGGATGGTGAGTGCCTGGCCCAGGGCCGCTGCCGTGGCCTGGTAGGCACTGACCCCGGGCACCACCTCCACGGCCACACCGGCTTCCGCCAGGCGGCAGATCTGCTCGTGGAGGGCGCCGTAGAGGCAGGGGTCGCCGTCATGGAGGCGCACCACCCGCTTGCCGGCACGAACCTGCTCCAGCATCACCTCCATCACCGCCTCCAGGGTGAGACTGCGGGTGGAGAGGCGGGCGCAGTCCGCAGGGGCCAGGGCGGCAACGGCAGGGGAGACCAGGGAATCCGCCCAGATGAGCGCCTGGGCCTCCCGGATGCGCCGATGGGCCCGCAGGGTGAGCAGGTCGGGGGCGCCAGGCCCGGCCCCCACAATGGCCACAGACCCTGATGGTTGTGTCGCGGCGTTCAAGATGTGGACCGCTCCGAGCCCGGCAAGGGGCGCCGCAGGCCGTAGAGCCAGGCCAGACCCAGACTGCCCAGCACAACCATGGCCCCACTCATCACCTGGGCAATGCGCAGGCCCCCTTCGCAGAAGGGGGGACTGGAGAACAGGCAGAGGGGATCGGTGCGCAACCCTTCAATCCAGAAGCGACCCAGGCCGTAGGCGATGGCATAGGTACAGGTGAGCGCCCCTGGCGGCAACTGGAACCCACCGCGGCGGCAGCGCAGCAGCAGGCCCATCAGCACAGCAAAGACCACCAGGTTCCAGAGGGACTCATAGAAAAAGGTGGCATGGAAATGGGTGGCGCCGGGGTTGCCGAGCAGCACCTGGGGATCCACCAGGGCCGGTGGGATCTTGACGCTGATGGGGAAGTCCGCGGGCACAGGGACGCCAAACGCTTCCGAATTGAAAAAATTGCCCCAGCGGCCAATGGCCTGCCCCAGGGCCACCGACGGCGCCAGAACGTCCAGCAGGTCCCAGAACGGTTGTTGGCGGAGGCGGGAAAATACCCACACCGCCAGCAGTGCCCCCACCATGCCCCCATGGATGGCGATGCCCCCTTCCCAGAAGGCGACGGCGCGGGGGATGGGGATCACCCCGAACAACCGCGTCCAGGCGTCCCGGTAGCGCTCCCATTCAAAGGCCACGTAGTAGACGCGGGCAGCCACCAACGCGGCGACGGCCAGCAGCGGCAGCAGATCCGAGATCAGCAGGGGATCAAGACCACGCCGGCGGGCCAATCTGCTGGAGAGGGTGAGGCCAATGACCACGGCCAGGGCAATCAGCACCCCGTACCAGCGCAGAGGGGTATGGGGAATCGTTGGACCCGGCGACTGAAACACCAGTCCCAACACACCAGAGAATCCCATGGATGAACGGTCCTCCCTCTCGGAGTCTTGCTTGGAGTCTTAAAGCTGTCCGGCAGCTTGCACCCGCTCCACTTGCCGTTTCTTGAGGACAAAGAAAATTTGTGTGGCCAGCACCAGGGTGAAGAAGCCCAACATGCCCAGGATACGCCATGGGCTCTGCAGCACGATCTCCGTATCGTGTTGTCCAAAGCCCCCCTGGTTGGGGTCGTTGGTCAAGGCGGCGCCGGCGGCAACCGTCTCCCCAGGGGCAACGATCACCTCCAGACCTGCGGGAACGGCTTCATCCACCACGGTCTCCCCGTCCGTTGCGATGTGGACCACGTGGCTGCCGTCTTCGTTGTGGTCAATGCCGGTGATCTCCCCCGCCGCGTCTGCTGTCCAGACCCCGTTGTTACTTTTCTCGCCGGTGGGGTACAACTGACCGCGTCCGCGGTTACCGCCAACGTGGACGGCATACTTGCCGAAGGTGACGGCGCTGTCCTGGGCTGGATCAGGGGAGAGCACCGGGAAGACAAGCTCCTGGTGCTCATCGCCGGGCAAGGGACCCACAAGAACGACGTTGTCCGAAGTGTCGTTGTAGGTGCTGTAGTAGATCCCCTCCATCTCTTCCTTCATGGCCTCGGGGATACGGTCCTCGGGCGCCAAGTGAAATCCCTCCGGCAGCATCAACACTGCCCCCACTTGCAGGGGAACCTGACTGCCGTCAGCGGCCAGTTCCAAGGCGCCCTTCCCGTAGGGAACCTTGACCGTTGCCTTGAAGACCGTATCCGGAAACACCGCCTGGGGCACCTCCACCTGGATGGGTTTCTGGGCCAGGTGGCAGTTGGCGCACACCAGCTTGCCGGTGGGTTCTCGCGGGGTCTCCGGCGCCACTTGTTGGGCCCAGAAAGGGTAGGCCCGGGCGGCGTCAGGCTGAACAAAGAGGGTCAAGCCAGCCAGAAGGAGGCCGACGACCAGAGCACGTAGGGGATGCATGAACGGTGGGCGAGGGTGGGTGGCGGATGATGCTTGCAACGTCAGACCCACCAGGGGGAATCACCGGTGCGGAAGTCTGGTTCTGTCCATGGTTTGAGGAAAACCACGTCGTTGCTCTCCTCCACGTGGGCCAACGCCAGGGAGAGGGGAGCCGGGCCGCGCACCACCTTGCCGTTGTCGTCGTACTGGGATCCGTGGCAGGGGCAGATGAAGCGGTTCTTGCCCGCGTTCCAGGGCACCACGCAACCCAGGTGGGTACACACGGCATTGACGCCAAAGCCGGCCAGGGTCGCTTCCCCTTTCACCAGGAGGTAGGTGGGGTCACCCTTGAGGCCCTGCACCAGGCTGCGGTCCCCCTCCGGGTGGCTGGCCAGCCAGCCACTGGCGGTCACGTCGTTGCCCATGGCGTCCTTGGCGGTTGTGCCACCGCCGCTTCCCCCGGGCTTGGGGGGAATGAAGTAGCTGACTACAGGGTAAAGAGCGCCGAGGGCCACGCCTGTGGCGGCGCCAAACATGAGCAGGTTCATGAATTGGCGGCGCCCCATGTCGGGAACGTCACTAGCCTGGAGTTGTGTCATCTGCTGCGGGAGAGAATGGTCTTGGGCACCCCAACAGGTTGGGGATCCACGCTGGCTGTAGCATTTTAGACCGTAGCTTCTGCATTATGAAGACGTGACTGCCCCCACTGGCGGCAGTCACCACAGGACTGTGGCGTTTTGCAAAAAAGACTGGCCATGGCAACGGGTCCACTCACCGCCGCTGAAGTCCGCGCTCTGCTGCAGCAACGCTGGGGCGCCTCTTACGACGTCCACTTGATTCAGCGGCACCGGCGCATCTACCTGCAAATCATGTGGGGCTACCTGGAGCAACTCTCCTTCCCCCTGGACGAACCCACCTATCTGGCCCGACTGATGGACTTGGTGGAGACCGTCAATCAACTGGGCAAGGGGGAAGCAGTGCGCACATGGCTGCGCACCACCACCGACCGGCCCCGTCTGGGCAAAGCCCTCAGCCTGCCGTTGCGGTAGCTGTTGCCGTCAGTCAAAGCGGCCAACGGCCAATCAACCGGCCTGGGGTGGGCGCCAGCGCACCAGGGCCACCAGACCTACACCCAACAGGAAGAGAAGGGTGATGGCGCCGCCGAGGAGCACCATGGTGACGGGATCCGTGGAGGGGGTCAGCACGGCGCCCGCCAGGGCTGCGCCCATCACCACCCAGCGCCAGGAGCGCAGCATGGTGGCGGCGTCCACCAGGCCGAACACACCCAGCAGCACCTGCAGCACCGGCAATTGAAAGGCCAGGCCCGTAGCCAGTAGCAGTAGCAGCACAAAGTCCAGGTAGCGCTCAATGGACCAGAGGGGCTCCACCACGTCGGCCCCATAGGCCACCAGAAAACGCAGTGCGGCCGGCACCAGGGTCCACCAGGCAAAGGTGATGCCCACCAGGAACAGCACCGTGGAGGCCGCCACGGCCGGCACCACCAGACGGCGTTCAGCCCGGCTCAGCCCTGGCAAGATAAATTGGAGCGCCTCATAGACCAGGTAGGGCAAGCTCAGGGCCAAGCCCCCATAGAGCGCCACTTTGAAGGACACAAATAAAAATTCTCCAGGGGCCAACTGCAGAAAGCGAATCCCCTGGGCAGGTTGCTCCAGAAGGCGCACCAAGGGCCGCACCCCGATCAGACACAGCCCTGCGCCGGTGGCGATGGCCAGCAGGCCCCGCAGCAGGCGGCTGCGCAACTCGTCAAGGTGGTCCAACAGGGACATTTCCACCTCGTCGGGGAATTCGGGTCGGGGCACGGACTGCGTCTTGAAAGGAAGCTGGGTGGACACAGAGGCGCAACGGTCGTAACCACCACAAAGACTAGGGTCAGGACCCATAACCTAACCAGCGTGTTGGCGGCCCATAAGCTGGCTAAACCACCGTGGACCTCACCCCATGGCTCCACAATCAATGCAACGGTTCAGGGTTGGCAAGATCCTGCTCTCAACGGCTCCCGCTGGAATCATGGCTCTAAGATGCAGAGCAATTCCTGATGCCTCGCCTCCCCACTGTTGCCGGCAAGCGCCGGCTAAGGTGTGGGAACCATGGTGTTGTGCCCATGCC
>VXNS01000045.1 GCA_009840445.1 Synechococcus sp. SB0662_bin_14
CTTCACTGCCATGGCGCTGGTTCCCCTTCGACTTCTTCTCGACCATGCCGCTGAGAACGGCTATGGGATTCCCGCTTTCAACGTCAACAACCTCGAGCAGGTGCAGGCGATCATGGAAGCAGCCCATGAAACCGACAGCCCGGTCATCCTGCAAGCCTCACGCGGCGCCCGCAACTATGCAGGCGAAATTTTCCTCCGCCATCTCATCCTGGCCGCCACGGAGACCTACCCCCACATTCCCGTGGTGATGCACCAGGACCACGGCAACGCCCCCAACACCTGCTACTCCGCCATCACCAACGGCTTCACGTCGGTGATGATGGACGGCTCCCTGGAAGCGGACGCCAAGACCCCCGCCAGCTACGACTACAACGTGAACGTCACCCGGACGGTGGTGGACGTGGCCCACGCCGTGGGCGTCAGTGTGGAAGGGGAGCTGGGCTGCCTGGGCTCTCTGGAAACGGGCAAGGGTGATGCGGAAGACGGCCATGGTTTTGAAGGAGAACTCTCGCGGGACCAGTTGCTGACAGACCCTGGTGAAGCCGCCGACTTTGTGGCCAAGACCAAGGTGGATGCCCTGGCCATTGCCATCGGCACCAGCCACGGCGCCTACAAGTTCACCCGCAAGCCCACGGGCGAGGTGCTGGCCATCTCCCGCATCGCGGAAATTCACAAGGCCCTGCCCAACACCCACTTGGTGATGCATGGCTCCAGCTCGGTGCCCAAGGAGTGGCTGGACATCATCAACCAGCACGGTGGGGACATCCCCGAGACCTATGGCGTTCCGGTGGAAGAGATCCAGGAGGGCATCCGCAACGGTGTGCGCAAGGTGAACATTGACACGGACAACCGTCTCGCCTTCACCGCGGCGGTGCGGGAGGCGGCCGCTGCCGATCCCGCCAACTTCGACCCCCGCCACTTCAACAAGCCGGCCCGCAAATACATGAAGCAGGTGTGCCTTGACCGCTATCAGCAGTTCTGGTGTGCCGGCAAGGCCAGCACCATCAGGCAGCGCCCCATCAGCGTCTACGCGGATCTCTACGGCAAAGGCAGCCTGGATCCCCGCGTTGCCGTGGCGGCCTGAGGGAGGGGGGGGTTCCCCCAAGGCTAGGGCTGACAGCATCAGTCCTAGCCTTATTTAGGGCGTGTATCCTGGTTGTGGAGGCGAGTGAAGACCTGCTCCAATGGCCAACCGTGTTCCCGCAGCAGCAATCCAGCAGTACTCACAGGAGCATCTGCGGGAAGTTTTGAACACGGCGGGCCGGCGGCTAACGCCTCAACGGGAAAAGGTGCTCTCTCTATTTCAAAATCTGGGACCTGGCCATCACCTCACGGCTGACGACGTCCATCACCACCTGAAACAGGCGGGGAACAAGGTATCCCTGGCCACCGTCTATCGCAGCCTCAAGCTCCTGGTAGCCATGAGGTTATTGGATGAGGGAGAGTGGCAAGAGGGGTTGCGTTGCTATGAGTTGCGCCAGGGGGGCGGGAAGGTCCACCACCACATGGTCTGCATGCGCTGCGATCATACGGAAGAATTTGTCAGTGAAGTCATTACGGCAGCCTCCAGAGACGTGTCGAAAGTCACCGGCTTTGAATTAACAGAAGTGCGCCTTATCCTGCGGGGAATTTGTAGACGCTGCCGGCAGCGTAGCAAGGCCGCAGCCTCTACACTTTCCTAGCGCCCCTCCAGCTTCGGACCAGAGGAAGCTGGAGGGGGATCTCCTTGTCCTGGGCTGTGACGCAAGGGTAGGGTCATGGCTGGCGCTCTACAATCCCCAGTCACAGGATCCCTCTTCCCATGGTTGCCAGCGCCACCAGCCCTGCTCCGTTTGCCGGTGTGGGCGCCGTGGCGCGCCAGGCCTTTCCCCTGGCCGCCATCACCGGGCATGAGGCGGCAAAGACGGCCCTCCTGTTGGCGGCGGTGGATCCCGGCCTGGGGGGTGTGGTGATCGCCGGTCGCCGTGGCACGGGCAAATCCGTGTTGGCCCGGGGGCTCCATGCCCTGCTGCCCCCCATTGAAATCCTGCGGGGCAGCCTCAATAGCGATCCCCACAATCCCCAGGACTGGGACCCCGCAACCCGGGAGCGCTGGACCGGGGTGGCGCCCGATCAGTTGCCCACCCGGGTGGTGCCGGCCCCCTTTGTGCAGGTTCCCGTTGGCGTCTCCGAGGACCGGCTGCTGGGGGCCGTGGACGTGGGGGCCTCCCTCGGCAGCGGGAAGGCGGTGTTCCAGCCGGGTCTGCTGGCGGATGCCCATCGGGGGGTGCTCTATCTCGATGAGCTGAACCTGCTGGACGACACCATCATCAACCTGCTGCTGGAGGCGGTGGGCAGTGGTTGCAACCGCGTTGAGCGGGAAGGCGTCAGCACCAGCCATCCCTGCCGCTGCCTGCTGCTGGCCACCTACAACCCGGAGGAAGGTGCCGTGCGGGACCATCTGCTGGACCGCTTTGCCCTGGCCGTCAGCGCCGATCAACTGCTGAGCCAGGACAACCGGGCCGCGGCGGTTGCCACAGTGCTGGACGCAGCCCGTGATCCCCAGGGGTTTCGTGAGCATTGGCAGCAGCAGACCGACGCCATGGCCACCCAGTTGCTGCTGGCGCGCCAGTGGTTGCCGGACGTGGGCATCAGCACGGCCCAGGTGACCTACCTGGTGGAAGAGGCCATGCGGGGTGGGGTGACCGGGCATCGGGCGGAGTTGTTCGCCATGGGGGTGGCCAAGGCCGCGGCGGCGCTGGCGGGGCGGGATGAGGTGTTGGCGGAGGATCTGCGCACCGCGGTGGAATTGGTCGTTGCGCCGCGGGCGCGGTTTGCCGAGCCCCAGCAGCCCCAGGATCAGCCGCCCCCCACCCCGGAACCGGACCGGGGGCAGGATCAGGACACTGAACCCGACACGGAGCCGGACCCGCCGGAGGAGCCGGACAACGCCCCCGAGCAGCAGGGTCCCGCCACCGTCCCGGAGGAGTTTCTCCTGGAGCCGGAAGCGGCAGCGGTGGATCCGGATCTGCTGGTGTTCCAGGCCGCAAAATCCCGGGCCGGGCGCAGTGGTCGCCGGGCCGTGGTGAACAGTGACAGCCGGGGCCGTTACGTGCGCCCCATGCTGCCCCGGGGACCGGTGAGGAGGATTGCGGTGGATGCCACCCTGCGGGCGGCGGCGCCCCACCAGAAGCAACGCCGCCAACGGGATTCGAGCCGTCCTGTCACCATTGAAGACAACGACCTGCGGGCCAAGCAGTTGGAGCGGCGGGCCGGGGCGCTGGTGGTGTTTCTGGTGGACAGCAGCGGTTCCATGGCCCTGAACCGGATGCAGGCGGCCAAAGGGGCCGTGCTGCGCCTGTTGGGGGAAGCCTACAAAAACCGCGACCAGGTGGCCCTGATTCCCTTCCGGGGGGAACAGGCGGAGGTGCTGCTCCCCCCCACCCGCTCCATCACCGCGGCGCGGCGGCGGCTGGAAACACTGCCCTGTGGCGGCGGCTCACCCCTGGCCCACGGCCTCACCCAGGCGGCCCGGGTGGGGGTCAATGCCGTTGCCGCCGGCGACATCGCCCAGGTGGTGGTGGTGGCCGTTACCGACGGACGGGGCAACGTTCCCCTCAGCCGCTCCCTGGGCCAGGAGGAGGACGCCAGCAAGGACGTGCGCCAGGAACTGTTGGAGGTGGCGGCCCAATACGTGCGGCTGGGCATCAAGTTGCTGGTGATCGACACGGAGCGCAAATTCATCCGCAGCGGTTTTGGCGAGGACCTGGCCCAGGCCGCCATGGGGCGCTACGTGCGTCTTCCCAAGGCCACCAGCCAGGCCATGGCCACCATGGCCACGGACGCCCTGCAAGGAATGGTGTAGGCCGGGTTCTGGATAAGAGGCTCATCTGGGCCTGTTGTTGCGGTATAAGCCGTTAATGAGTCCCGATCCTGGGACGTGCGTGACCTGTAGCAGGCTAGCGGGGGGTAGTGGAGGCCTGGCGTAGGAGGAGTTCTTTCACGTCTTTCTGTATCTCCTTCACGTCCCCCTGCAGGTCGTCAATCCGCTTGTTCAGGTCGTCAATCCGCTTGTTCATGGAATCCCGCAGGGCGTCGATCAGCCTGTTCTGCTGATTCACGATCAGCCCCACCCCCACCAGGATCACGGCTGGTTGGGTAAGCAGCGCCAGCCATTCACTCAGTCCAGGGGGTATGGCAGGCATCGGGCTGGATGGCGAACGGGAAAAGCATACCAGGCCTGACAGGCATCGGTGGCGCACCCGATCAGAACTGATGGGGCCGCTTGACGATCTTCCCGCCAACAACGGCCCGCCAGGCCAAGCCAGGCGACGGTCTTGTTCAACAGTTGGGCCATGGGTAGACGCTATCTGCGGTGCTGCTGCCATACCTTTGCGCAGGCCTTGGAGATGGCGGACCGTGCGCGTCGCAGTGATTGGCACCGGCTATGTGAGTCTGGTCTCGGCGGAAAAGCTTACTGGCCTACGAGAAATCTCTCTACAACTGACTTTACTCATGGCGAGACGGTAGCCCTCCAGAGGGCTTTGCCCGATCTTTCGAGGTTCCCTGAAGAATTATTGTATCAAAGAGCATGGAAATGGAGATAGACCATTGCTTTAATGTAGCGGAAGCATCAAGAGGCATTGCTCTGTGGCCATGAGCCTACCCAAGGAGAAGGGGTCTTTCTGGAGGGCCAAGGCCTTCAGTTGGGACGACGGCAGAGGAATGCCGAGACCTGGAGACGTTTTCGGTTCGGTAAAGCTTTCAGGTACGGAGTTGCCCCAACCCGATAAGCCTTCTGCTATAATCGGATCGGATCGGATCGGATCGGATCGGATCGGTGGCCATGAGGAGTCCCTCCTCTCCACGGCGCCACTATCTGCCGTTGCTGTATCTGCCGTTGCTGCTGACCTGCTGGGCCTTCCAGGCCAAGGCCCAGAGCCACACCTTCACCTACACGCCGACGGAGATCTACGAGGGGGAGACCCTCACCTTCGTCTTGACCACAGATGCCGATAGTCTGGGATACACTACTTACGATGTCACATTCCGAAGCACGTCAGCAACGCACGACACCGACTTTAGTGTAACCAGCGTTGGAAGTGATTCGTCAGCAGGAAGGCGTGATAGTGGCGATTTAGTGTACGCCTCCCCACTTAACGGCCCTGACTGCACCGCTTCCTACCCCTGCTATGACTACTATCCAACTGTCGAAGCCGATGATACCTACGACATCGAAATCACCGCCACGACGGATAGCACTTCAGAAAACGACGAGACCATCACCATCTACTGGATGGATGACAACCTCAAACTCATCGGCACCATCACCATCACCATCAAGGACGGCCAGCGGCCTGTACCTTTTGCAAGAACAAGGGAGGCGGTCTCCGCAAGAGGAGCGAGAAAGAGACCGGAATATGCGAAAAGAGCAAGAGGGTATAAGGAAGAAAACGGAGCAGTGGTGTGTCATCATGGGGAGGGAAGGGCGGATCTATGGTTTGAGATTTTACTGAGCCAGGCGGTGCAGAGCAGGGAGAAAATGCTGTCGGTGGGTTACAAGGTGGAGATGCAGGATCCCAGTGACACCAAACTTGTTAATGGTAAACTTACCAACAAGGACAGCACCAAGTATATCCCGGTGAGGACTGGCGCGTACCAGTTCAACGTCGGCGGACGGGAGGGGGAGGGTGATATCAGGTATTCGTCAGAGAACGACGTTCACGAAGCGGACGGCGTCCATACCTACAGGTTCACGGTGTTGCGGCTGGCCCCGGAATTGAGGGGTGAAGACCCCATCCGCAAGATGGGTTTGGATCCCGGCGGTAGCGGCTTCGGCAAGTACACCGTGGCCTATCCCTACACGTCGGAGGTGAAGGTGTGCGACAACGATCCGGCGCCGGGGACGATGGTGTTTTCACCCGGTTCGGTGTCCGTACCGGAGGGTGACAGCAGCGAGTACAAGGTGAAGCTGTCAAGCCAGCCGAGCGGACCGGTGACGGTGACGGTGGGCGGAACGTCGGGTACGGACGTGACCGTGGACACGGACCAGAACCTTGCAGGCAACCAGGACACCCTCACGTTCATGCAATCGGACTGGAAGGCA
>VXNS01000012.1 GCA_009840445.1 Synechococcus sp. SB0662_bin_14
CCCCCCCCCCCCCCCCCCCCCCCCCCCCCGCGGGCCCCCCCCCCCCCCCCCCCCGGGGGGGGGGGGGGGGTAGTATTACTTTTTGTTAACCAGGGCATGAGTGGGGAAGCGGCGCATAAGGTGGATGGTCAGCATTCTATTTTCATAACCGTGCCTTGGCAACGGGGAAGGCGGCCCGCCTCAGGATTGGCTCGCCAGCACAATCTCCAGCAGCCGGTCCATCTTGTCGTTCATCTCCTCCAGCCGGTTATCCACGGCCTTCATCTCGCCCTTGAGGTTGTCAATGCGCTTGTTCACCCTGGCCTCGCTGGCGTGAACGGTCTCCCTTGACAGACTGGAATCCGGCTGCAACGACCATGATCAAGGCGGCCACACAACGGGCTCCCACCAGCGCCGCCCCCACGGCTTCCCGGCAGCGGGAGATACCCTGGAGGTCACTGCTCAATCACGGGGCATGGTCTACGCCACCATGGTTCCCACAGGTCAGGGGGGGGACGCCTCCCCCCGCTTACCCCTGAAGAGGGTGCTGATTTGCTGGCGGCCCGCCTCAGGATTGGCTTGCCAGCAGGGTCTCCAGCAGCCGGCCCATCTTGTCGTTCACGCCCTTGAGGTCGTCAATTTCTCCCGCAGGTCTCACGTCCCCCGCTTGAGAAAGCTGCTGAGCCTGCCCATGGCCTTTGCCCTGGCCCAGTCCCGCTAAACCGCCGTCTTCTGCTGTTCCAGCAGCAGCTTGAGCTTGGAGAGTTCCTGGCTCCAGCGGGGATCCGGGGCATCCGCTTCGGCAAGTTCGCGGTGAACCACCTTGTCGGCTGCCTTGCTGGCACGGGGGGGTGCTTGATCACCGCGGCGGCCGCTGGCGTTGCGGTTGCCGTCCTTGCGCTCGGAGCGCTCCACCCGCAGGGCTTGACCGGCAAACTCCTTGCCGTTGAACCGGGCAATAACGGCCTGGGCCAGCCGCTCGTCACTGACGTTGATGAAACCAAAGCCACGGCACTCCCCACTCTCCCGGTCGGTCACCGGTTTGAAGCGAATGCTTTGATCAACACCAGCTTTGAACTGGCTCTCAAGCTCTTGCAGGTCGGCATCCCAAGGCACGTTGCCCACATAGATGCGAATTCCTTGCTGATTATTGTTGGAACGGTTGCTCATGCGTTGCAATGGTGAAAGGGGGTGGAAAGCGTGAAAAGTAACGCTGAAGTCAAGGATGAAGTCAACAGGATTCTGGAGCTTCTTGGGTGGACCCAAGCCAAAATCGTCACTATCACTACCTTTATCATATCAGGATGACCCAGCTTCCTTCCTGGTGGACATCTGCCGGGAATCGGCTGCCTGTTGCAGCCATTGTCGGGCGCTGTCCAGGATGGAGGCCTCGTCATGAACGATCAAGCGCCCGAAGGCGTTCTCGTGCCGCAGAAAGGCCATCAACGCCCCCAACCGGGGACCGGGTGATAAAGACAAGCTTTGTTGCAGGCGGTGACCACTGAGGGGGCAGCAAGGATGGCACAGGGGGTCCGCAGGGTCCTGCCAACGGTGCAGCCACAGCCTGGCTTCCTCCAGGTTCAATCGGTCTTGGGCCAGCAGAACCAGCAGGAGCGCTGGAAGGTCGTCCGTCAAGTCCAGATGCAACTGAAGTTGCTGGTCCTCCGTCAATCGCGCTGTTGATGCAGTCCACACTTGGCGCCAATGGTCAAGCCGTTGCCACTGCCGTTGCTGGCGCCTGCTGCAGCCCAGGCGTTCCACCACGGATTGGGCGCCCAAGACCCCCGAGAGTCGGGCCAAGGCCAACTGGCCCGTTAAAGACTCTCCCTCCAGGCCCAAAGCCACGGCCAGTTGGTGGCTCAGACGTTCCAAACCCGGCCATGGTGGCGCCATGGGGAGCCAGGCCTGTAACACAGTGCCTGTCTCAAGGAGCCAGTGGTGGGCCAGAGGCGCCTGGCACAGTCGCTCCAGTTCCGCCAGGACCCGTTCGGACGCCACCATGCCCAGTTGCGGCGCCGCCTGCTGAAGCCACTGACGGGTGCGCTCCTCAATGGCGCATCCCAGCTCGGCCGCCAGGCGATAGCCCCGCAGCACCCGCAGGGGATCGGCGGCCAGGTTGGCGGCAGCCAGGCAGCGCAGACGTCGCCGGACCAGGTCTTGCAGACCACCGCAGGGATCATGGAACGTGCCCTGCCCCAGGTGATACGCCATGGCGTTGAGGGAAAAATCCCGCCGTCCCAGATCCGCCGCCATGGTGGCGCCGTCCCAAGCCGCCACGTCCACCGTCCAGGCGCCATGGACCAGGCGCCCCATGTCACGCGCCTGATCCAACACCACCACCGTGCCCCCCCAGCGGCTGGCCAACTGGCGACACAACTGGACGGCCCCCCGGGGAACCGTCAGGTCCACGTCAGGATTGTCCCTGAGGCGCCCCAGCAACACGTCACGAACAACCCCACCCACCAGGACGGCATCCCCAGGCAGCGCACCCCAGGGGAAGGGGGGAGACAACCTGGTGACGGCGCTGTCCAGTTGTGCCCCAGCCTCCTGGGGGGTCAGGCCGGAATGGGCGTCACCCGTTGTGGTTTCACTGGCCATGGGCATCCGTGTTCACTCGACCCCAATCGTTGACTCTGCCGGGAACAAGTACACTTCTACTGAGCAGTTGGCAGTTGGTTTGCCGTGTCCAGGGGGCTGAGCGCATTGCATCCGGGACCGGCCCAGGAGGTCTACGGCACATGGGATCCCCCGGACGTGATCGTGTCCGATGGGGCATACGGTGTGGGCGGATTTCCAGGTGATCCTCGAACGCCGCAGGGACTGGAAGGGTGGTATGGCGAACACGTGGCAGCGTGGTCGAAGTTGGCACACCCGGCCACCACGTTGTGGTTCTGGAACACCGAGATTGGTTGGGCAACCACCCATCCCCTTCTGGTGCGGGAAGGTTGGGAGTACGTCCAGACGATTCTGTGGGACAAAGGCGTTGGTCATATCGCGGGCAACGTGAACGGGGACACGATTCGCCGGTTGCCGACTGTTATAGAAATCTGTGCCTTCTATCGGCGGCGGCTGGTGCTGACAACGCCAGCGGGCAGGATGTCCCTCTGCCACTGGCTGCGGGCGGAATGGCGACGCACCGGACTGCCCTTGTATCGCGCCAACGAGGCATGCGGGGTCAAGAACGCTGCAACCCGCAAGTACCTGACGCAGGACTGGCTCTGGTATTTTCCACCCGCGGAGATGATGGCCCGGCTGGTGGCTTTTGCCAACGCCCACGGTGACCCGGCAGGGCGTCCCTATTACGCGATTAACGGAAACCAGCCTGTCACTGAGGCTGAGTGGGCCCGGCTCCGCCACCCATGGCACCATGAGCACGGCTTGACCAACGTCTGGTCCCATCCGCCCCTCAACGGTGCGGAGCGCTATCGGGGCAACGGCCGTCGCGTTGCTCCCCGCGTGCATAACCCGGGGAAGAATGCAGCAGCCCACCTGAACCAGAAGCCTCTGGAGTTCATGCGCCGCATCATTAAGATGGCCTCAAACGAGGGTGATACCATCTGGGAGCCGTTCGGCGGGCTATGCACCGCATCGGTTGCGGCTGTTGAGGCTGGCCGGAACGCCTTTGCTGCAGAACTCAACCCCTACTTCTTGGCACTGGCACAACAGCGACTAACTGGCCAATGTGCTGGGGATCAGTTGCCGCTGAAGGTGTGACGTCATGCCGATGGCCAACCCCAAGCCACAGCGACAGGAACTGCCCAGCAGCCCTGAGCGAGAGCTTGTCAATCATGTGAGAGACGCGCTCAGCGCCCTAGAAGGGGAGCCCAGCTTCAGGTACACCGTGACACCATCCGCTTGCGCTCCCCAGGACCTGCTGGTGGTCGTTCCCTGGCACCTCAAAAACGTTTTGTCCGGAGAGCCTGTGGTCTACAAGCCCTACATTGAGCAGGCTCGCCATGTGGCCGAATTGCGCAATTGGTTTTGGACACATACAGGGAGATGAGCGACAGGTTGGACCAGCGCCAGGTCACGCCACCGGAGATGCAGGTCAGTCCGTATCCGCCACCCAGGGCAAGAATTGCTGATCAGCCTGTTCACGATGGAGGGAAGAACTTTGGTCGCATCGCACGGATTACGGGGCTCATGGACGATTACACGTCTTCCTTGCGGGGACAACGGATCGCCGGGATTCCGGCTGATCACTGGATCGTATTTTTCAAGCGACACGCAGAAGCAAAAGACCCAGCCCGGATTCTTGATCGCCTGACCCAGGAGTTGAATAACGAAGACGTACCAGACGACTTTGCCGAAGTGATCTCTCGAATCATCGGGTGGTTCAGGTAAAGTGCCCGTTCCCCTGGGGTGCGGGCGGAATGGCGGCGCACCGGACTGCCCTTGTATCGCGCCAACGAGGCATGTGGGGTCAGGAACGCTGCAACCCGCAAGTATCTGACCCAACCCCAGTTCTGGATAGGGAGACAGCCTGGTTACGGCAGTGGTCAGTCGCGCCCCAGCCTCCTCCAGAGTCCAGCCAGAATGCCCCTTGCCTCCTGTGACGTCACTGCCCATGTGCATCTGTGTCGACTGCCACTGGGTGGACCGTTGCTCCGCGTATCACGCCGTGGAAACCCGGCACGGGGCCAGGCATCTGACCCCGACACCGGACTTTGAACCCCGCCAGCCCCGCATCAACGTCCATCTGCGGTCCCAGGGGTTGACCACCACGGTGGAGTGGGACGTGGTGGCTTGCAACAGCTTCCTGGCGGACATAGGCCGTTGGCAGCGTTTGCGGCCCCGGGAGGCCGTGCCCACTTGAGCATGGCCTCTGCCGTGGGTGCACAGCCGCTGGACCCGGATTTGGCGCTGGCGATCCACACCTCCAGCCCCGAGTTGGCCATGGCGTTGGCGCCGTTCCCCTGGTCGGGGGATACACCCGTGTCTGTTGTCTGCAAGGCAACGGGGAAAGGTCTCGCCAATGTGCTGCACCAGGAGTTGCTGACGCTCTTGCCAGCTTCCCAATGGGGGCGGCTGGCGGCGCTGGCGGTGGCCACAGGGCCCGGAGGTTTCACGGGCACCCGTCTGGGGGTGGTGCTGGCCCGAACCATGGCCCAGAACCTGCACGTCCCCCTGTTCGGCTGTGGCAGTTTTGTCCTCATGGCGCGGCGTCTGGCCCAACAGCTTCTCCGGGAGCACCCTGAAGGTTGCGCCGTTCAACTGGAGCAGACCTTGAGGAAGCGCGGGTGGATCCGTGGCCGTTACCGGATCACGGCCCGGGGCGGCGTCCAGGAGTGCCAAGCGCCCCAACTCCTCACAACCCCGGCCCCCGCAGAAGAATTCCCATGGCTTCATCGCCCTGCCGTGGTGGAGCCCGCCACGGACGTGGTGGAGTTGTTGCGGGTGCTGACGGAGCGCCACGCCCTGGGTGATCCCGGCCGTTGGCAAGGGGTGCTGCCGTTGTATCCGGCAACGGCGGCGGAGCGCCCACAGGAAACCTGATGGTCATGGGCAAAACGCTCGGCTGGGTGGTGAGCGGCCAGCACGTCAGGACACTGATTCCGGCCCGGAGCCGGGTAGAGGCGCCCCTGTGAGCAAGCCGTTGATCACGGCGGCACACCGTTGGGACGTGGCCTCCATGGTCTGACGGTCACGGCTGGCAGGGGCGGGGACGGGGTGGCCAATGCGAATGGTGACGGGCGCCAGGCGGAGGCCCATGCTTCCCCTGGAGAGGGCCCGGTGGCTGTTGAGAATGGCCACCGGCAGCAGGGGGCAACCACTGCGCTGCGCCAACAAGGCGGCGCCAAGGCGCGGCTGCTCTACCATCCCGGTGGCGCGACGAGTGCCGTCCAGAAACACCCCCACCAGCCAGCCCCGCTGGAGTTGGG
>VXNS01000035.1 GCA_009840445.1 Synechococcus sp. SB0662_bin_14
ACGGCCTCCCCGTCTTCAACAACCGCCTCACCATGACGCCCGGCATCGGACTGGCACTGGCTTCAGATACCATCTCCTACCGCCTCCTCTGGGCTTTGAGGCCCTATGCTCCCCAGCCTGGTCACACTGCTGAGGACTGGCAACTCTCCCTCGAAGGCCAACGGCAGGAAACCTCCTCCGCAGACGCTGCCGTGGACCATTCCCTCGGAATCAACTTCTCTCTCCTCTTCTGACACCCCCAACAAGGGGGCTTCAAGCCCTCAGCCTCACTCCCCCTTCCGCCACAGGCCTGGCACAGGTAGGTAGCAACCCCATTGGCCAACACCTCCCGGGCTTGAACACCTTGTCAATAGGGTCAAGAACTCAAACGGTTGACAGTCGGCCCTGGAACCACTCCATGGTGGTCGCACCACCATGGGCCAGCCCTGGAAAGACCCGGTTACGGCTGATCCGGGCATTGTGGTAGGGACGACAGCAGCCTTCCCAAAGCCACAAGCCAGGGCAAGAGGGGCTCCACTGAAGTCCACTGATCCTGAACCGGGGTCAGTCAGCAATGGGTTGCCTTGATGCTGACGGCTGAGTTGTGAGCGCTTACGGGGCGGTGCAACATCACCACCTCCGTGCTCTACCTGCACGGTTTCCCGCCGATCCCCAGGCCATGAAGCGATGAGGTTGATGGCATGGACAGCACACTTGGCGGCGGTTGGATTTGGGAGCAGCCCCAGTGGCCCCGGTTCCGTTGGGATGACCAGCAATTGCGCCCCGGCCTGGCAGCAGCAGACCAGGCCCGGCAACACCTGCTGGCCAAGCTTGAGGCCCTTGATCCGTCCCTCCGGCAGGAGGCTGCCGCTTCCCTGCTGAGCCGCGAGGGTCTGAACACCACCGCCATTGAAGGGGAAACGCTGGATCCCGTCATGGTGCGCTCCTCCCTGGCCGCCGTTTGCAGCTTCCCCCGCAGCCCGGTCAGCCTCAGCCTTCGGCCCAGGTGGAGGGCCTGGTGCATCTGCTCATGGCCGCCACTGCCCAGCTCTCGGCGGCCCCTCACCGTGGCACGGCTCAACGGCTGGTATCGGCAACTGTTCCAAGGCGGCGCTCCTGGCCTCCGCTCTGTTCCCGTTGGCGTGTTGCGCAGTGGGGTCATGCCCGTGCAGGTGGTGTCTGGCGCCATCGGCCGGGAGCGGGTTCACTTTGAAGCGCCGCCAAGCCGTGGGCTGTCCAGGATGCTGGCGGTGTTTCTCCACTGGTTCAACGCCCCACCACAAGGTCTCCCTCCCCTGCTGCGCTCCGGGGTGGCCCACCCCTGGTTCGTGACTCTCCACTCTTACGAAGACGGCAACGGTCGCCTGGCCCGGGCATTGACGGAACGGGTTCTGGCACAAGCCAGCCTGGCGGAGGTCAACACCTCCCCCTGGTGGTCCATGCACTCGGTCTGTCCAGCCAGCTTTTACGCCAGCGGCAGACTTATTACCGGATGTTGGAAGCCAGCCAGCGGGGTGGCCTGAAGATCACCCCTTGGCTCCACTGGTTTCTGGAGCAGGTGAGGGCTGCCGTCGTGGCCAATGCCGCTGTTGTGGAGGCCGTCAAAGCCAAAGCTCTGTTCTGGTGGACCCACCGCTACACTGACCTCAACTCACGGCAACGGAAGCTGCTGAACCGCCTCTGGGATGCCGAGCCCGAAGGGTTCAAGGGCAATCTCACGGTGCGCAAGGCTGTTGGCCTTACCCGTGTGAGCCGAGCCACCGCCTACCGGGATTTGAGTGATCTTGTTGAGAAAGGAACCTTGGCGCCCTGTGGGCGGGGGCGGAGTCAGGCCTATCGGTTGGTGTTGAGACAGGGGGTGGAGGCCCCCTCACCCCACGCAAATCCTCTCCACCAATGACGTGATTGATTCCTCCTTACAGATGAACCCCGGCTGCCCATGTTCCGGTCACTGATTTTGATGATCCTGGTTCTTGGCCTGGGCTTCGGCATCCAACGGGGCTGGATCACGGTGGATTGGCCCTTCATGCAGGCTGATCTCAAGGCCCTGTGGGAACAGTTTGACCAGCGCTCCCAGGAGCACCGCGATCAGCAATAGTCCCGACGCCAGCCTTCCCGTGGGGGTCAGCCTGCCAGGAGACCGTCAGCACGATGGTGAACCGGGTTGAATGTTTCCCCTCTTTCTTCTGCAAGGGTGGCCACAAGGCCTTCCCGATAGGTGGGGTAGCGCAGCACGTAGCCCCAGGAAAGAAGCCTCCGGTTGCTGACGCGGCGGTTTTCCAGCCAGAAGCTTTGGGCCATGGAACCCATGGCGGTCTTCACGTCCTCATAGCGCTCGTAGGGGGGCAACTTGCAGCCCAGCAAATGGGCAGCCAGACCCAGGAGTTCGCTGCTGGGGCAGGGCTGGGCATCACAGACATTGACCACCGTGTCCCGGTATCCGTGGCGCTGACACCAGAGAACCGCCCCCACCACGTCGTCCACGTGGACCCTGGAGAACACCTGACCCGGTTTATGGATCAAGCGAGCCCGCTTTTGATGGAGCCGGGCAAAAGGGCTACGGCCAGGCCCGTAGATTCCCGGCAGACGCAAGATCAGAGGCGCCAGCCCGGAAGCTCTCCATGCCGCTTCACAGCCGATGCGGTGGCGGCTTCGAGGGACACGGGAGCGGGGAGGCAGGGATTCTTCCGCCCAGCCCCCTTGCAGGTCCCCATAGACCCCGCTGGTGGAGAGGTAGCCCACCCATGGGGGTGCTGACCGCCCCAGGGCCACCCCCAGACGATCCTGCACGGGGTCAACCCCGGCTTTCCCGGGAGGGATGGTTGAGAGCACCGCCGTAAAGGGACCCAGTGCCCCGAGGTCAGGGTCAATCCCCTGCGCGTTATCAAAGACCACCACTTGCGGTTGGGGTCTCGGCCGAGGGGAAGACGTGTTGTGGTCAGCCGTCGCTGCTGGTTGGTGAATGTTGCGCTGATCGGTGCTGGCGCGATGGGTCACCACCACCTCGTGCCCCACATCCAGGAGCCGATCCACCAAGCGCATGCCACAGTAGCCGCCCCCCAACACCAACCAACGCTGTCGTTCAGCCATCACCCCCCTGGTTCCTGCAGATGACGTCCACGCTGAAGTGAAAGTCATCTTGATCATCGGGGGTGAAGGTCAGGGTGGCCATGGTTTTCTCCACGTCAAAAAGCTTCTGACAGGCTTCACGTTCCCTGCCGTAATGCTGCCAGACAACGAAACGATCCACGTGGGCCCGCAGTAACCGGGGATGGCTGGCCACGATACGGTCACAGAGGGCCATGTGCTCGGCAGGTTCAACGGACTCCTGACCAAATTGGGCCAGGCAGCCACTGGGCAGGGGCTTGGCCTGGGGAAGCTCCCCCCCACCAAAACCACAACTGCCGAGGAGGATCAGCAGGCCCACCTGCAAGGTGAGAGAAGCATGAAAACGGCTTGCCAATTTTGCCATGGCATAAGACCGGCGCCTCCTATGGGCCACCGGAGGAGCTCCCCTGGCCCAGGGTCAATAACCGTACAAGCAGGGGCATCACCACCAGCACCGTCACCAGGCGCACGGTATGCAGAGCCGCCACCGTCGCCCCGACCCCCAGTTCCTCTCCCGCCAGGCTCATACCCGTGAGGCCACCTGGCGCGGCGCCCAAAAGACCGACGGTCAGCTTGATCCCCAGCAGCCGACTGCTCCACCAACCCACCACAATTCCCGCAACCAGAAGGGCCAGGGTGATGAGAAGAGCCGGTCGCCAGAGATGGCGCATCTCTTGCAATGTGGTGGCCGTCAAGCCGGAACCAATCACGATGCCAACGGCGATCTCCAGCATGGTTCGCGTCCCTGTGGGCCAGTGGACGGCGGGGTGGTTGGGAATCAGACTCACCAAGGTGGCCCCCAGCAAGGCGCCCACAAGGGGAGCGGCGGGAATCCGCGTGCCGAGGGCCAGCAGCCCCAGCCCCAGTCCTGCTAAAATCGTTAGAAGTCCGGGCAGATGCTTGATGCTGTCCATCCAATCTTCACACCTCTCTGCATTCTGTTGTCAAATCGTCGTGTTTGAGGGCCTGTCCCAATGGCCACACATTGGCGGGCAAGGTGTCAGAATAGGAAGAAAGTGAAGCCATGGAAACGCTCTCCCCCCCTGCTGCGGCCATCGCCTTTTCCGAGCAGGACCACCAACTGGAAAAACTGGAGTTTGCCCTGGCTCTTGCCCTCTCGGAGGGCTGCCATGACAGGGCCCATCACCTTCGCTCCTGCATTGAAGCGCTGGGAGATCATGGTGAGGAGCCTGGAACCTGAGTCCGGTTGTATCACTGTCCATAGCGTTCTCATCCACCAATGCGCACGCTTCCTGCCACGAGCGATAAGGCCAAATTGCTTGACAAGGCCCATCATTTCTTTGTCCAGGCGGAACTGAGAGCAAAAGAAGGGAATCTTCAGCAAGCAGCGGAGTTGATTGTTTGTGGTCTCCGCTGCGAACATCGCGCCGCACGGCTGGTTCCCCAGGTTCTTCAGTTGATCAAGTCTTCATGAGTAACGGCCCCGTCAGTCGTCCACTGCCAACCGGACGCCTTTTGCCAGCCACCTTAAGCTTTGTGGCCCTGCTCTGGATTGTCCATCTCCTCCGTCTTGTCCTGTCCTTTGTGGGCCTGCTCCCTGGCCAGGCTTCCGTTCAGATCTTCGGCATCCATCCTGGTAGCGGGGTAGCCGGTCTCTGGACCGTTTTCACTGCTCCCCTGATCCATGGGGACTGGCGCCACCTGTTTGGCAATAGCGTCTCTTTACTGATTTTGGGCAGTTTGGTGGGCCTGCGTGGTTCGGGTCAACTGTGGCAGGTTTCCATCATCAGCGCTTTGACGTCGGGCTTGGGAATTTGGCTGGTTGCCCCCCACCACACGGTGCACGTGGGGGCCAGCGGCATTGTCTTTGGCTACCTGGGCACCCTGCTCTTGATGGGCTGGTTTCAGCGGCGTCCCCTGAGCATCCTGCTCTCCATTGCCTGTCTGGTTCTGTTCGGTGAGATGGTGGTGGGACTGTTTCCGGGAGCGCCAGGGGTGTCCTGGCAGGGCCATCTGTTTGGATTTCTGGGGGGTGTGCTGGCGGCTCGCTTCATAACCCGTGGCCCCAGCTTTGGGGAGGGCTAAGGGGCGGAACAGCCGGACGCCTTGCAACTTGGAAGGTGCTGCCGTAAAGGGCCGAGCCGACGACGAAAGGATCTTTCAGGCCTGGCAGATGGAAGAGACTGGCATAACCAACCTTGGGGTAGCCAGTCTCTTCGTTGTCAAAATCCAGCCCATCTCCCCTTGTTGAAGCGAGGGTGTCAGAAGGGGAAGGAGAAGCGAAGCCCGAGGGAATGATCCACGGCAGCGTCTGCTGAGGAGTGTATCCGCGCCACCATGGGCTAGCGCCCAAGGAGTGGCTCACTGAGAAGGAGTGGCCACGGTGGGTTGGGTCGGGATTCCAGTTGAAGGAGAGAGCCATGCCTTGTTCCCGGAAGTCCTCTGCGATGCTGGTTTCCCGGCACTGCCGGTGAAGGGGGAGTCACCAGGCTGCATCAGCATTGCCGTGAGCGGTTGCTGTGGAAGGGGAGCATGAGGTCTACTGCTGTTGTCGTGTGGTACCGAAAGCGCCAACGTAGTGTTGCGTGTCGAAGACGCCCCAGGCTTCGCTGTGGCCGGGAC
>VXNS01000048.1 GCA_009840445.1 Synechococcus sp. SB0662_bin_14
GCTGATGAGGTTGTAGTGCTCTTCACGGTTTTTGTCGTACACAGGCGCCCGTTTCTGGACCGTGCGGGCCAGGGCCGCCCCGTCAAGTTGGGTGTCGTCAGGGAGGTGGAGTAATTCGTCAGCAAGGTTGAGCAGAAAACGGCCGTCGCCGTCCGCCATGGCCTTGAGGGCGTCCCGACCGGAGCCGTCCAGGGGCAACGGCCGGTCAACGGCGGACTCGCTGCTCAGCAACAGGGTCTCCAATGCCGCGTCGTCAAGGCGCCGCAGTACGAACACCTGGCAACGGGACAGCAGTGCCCCGTTGAGTTCGAAGGAAGGATTCTCCGTGGTGGCCCCCACCAGCACCACGGTGCCGTTTTCCACGTAGGGAAGGAAGCCGTCCTGTTGGGCGCGGTTGAACCGATGCACCTCGTCAATGAAGAGCAAGGTCCCCCGCCCCGTCTGGCGCAACTCCGTCGCCCGCTGAAACACCTTGCGCAACTCCGCAACGCCGGAGAACACAGCCGAGAGGGGCTCGAAGGCGTAATCCGTCTGCTGGGCCAGCAGGCGGGCAATGGTGGTCTTGCCGACGCCGGGCGGCCCCCAGAGGATCATGGACGCCACCCGCCGCTGCGCCACCATGCGGCCGATGGGTCCGTCCTCCGCCAGCAGGTGATCCTGCCCCACCACCTGATCCAGCCGCTCCGGACGCAACAGGTCCGCAAGGGGCTGGGGCGCCTGGCTTTCAAACAGGCCTTTCATGGCATGGTCTGGGGCGCAGGCTGCCATGGACGTTAGCCCTCCGGTTTGCTGCCGCTTGCCCGCATCCATGGGCTGAGGGCGAGGGAAACCTGGGCAGTGGTTGCTTGGGGAAGGGTCCTATGCTTTGGCTGGGGTGTGCCGGGGTGCTGGCCGGGTTGGTGTTGGGGGGCTTGGAGCAGTTTTTCTGGTCCCTGCCCGTGGGGGTGGCTTTGCTGCTGCTGACGTCCCGTCTTGCTGACGGGCAGGGTTGGGGGGTGCGGTGCCTGCCCTGCCTGCTGGTGGTGGCCTTTGCGGGCTATGGGCAGTGGCGGGCGGAATTGGCCATGGCCGGTTCCGCCTTCACCCCTGCGGACGAACAGCAGGCCGTGGCGGTGGTGGCCCAGGTGCGCAGCCAGTTGGTGCAGGCCTACACCGAGGCCTTGTCCTCCCCGTCCGGTCCCCTGCTGGCTGCCCTGGTGATGGGGCAGAAGATGGCCCAGGTGCCGGACGTGATCCGGGAGGACTTTCGTCGGGCGGGGCTCTCCCATGCCCTGGCGGCATCAGGCTTCCACCTGTCGGTGTTGCTCAGCAGCGTGCTGCTCATGGCCGGGCAGCGGCGGGTGCTGCGGTTGTGGCTGGGGGCTGTGGTGATCCTGGGCTTTATCGCCCTGGCCGGTCCCCAGCCCTCCGTGGTGCGGGCAGCGCTCATGGCCGGGCTGGGGCTGCTGCTCCTCAGTTTGAAGACCCGCCAACGGCCTGTGGGGGTGTTGCTGGTGGCGGTCGTCGCCATGCTGCTGATCGCGCCGGTGTGGGTGCAATCCCTGGGCTTTCAGTTCAGTGTGGTGGCCACCATGGGGCTGGTGGTCTCGGCAGGCCCCATGGGGGAGGGATTGGGCCGTTGGTTGCCCCAGCGGTTGGCCATGGCCATGGCGGTCCCCCTGGCCGCCACCTGTTGGACCATCCCTCTCCAGCTTCTCCACTTCGGCCGGCTGCCCCTCTACGGCATCCCCGTCAACCTGCTGCTCACCCCCGTCCTGGCGCCCCTCACCCTGGCGGCCATGGTCATGGCGCCGGTGTTGCTGCTGCCGCCGGTGCTCACGGGCTGGCTGCTGGCGGTGGTGCGGCCCGTGGTGGTGCTGGTGGTGCGGTGTTTCCTGTTCCTGGTCCATGGCGCCGCCAGTCTGCCCCTGGCGGAGGTGCCCCTGGGCCGGCCCGTACCTCTGGCGGCAGTGCTGCTGGTGACGGCCTGCCTCTGGTGGCTGGTGCCCCGACCCGCTGGTGTGGCCAGTCGCCCCTGGCGGCGCCCCTGGCTGGCCCCCACGCTCCTGCTGTTGGCCCTGCTCTTGCAGTTGCAGATGCGCTTTGCTGACGAGATCCGCCAACTGGGTTGGTCCCAGCGGCGCAGCGCCCCGGCGGAACGCAGCAGGACGCCCGTCCCCTTTCTGGTGGCCCGTCATGGAGGCCGGGCCGCCTTGATTTCCGCCACCGCGAGGCTGCCCTTTTGCCGTCGTGCCCGCCGGGAACTCCACCGCCTGGGCCTGGACGGCTTTGACTGGATCCTGGTCACCTACCGCATGAGCGAGGAGCAGCGCCGCTGTTGGCAGCCCCTCAGTCAACAGTTGGTGCGGGGCCATGACGGACGCCTGGTGCCCGGGGTGCGTCTGGAGAGTCCCGGGTTGGTGCTGGTTCCCCTCAGCTACGAGGCCCATGCCTACGGAGTGGTGGCCGGTGGCCACCGTGCCCGGGTGTTGATCGGCCCCGCTGCACAACAGTGGGCCGGTGGTGACGGCGCCGCCATGCTGGAGGCATGGCCACCGCTACCCCCGGTTCGTTAAACTAAGGCTGGTTCCCTGGGAGAGGTGGCAGAGTCCGGTTGATTGCGCACGACTCGAAATCGTGTAGGGCCAAAACCCTCGTGGGTTCGAATCCCACCCTCTCCGTGGACCTTTCCTATTTTTCCTGGCGCCCTTCAAAACGTGCCAAATTCATAACCCGCTCCATCACCACGTCTGCCGCTGGCACACCACCGAGCCACTCCAGCTCCCGCAATCCCGTGGGGCTGGTGACGTTGATCTCGCTCAGCCATGGACCGATCACGTCAATGCCCACAAACGCCAGGCCCGCCCGCCGCAGCGGTTCCGCCAGGGCGCGGCAGATGGTGTGATCCCTGGCGCTGAGGTCACAGGCCTCCGGCGTTCCCCCCACCGCCAGGTTGCTGCGAAACTCCCCCCGCTGGGGTCGCCGGTTGATGGCGCCGACGGGTTCGCCGTTGACCAGCAGGATCCGTTTGTCCCCCTCCACCACGTTCGGTAGAAAGGCCTGTGCCAACACCGGAAGCTGCTGTTGCGCCGTGACCAGCTCCAGCAACGCCTTCAAACCGGCCATGGCGCTGCTGGCCCGCACCACCCCCTGCCCGCCCTTGCCCGCCAGGGGTTTGAGCACCACGTCCTGGTGCTGATGGATAAAGGCCAGGAGGCTGGCGCAATCCGCCGCCACGGTTGTGGGCGCCATAAGCTGAGGGAACTGCAGGGCGGAGAGTTTTTCGTTCCAGATCAGCAGGGAGGCCGGACGGTTGATGACCCGCACGCCCCGGCGCTCCGCCTGGGCCAGCAGCCCCGCGGCAAAGGTGTAGCCGTCGTCTACGGGCGGGTCCCGGCGCATCCACACCACCTGAAAACCCTTCAAGCTGCGCTGCTCCGGCGCCCCCTGCCGATACCAGGGATCCGGCGCCTGCCAACCCTGGGGAGTGTGGTCCATGGCCGCCAGCTCCAGGGGCTGAGCCAGAACGGTGATGTCCCCGTCAAGGGCCTGCAGGTGCAGTGGTTCCGCCCACCACACCTGGCTGCCTGCGGTGCAGGCGGCCTGCATGAGGGCAACGCTGCTGTCCTTGGCGGGGCGCAGCCGTGACAGGGGATCCGTCAGAAAAAGTTGTTGCAAGGGGCGCCGGGGTTGGGTTAGGCCTGCAGCAGGGCATCCAGGGTGCCGGACTCCTCTGCGGCTTGCAGTTCCTCGTATCCGCCAATGTGCTGATCGTTGATGAACACTTGGGGAACGGTGGTTTTGCCGCCGGCCCGCAGGCTCATGGCCCGCTTCCGGCCCCGGCCTTCCTCCACGTCGATGTTGGTGTAGGTCACGGCTTTGCCGTCCAGCAGGGCCAGCGCACGACGGCAGAAGGGGCACCAACCGGTGGTGTAAATCTCGACCTTGGCCATGGCGGGGTCCCACGTCAACTGCCACCCACGGTACGATAAATACATGAGCGAATCCACCACCACCACGCGCCTGGATCCCGTTGATCTCCAGCGCCACCTGTCCGAACTCACCCGGCGCCTGGGCATTGCCCAGGACTGTCTTTGACGTTCCTGCTTTACAGGCGCGACAAAACGACCTGGAGCAGTTGGCCGCTCAACCCGACTTCTGGACGGACCAGCACCAGGCCCGGAAGCACTTGTGCCAACTGGACGACGTGAAGGCCCAGCTTGAGGCCCAGCGGCGGTGGTCCGCCGCCCTGGCGGATGCCCGGGCGGCCCTGGAACTGCACCAGCTTGAGGCTGACGAGTTGTTGCTGGAGGAAGCCCACAACGCCCTGGCCACCCTGCAGGGCGCCCTGGATCGTTGGGAGTTGGAGCGGCTGCTCAACGGTCCCTACGACAAGGAAGGGGCCGTGCTCACCATCAATGCCGGCGCCGGCGGCACCGATGCCCAGGACTGGGCTGAAATGCTGCTGCGCATGTACAGCCGCTGGGCGGAGCGCAACGGCATGGCCGTCACCGTGGCGGAACGGTCCGAAGGGGAGGAAGCCGGCATCAAGTCCGCCACCTTGGAGATCTCCGGTCGCCATGCCTACGGCTATCTGCGGCACGAGAAGGGCACCCACCGGCTGGTGCGCATTTCCCCCTACAACGCCAACGACAAGCGCCAGACCAGCTTTGCCGGTGTGGAGGTGATGCCCCAACTCAAGGAGGACCTGGACTTGCAGATTCCCGACAAGGATCTGGAGATCACCACCTCCCGATCCGGGGGGGCCGGGGGACAGAACGTCAACAAGGTGGAAACCGCCGTGCGCATTCTCCACCTGCCCACCGGCGTGGCGGTGCGCTGTACCCAGGAGCGCTCCCAGTTGCAGAACCGGGAGCGGGCCATGGCGTTGCTCAAGGCCAAGCTGCTGGTCATTGCCCAGGAACAGCGGGCGGCGGAAATTGCCGATATCCGTGGAGACATGGTGGCCGCCGCCTGGGGCAACCAGATTCGCAACTACGTGCTGCACCCCTATCAGATGGTCAAGGATTTGCGCACCAATACGGAAACCACGGACGTGCAAGCCGTGATGAACGGGGAGCTGGACGGCTTCATTCAGGCCTCCCTCCACGCCAACCTGGAGACCGCCGCATTGTCCCCATGACCGACAACAGCGCCCCCCAGGACAGTTACGTCAAGCTGGCCATGAGAAACATGGTGCGCAAGGGCCGCACCTCCCTGCTGCACATGGCCCTCACCACCACCGGTCTTGTGGCCGTGCTGCTGCTCCTGGCCAGCCTGGACCGCCCCACCCCGTGAACCGTGGCCAGTTCCCCCCTGGAGACGGACCTGGCGGTGGATCTGGCCTGGAGCAGTATCCGGCCCGATCTTTTTGGCCAGCCCCTCTGCCACCAACTGGTGTGCCACTGGCTACTGGCCCTCCAGCCGGAATTGGCCCCCCGGCAGCGGTGCAGGGCCTACAGCCTTGGGGTCACCCTGACGAACGACGCCACCATGGCGGACTTGAACCGGACGTGGCGCCATGGCCATGGCGCCACGGACGTGCTGGCCTTCGCCAGTGGCCAGGAGGGTCCCTGGTTGGCTCCGGC
>VXNS01000046.1 GCA_009840445.1 Synechococcus sp. SB0662_bin_14
TACTTATAGTGTCCTCGGATATTTTTTTAAGAGACATCCCGACCCGACCCGACCCGACCCGATTATAGCAGAAATCCAGGAAAATATGGTGGAAATTATGATAGAAAATTTATGAAAGCCTGGAAAATGCCTGAACGGGGCAACCACATGGTCTCGGAACCAATGGGCCACAAGGCTTCTCAAGAAGAGAAGACGAACTGGGGGAAATGCTTGGGTCTGCAACTGGGGATTGTAGAGAATAAGGCTTAATTCTTAACCAGACCGCAGAAAAATTTCTGTAACACGTTGCTACAGTTTCCTGTAAATAAATGCTACAGTTTCCTGTTGCTATGATCTCCAGCTCTGCCGTAGTCTTAATCCTCCGCAGTCTGGCCGGAATGACCCTTGTCTGTGGTGACGTCACTCTCGAACCTGTGGATGGCCTACAGGACGCGGGCCGGAACGATGGAGCTTCCCCCTCGCCTTTTGTCCCCCTCGCAGCCTTTCCAAAAAGCTGTTGAGGAACACAGACCCCCAACCCATGTTTTCCCCCGAGGATGCGACTGGTCCACTGTCGGATTTGCAACGTGCGCGTCCACCGGGAACTGAGCCTGGATTTTGCCCCGGGCCTGACCCTCATCGGCGGCGCCAATGAAACGGGCAAGAGCACCCTTCTTGAAGCCTTGCACCGGGTCCTGTTTCTAAAGGCCACCGCCAGCGGCGCCGTGGTGGACGCACTCCACTCCCGCACACACCCGGGGGCGCCGACCGTGGAGTTGACGTTTGAGGCCAGGGGACGGTGTTGGCGGCTCCATAAGGGATTTGGCGGCTCCCGTGGACGAACGGAACTGCACCCCTCCAAGGGGTCGCCCCTGACGGGACCCGAGGCGGAGGAGATGCTGGCAACGCTGTTGGAAAGCGATGGTCCCCTGGACGGCCGCCGGGCCAGCGCCGTCCTTGACAAGTGTTGGGCCCACCTTTGGGTTGTGCAGGGGCAAGCGGGGCATAACCCCCTGCAAGATCGCCAAACTTACCCCCTGGAGCAACTGATCAGGCAGTTGGAGCAACGGGGTGGCGCGGCGCTGCAATCCCCGCTGGATCAACAGGTGGCGGATCGGATTGACGAACAACTCGCCGCCACCTTTACCAACCTGGGTAAAACACCCAGGCCCAGGAAACATTCCCCCCTGTGGAGGGCGGCGCAGCAGAAGGAGTTGGCGGCGCAGGAGCTGGCCGCAACGGAGCAACTGGTGCAGGAGGACAGGGCCGTCAGCCAGCGGCTGTCCCAAGTGCGTGACGAACTGGAGCAGGTTGGCGGTGAATTGGATGCCCTCAAAAGGCGTCTGCCCCGGTTGCGGCGCCTACAGAACCAATGCCTCGTGCAAAGCAAGGAGTTGGACAGCCTGAACGTCAGGGTGGAGAGGCTGGGCCAGGATCACCGCAGCCTCAAGGAACTGACCGGTGCAGCACGGCAGCACAAGCTGGAGCAGGAGCAGTGCCTGGAGCAGGAGCAGGGGTTGGCGCAGCATCTGGTGAGCGCCCGGCAGACCCAAGGGGAACACCAGCAGCAGGTCAATCACCTGAGAGAACGGGACGCTTACCTGTCCCATAAGGTGGACCAATTGCAATGTTGGAAGGAGCAGCGGCGACTCCAGCGGGAGATTGCGGTGCTGCAACAACAGCAACAAGCTCAGGAGCAGTTGCGCAGGGGCTTGGGACGGTTGCCTCCCATCGACCTCGCCCAGGTGAGGGAACTGCGCCGACTGGAAGGCCGTCAGCGGGATTGTCGAACCCGCCGGGACGCCATGGCCGCCACGGTGGAATTGCTCCATGCCCAGGCCCCTCAGCAGGTGCAGCTTGGGGAACAGGCCCTCGTCGTGGGTCAGCCGCTGCAACTGACCCGGGCAGCGGAGTTGCGGGTGGGAGATGCCGTGACCGTGCGCATCAGTCCCGGCAGGGACCAGGCGGCGTTGGCCGAGGCCGACCAGGACGCCACCCAGGCCTTGGACGAGAAGCTGCAACAACTGGGTGTGGCCAGTGTGGAAGCGGCCGACGAGATCCTCCGTGAGCGGCAAGGTTTGGAACAGCAGTTGAAGGCCCAACTCCAACAAGCGGATCCCAAGCGACTCCAGCGCCTTCAAGAGGACTTGGCCCATGGGGAAACCCGGCTGCGGCAGTTGGCGCAAGACGTACCCGGCCAGGCCGACGTCGCGCCAACCGGGGAGGACCCGCCCACCACCGTTGTGCTGGAACGCCAGCTTCGGGAGCACCAACGCACCAGCCAGCAGGTGAGGCATCGGTGTCGGCAAGCCGAGGCGGCCTTGAACACGGCCCGGCAGGCGGTGACCACCCTCACGGCTCAACAGGCCCAGGCGCAGACCAGGTCACAGGTGCTCGCCAGTCAACAGCAGTCCTGCCTGGGGCAGGTGCAGAAGCTGTTGGCCACCCATGGGACAATCGAAGCTCTCGCAACCCGCGCCACCCAGGAGAAGGAGCACCAGGTCCAGGCCCAAATCAGGCTGGACCAGCTTCGCCGACAACTTCAGGATTTGATCGCACCTGAGCAGGATGCGCCAGAGGTGCTCATCCCCAGGCTGGAGCGCCAGGAGGCAAAGCTGGAAAACCGGCAACAACAGTGGCTCAGCGAGGAAGGACAACTCCAGGAGCGCCGCCGCAGCATCAGCAGCAAGGATCCGGTCACCGCCCTGGAGAAGGCCCAGGCGGCCTGGGCCCAGGCCCAGGAGCAATGGGAGCACCAGCAGCAGTTGGGGGAAGCCTTGTTGTTGCTCAAGAAGCGCTTCCGCCAAGCTCAGGCGGATCTCTCCAACCGCTACACCGAACCCCTGGCCCAGGCCATCAGCAGCTATCTGGCGCCTTTGCACCCTGACCAGCAAGGCCCCGTCTGCCAGATGCACTACAGCCGGGATGCGGGCTTGCAGGGTCTCCAGTTATGGCGCGGCCAAAACATGTACGACTTTGCCCAACTCAGCGGCGGGATGCGGGAACAGTTGGGCGCTGCCCTGCGTCTGTCCATGGCCGATGTTTTGAAGGATCGCCATGACCACTGCCTGCCCCTGATCTTTGACGACGCCTTCACCAACACCGACCCCGAGCGCATCCCCATGGTGAGCAGGATGTTGAACACCGCTGCGGCCCATGGCCTCCAGGTGATTCTGCTCACCTGTGATCCCCAGGCCTATGGATCCCTGAAGGCGGAGACGGTACATGATTTGTAGCGGCTTCCGGGGCGGGCGGTCCATTTGTTCAGGACTCTTGTGCCCCTGGCATCCGAAGTTGCCCCAACTGCTGCCAAAAACCGGGATAAGACACGTCAGCGGCATCGATCCCCTGAATCTGGCTGGGGCCATGGGCATTGAGGGCGGCCATGGCCAGGCTCATGGCCACCCGATGGTCGGTTTCACTGTCAAGCCGGGCGCCCCGCAACCTTTGGGGACCGTCAATCACCAGCCCGTCAGCGGTTTCCTCCACCACCGCCCCCATGGCTCGCAACTGGCGGGTCATGACGGCCAGCCGATCCGTCTCCTTGACCCGCAACTCCCTGGCGCCCTGGATCCGACTGGTGCCCTCCGCAAAGAGGGCGGCCACAGCCAATACAGGAATTTCATCCACCAGTCGCGGTACAAGATCGGCATCAATGGAGAACGGACCCAGCGGGCCGTGTTCAATGACGAGGTCCCCCACCGGCTCACCGGTGATCTGCGTCTGGTTCTCTACCCGCAACTGGGCCCCCATGGCGCGGAGCACCTCCAGCGCCCCTATGCGGGTGGGGTTCAGTCCCACATGATGGAGGCGTAACCGGGAGCCGGGGGTGATGGCGGCCCCCACCAGCCAAAAGGCAGCGGAACTGATGTCCCCGGGAACATGAACCGCTTGGCCCCTCAGCGATTGGCCTGGTGTGATGCGTACATGACGACCGTAGTCGCCACTCACCTGCACGTTTGCCCCAAACGCCTTCAACATGCGTTCGCTGTGGTCCCGTGAGCAGTTGGGTTCAATGACGGACACTTCACTGCTGGCGGTGAGACCCGCCAGCAGCAGGGCGGATTTCACTTGGGCCGAAGCCACGGAGGTGCCGATCACGCCCCCTTGCAACTGGCAGCCGCTCACGGTCAAGGGGGCCAGGGTCCCGTTGGCCCGCCCGTCGATACGGGCACCCATGGCATGGCAGAGGGGACGGCTGACCCGTCCCATGGGCCGCCGCCTCAGGGACCCATCACCAGTGAGCACAAAATAGCGCCCTCGGCGGCCAGCCAACAGGCCCAGCAGCAGCCGCATGGTTGTGCCGGAATTGCCGCAATCCAGAATATCGCCCGGCTCCTGCAGACCGTCCAGCCCCACACCCTCCACCGCCACCGGCTGATCCTTGTCCCCTATGGGACTGATGGCCACCCCCATGGCCCGCAGACATTCGGCGGTGCGGCAGGGATCTTCCGCCGCCAGCATCCCGTGAATGGTGGTGACGCCCTCTGCAACGGCGCCAAAGAGGAGAGCTCTGTGGGAAATGGACTTATCCCCGGGGACTCTGACCTCACCCTGTAGACTGTGGCCTGGTTCGATGGTGATGCTGTTGCCCTCTATCTGGAGAGGCGCACTCATCATGACTGGTCTGGACACACCTCATCCAACAGATAGTTTTGTTGGCTCATGGTGACAACAGAAGCCAGCCAGGGCAAGGGCCCTGCCTCTTGCAAGCATCAAGTCACATCATCAAGGCGTTGTCGTCCTCCAGGATGACTTGCCAGGAGCGCAGATCAAGGAACAGCTCCTCCAGGAACGACAGGAAACCTCCACACCGGACATACCCGTAGACCACTCCCTCGGAATCAACTTCATCTCTCCTCTAGGGAGTAAGGAACGTCAGTATTGTCCCGAACACGAGGTCCACTACCATTGCACGACAATGGACAGCAACAACCCCTGATCACCAGCCGGCGCAATCCCCTGGTGAAACAGTTGCGGCAACTCCACACGACCCGTGGCCGACGGGAGGCGGGGCTGTTGCTGCTGGAGGGGACCCACCTGCTGGAGGAGGCCTTGCGCCATGGCCTGTCTCTCCAGCAGGTGGTCTTCACCCAGCGTTGGGGCGAGCATCATCCCACCCTGCTGGGGCAAATTCCACCCTGCCTCCAGCAAAGCGTCAGCGAGGGGGTTTTGGCGGCTGCGGCCACAACGGTCCATCCCGACGGGGTGGTGGCCACGGCCCTGTTGCCCCAGGCGCCTTGGCCCCGGCAGCCCCGGTTCCTGCTGGCCCTGCATCACGTCCAGGATCCCGGCAACCTGGGCACCCTCCTACGGACCGCCGTGGCGGCAGGGGTGACCGGCGTGGTGCTGGCGCAATGTGCGGATCCATGGCAACCCAAGGTGCTCCGCGCCGCGGCGGGAGCCAGCTTTGCCTTGCCCGTCCGCCAGGTCCCCGGTGTGGAACCGGTGCTGGCGGAGGCCCATGGACAGGGACTGCGCACCATGGCCACCTGTGTTGCCGGAGGCCTCCCCTACACCCAACTGGACTGGTCGTTACCCAGTCTTCTGGTGTTGGGCAACGAGGGCTCCGGACTTTCCACCGGGGTGGTGAGCCGCTGCCAAGTGGCAGTCTCCATCCCCCACAGTGGCGCCGTGAACTCCCTGAACGTGGCGGTGGCTGGGGCACTGCTGCTGTTTGAGCGGTTGCGGCCGGCTTGAATTGCCTCTGGGTTGCGAAGGCCTGCCCTGGTTGCGGGTGGGACGTACTGGCAGCAGTTCAGAATGGCAACCACTTGCCGTGAACCCTTGTCCCAGGACTTTGACCTTGACGTATTGGTGATTGGTGCGGGCTACGGGGGCTTTGACGCCGCCAAGCATGCCGCCGAGCACGGTCTGCGCACAGCGATTGTGGAGGCACGGGATCTGGGGGGTACCTGTGTCAACCGGGGATGTGTCCCCTCAAAAGCACTGCTGGCGGCCAGTGGCCGGGTGCGGGAACTGAACGACCAGACGCGCTTGGCCCGTTTGGGCATCCACAGCGGCGGCGCAACGGCCCAGCGGCAGCCCATGGCGGATCACGCCCGGCAGTTGGTGGACACCATGCGCACCTCCATCGGCAAAACCCTGCAACGCCTGGGGGTGCAGGTGCTGGAAGGCAGGGGCCGGCTGCGGGGTCCCCATGGGGTGGTGGTGCGTTCGGCCCGGGGCATTGAGCGGGAGATCACGGCGGCCCACGTGATCCTCGCCACCGGGTCGGAGCCTTTCGTGCCGCGGGGCATTGCGCTGGATGGTCACACGGTGTTCACCAGTGACGAGGCCTTGGAGTTGTCCTGGCTGCCCCCCTGGATTGCCGTTGTGGGCAGCGGGTACATCGGCCTGGAATTTGCGGACATTTACACGGCGCTGGGCTGTGAGGTGACCCTGATTGAGGCGCTGGACCAGCTCATGCCCAGCTTTGATGCGGACATCCGCAAGCTGGCCACCCGCCACCTCATCGAGGCCCGTGACGTTGACACCTACACCGGGGTCCTGGCCAGCAAGGTGACGCCAGGATCACCGGTGCGGATCGAGCTTCGCCATGCCGCCAGCAAGGAACTGGTGGACACCCTGGAGGTGGACGGGGTGCTGGTGGCCACCGGTCGCGCCCCCGTCAGCCGGGACTTGAACCTGGCCAGTGTGGGGGTGGCCACGGAGCGGGGCTTCATTCCCGTGGATGAGCGGCTGCGGGTGCTGAAGGATGGTGAACCCGTGGAGGGGCTATGGGCTGTGGGGGACGTGACCGGCAAGCTCATGTTGGCCCATGCCGCCGCCGCCCAGGGCGTTGTGGCGGTGGAGAACATCCTTGGCCACGGGCGTACCATGGATTACCTCAGCATTCCAGCCGTCACCTTCACCCATCCCGAGATCAGCTCCGTGGGGCTCACCCAGGAGCAGGCCCAGCAGGAAGCCACGGAGCAGGGGTTTGAACTGGGCAGTGTGCGCAGCTACTTTCGCGCCAACGCCAAGGCCCTGGCGGAAGCGGAAGGGGACGGCCTCATGAAACTCCTGTTCCGTCGGGATAACGGCTGCGTGCTGGGGGCCCAGATCTACGGTCTCCATGCGGGGGACTTGATTCAGGAGGTGGCCAACGCCATGGCTGCGGGCCAGTCCGTCCAGCAGCTCAGCCGGGCCGTGCATACCCATCCCACCCTCAGCGAGGTGGTGGAGGTGGCCTATAAGCAGGCCGCCGCGGCCCTCTCCGCCTGATCCTCACTCACCAGACTGATCCATGCAGATCCGCCGCCGCCCCCCCAATCCTCTGGTGCGGGTGGCCCATCTCACCTACGTCACCCCCCATCCGGAGAGTGAGCCCCGTCATATCCTGGAAAAAATTGTCTGGGCCAAGGGGGAGGAGTTGGAGCAGGCCCGCCAGCGGGTTCCCCTGCAGGAGCTTCAGCAACAGGTGGAGCAACGACCCCCCACCCGCGGGTTTCGTCGGGCATTGCAACAGGCGTCGGAGGTGCCTGCCGTCATCGCGGAGATCAAAAAAGCCAGCCCCAGCCGAGGGGTCATCCGTGAGGATTTTGACCCCGTCGCCCTGGCCCGGGCCTACGCCGCCGCTGGCGCGTCCTGCATCTCGGTGCTCACGGATCAGCAGTTTTTTCAAGGCAGCTTTGCGGTGCTCAGCGCCGTGCGGGAGGCGGTGACCCTGCCCCTGCTGTGCAAGGACTTCATTCTCTCCCCCTACCAGTTGTTCCAGGCCCGGGCTGCCGGCGCCGACGCAGCCCTGCTCATTGCCGCCGTCCTCTCGGATCAGGACATTCTCTACCTCCGCAAAGTGGCCGGCCAGTTGGGGTTGGACTGTCTGGTGGAGGTGCATGACGCCGGGGAGATGGAGCGGGCCCTGGCCCTCGGGGTGGACCTCATCGGCATCAACAACCGGGACCTGACCACCTTCACCACCGACCTGGCGGTGACTCAACGTCTGGCCGCCACCCACCGCCAAGCCCTGCGCCAAGGTGATGCCCTGCTGGTGAGCGAATCCGGCCTGAGGGAGCACAGAGACCTGGAGCGGGTGGCGGCTGCCGGCGCCCAGGCGGTGCTGGTGGGGGAAGCCCTCATGAGTCAGCCCGACGTGGCCGCCGCCCTGCGGGCGTTGCGGGGCGGGGCGCCGCAGCACTCAGCGCTTGCGCAGCAGCAATAGGCCGTCACCCAGCGGCAGAAAGGCCGGTTCCACCCGTGCATCCGCAGCAACAACGTCGTTCAACGCACAAATGGCCTGCAGGGAGGTGTCTCCAGGGTGTTGGTGCGGCTCCACCACCTTGCCGCCCCACAGCACGTTATCCAGGATGAGCACCCCGCCTGGCCGCAGCCGCGTCAGCACCTCCTCGTAGTAGAGGCGACCGTTTTCCTTGTCGGCGTCGATAAAGCCCAGGTCAAACCTGGGCCCTTGGGGAAGGGTTGCCAGGGTGGCGGCGGCAGGTCCCAGGCGCAAGGTGATGCGGTCCGCCAAGCCCGCCTGACGCCAGTGGGTCCGGGCAATGCGGGTCCACGCTTCGTTCACGTCCAGGCAGAGCAGGCGCCCCCGGGGACCCAGACCGCGGGCCAGGCAGAGGGCGGAATAGCCCGTGAAGGTGCCCACTTCGATGGCCTGCCGGGCGCCCATCACCCGGGCCAGCCACTCCATGAACACCCCCTGCTCCGGAGCAATCTGCATCCTGGCCACGGGTCCCAACGCCTGGGTGGCGGCAATCAAGGCCCGTTGCACCTCATCGGGGCCGCCGCCGTGGTTCAGAATGTAGTCGTGAAGATCCGGGTTCAGGAAAAAGGACTTGGGCAGGGCAGGAGGCAGGGCTGACGGTGTCTCGGGCATGGGGAGGCGGGGGCGCGTTTCCCCTTTCCAGGGGAATTTATAAACGACCTCACGTCAACTGGTCATTGCCTGTGCCGCCTCGTCAGCCGGCAGGTCCTCGCGCACCTCATGGTGGACCTCCACGAGGGCCAAGGTGCTGTTTTGCCATGAATAGATGGACCTGGCCCGGTAGCGGGCGTCATCCACCAAGCGAATGTGCTCCAGAATATCCCATTCCATGTAATGAGACTCGAAGACCACCTCCTGCTCATCCACTTGGCGGATGTGGGAACGGATCGGGGAGCCACAAAAGTAGCCACGGCTGCGGTAGAGCTGGTGGCCGATGAGATAGGCCTCTATTGCCCCTGTGGTGGCATAGGGAGAAGCCTGGCTGAACGGCGTCTCCTTCTGGGCAGGCCACCAGCGGAAGCGGTAGCAGGAATCTCCCTTGAGGGGATCTTCAAAGGATTCGATCCGCAGCATGGTGTCCATGGCCACGGTGCTTCCATCACAGAAGTCAAAGCGTCGGTGGCTGCGCCAGAGGCCGACATTGCGATTGAACCAACGGCGGATAACCTGGTCCACCCCACCGCCAAAGGGACCACGGCTCTTGGTGAGCGGTACGCGGGTAATCAACTCGTTGGGGTGAGCCACAGCAGCGACTGAACGGTGGATGAGGCCAGCGCAGCCCACCTCTTGAGTCCTGTTTAGCGACAACTGCGCCCGTGGGCCAGGGGAAAAAGCTTGCGCTCATCGGGAGCTTTTCCATCCCGGCTTCCAACATCACGGGATCAACACAGTCACCGTCCACATCTTCATATTTCCTTCAAGAACAAATTAGGATGGACACATCTCCGCAGCATTGACGGGTGGGCGGTCCCACTGCAACCAACCAGCAAGCCAGGGTCGGCGTATCCCTCCTGTTGGTGGCCGGTCAGCACCATTTGGCCACCCGGGCTTTGCGTCGGTTGATGGCTTTTCTGCAGGATGACCACCGTGAGCTGGACATCCATCTCCAGCTCATCGAGCCTGGGCAAAACCCGGAGTTGCTGGAGTTGCACAAGCTGGTGGCCACGCCGGCACTGGTTAAGCTTTCCCCCGCGCCACGTCAGGTGTTTACGGGCATCACCATGCTGAGCCAAGTGCAGTCCTGGCTGCCGCGCTGGGGTCAGATGGAGCACTTGAACAGCCTGGCCATGCCGGTGATTCCCTCTCCTGCGGAGGATGGCCACGATAGTCCCAGGGCCTTGGAGCTGGAGGACCAGCTTCTGGTGCTGCGCCAGGAGAACGAGGTCCTGATTGACCGCTTGCAATTTCAAGAGCGCCAACTGCGCATGGTGGCCCATGACTTGCGCACCCCCATGACCACCACCAGCCTGGCCCTGCAAAGCTTCAAAAGGGGTCACATCGGCAACGAAGAGCTTCTGGATATCCTCGGGCGCCGTCTCCATGAAATGGAGCAACTGTCCAACGATTTGTTGGAAGTGGGAAGCACCCGCTGGGAAGCCCTGTTTAACCCCCAGCGCCTCAGCCTCTCCCAGGTCTGCGCCGACGTGCTGCTGGAATTGGAGAAAATGTGGTCCGGCCGCAACCTGGAAATACAAACGGATATTCCCAGTGACATCCCTGACGTCTTTGCCGACTCGCGACGCATGCGCCAAGTGCTGCTCAATCTTCTGGAGAACGCCTTCAAGTTCACCCCGGACGGGGGGCACGTGAAGCTGGGTCTCATGCATCGCACCAGCCAATGGGTGCAAGTGAGCATCTGTGACAACGGCCCCGGGATTCCGGTGGACGAGCAGGAACGCATCTTCCAGGATCAGGTGCGTCTGTCCCAAACCTCCTGGAAAACTGCGGGGTTTGGCGTCGGTCTTTCCGTCTGCCGCCGGATTGTGGAAGTCCACACCGGCAAGATCTGGGTGGTGTCGGAGCCTGGGGAAGGGTCCTGCTTCTACTTCACGGTTCCGATTTGGCGCAACCAGAAACTGCCTGGCCGCTAGCTGGCCCGGATCTTGCTGGCTCGACAAACGGAGGGAAGAGGTTGACCCTTTACCCTCCTCAAGCCTATGATTAAGCCTCGCCAAAAGCCCTAGCCCCCATCGTCTAGAGGCCTAGGACACCTCCCTTTCACGGAGGCGGCAGGGGTTCGAATCCCCTTGGGGGTACTTTTCGTGAGGGGATGCTCCGTAAAACCCTCTAACCTCTGGGGAATCCAGACTTCCAGCAGCTCCCATGAACGTCTTGCTAGCGGCTGGCCCCGAGTCCACAACGCTGTTCACCATCACCGTTCAGGGCTGTGGCGGTTCCTCCTGGCGGTTTGTGGACCAGCGGCGCATCACGGTTCCCCTGCATCGTCTGCAGTCCACCCATCGGCGACTTCTCCTGGCCGGGGACACCATCCTCTCCGTCACCCGTTGCCAGCCCATGGGTGATCCACCGCCGCGGCCCCATCCCGATCCTGCGCCAGGCAACAACGAGTCCCCCTCCCCTGCACCGTTTCTCCTGGCATCAGTTCCCCCTGCAGAGGAAACGGAGCCGCCCCAGCCGGTGGAGCAGGTCCCGACGACGCCGGCCCATCAAGGCCAAACGCAAGACCGGACGACAGGAGACCTGGCTGGAGAGCATATGATCGTGCTCCTGCTCTCCGTATTTGGTGTCCTGATTCTGTTGGTCCTCCAGGTGATGCGCCACTTGGCTCAACAGTGGGGGACTTGCCCCCAGGCTCGGCAGCGTTCCGATCCTGCAGTCGTCGGCATCTGGATGCGGGAATTGGCCAACTTGAGACTTGGCCAACTGTTGAGGCGGGCCAGCACGTCTTGACCGTTCCGTAGCCAATCACACAGCCCCGTTGATCAAGGTGTCGCAACACTTGGGGTGCGGAAGCGATTTCTAGGGTTCCGGTCCCAATTCCCCCAGGGGCGTCTGGTCCAAGAGAAATCCACTGGGGTCACCCAGGTGCACGGAGGGACAAAAGCCCGGGAGGCCGCCTGCACCGTCACCCCCCATTCCCATGGCCTCGGCGTCTGGCAACAAGGGTCCTTTTCAAGGATTCCACTCCTCGGAAGGCCGGCGGGCCTTGGCCAAAGAACAATATCTTTCCCAGGCGGGCTGGCGCCAGGAGGTGGAGCGGGGTCATGCTTTCGGTCTGGAGGCTGCCGACAGCATCAGGGACCGCAGCATTTCCACCTTCTCCCGGGGGGAGTTGCCCCACTTCGCGGGGATCAACACCTTTTTGAAGGCGCCCTACCTGGAAGACGTGCATCAGGTGGGACGCCATGACGTGGCCGTGATGGGGGTTCCCCACGACAGCGGCACCACCTATCGCCCGGGAACCCGTTTCGGCCCCCAGGGCATCCGCCAGATGTCCGCCCTCTACACCCCCTACAACTACGAGATGGGGGTGGACCTGCGGGAGCAGATCACCCTTTGCGACGTGGGGGATATTTTCACCCTTCCCGGCAGCAACGAAAAGTCCTTCGATCAAATCTCCAAGGGGGTGGCCCACGTGTTTGCCTCCGGGGCGTTTCCCATCATCCTCGGGGGGGACCATTCCATCGGGTTCCCCACGCTGCGGGGAATCTGCCGCCATCTGGGCCACCACAAAGTGGGCATCATCCACTTTGACCGCCATGTGGACACCCAGGAAACCGACCTGGACGAGCGGATGCACACCTGTCCGTGGTTCCATGCCACCAACATGGTCCATGCTCCCGCCCGCAACCTGGTGCAGTTGGGCATTGGCGGCTGGCAGGTGCCGCGACCGGGTGTGAAAGTCTGCCGTGAGCGCAACACCAACGTGCTCACGGTGACGGACATCACGGAGATGGGCCTGGAAGCCGCCGCCCGATTCGCTGTGGAACGGGCCAGTGACGGGACGGACTGTGTCTACGTTTCCTTTGATATTGACTGCATTGATGCGGGCTTCGTGCCGGGCACCGGCTGGCCGGAGCCGGGTGGCCTGCTGCCGAGAGAGGCCCTGAAGCTGCTGGAACACGTTGTGCGCAACGCGACGGTCTGCGGGCTGGAGGTGGTGGAGGTGTCGCCCCCCTACGACGTCAGCGGCATCACCGCACTGATGGCCACCCGGGTGGTGTGCGACACCATGGCCCACCTGGTGATCTCCGGGCAACTGCCCCGTCAGGGGCGACCCGCCTGGATCCGGGAGACCTGTGCCATGGACGTGGGGCAGGACTGGAGGTGAGCCATGCACGAACTGGACATGACCCGCTGCCTCCTTCAGGCCCTGGGGGACTGGCGGGACCAGCACCCCGTTCAGCCCCGTGTGGGCACAGTCCACCTGCTGGTGGGGGAGTTCACCTGCGTGGAGCCCAGTCAGTTGCGGCTCAGCTTTGCGGCGGCCGTCAAGGACACCTGGCTGGCGGGAGCCCAGCTCAGCATTGTGTCGGTTCCCCTGGTGGGGGAATGCCTGGTGTGCGGCAACAGCTATCGGCCGGATCCAGCCCGCGGCTATGCCTCCCCCTGTTGCGGTCACCCCATGGAGACCATTCTCTCCGGCCGTGAGTTGAAGATCCAGCGCATCGACTACAGCCGACCCCCAATCTGCGGTCCACCCGTCCAGGCCAACCCTTGTGCCCAGCCAACGCCTTCCTTCGCCGATCCATTGCCATGCACATGCCCATCAGCGACACCGTGAACCTGAGCCTGCTGGCGGCCAACGATCAGCAGGCCCGGCACAACCGCCAGCACTTTGACGACTGGGGTCTGTTCTGCATCAACGTGATGAGCAGCCCTGGCGCCGGCAAGACGGTCCTGCTGGAGCAGGCCCTCCGCACCCTCCATGGCAAGCAGGCCATGGCCGTGCTGGAAGGGGACATGGCCACCCAACTGGATGCCCAGCGGCTGGCGGGTCTGGGGGTTCCCGTGGTGCCCATCACCACGGGGCGGGCTTGCCATCTGGACGCCGCCATGGTCTCCACCGGCTTGCAGCTTCTCCGGCAGCAATGCGATCCGGCGTCTCTGGATCTGCTCTGGGTGGAAAACGTGGGCAATCTGGTGTGCCCGGCGGAGTTTGCCGTTGGCGAGCACTGCAAGCTGGCCTTGCTGAGCGTCACGGAAGGAGACGACAAGCCACTCAAGTACCCGGTGATGTTTCGTGAGGCGGACTGTGTACTGATCACCAAAGTTGACCTCCTCCCCCACGTGCCTGCCGATCCGGAGCGCATGGGCCACCACCTTCGGCAGATCAATCCCCGCTGCGGGGTGTTCCCGGTGTCGGCCCTCACCGGCGCCGGCATGGGGGATTGGCTGGCCTGGCTGGGGCAACAACTGCTGGCCAAAGGCCCACCACCGGAATCCGCCCCGGCAACCAGCGGCCTGAAGCCACCAGCCCTGACGGCCACCTGAGCCCCCGTCACCCGCTCCCCGTTCCTCCGCCCACACTTGTTGTGCCATGACCTTCACCCACCGCCACCGCCGCTCTCCTGGCGCCCTTCTTTCCAGGTTGATGTGCCTTGCCGCGGCCTCCCTGCTGGTGGCGGCCTGTGGTCCCAGACCACCATCCGCCACCACGTCTGCGGCTTCAGGCCAGAAGGCTGATCCCGTCACCATCGGTTACAGCAACTGGGCCGGTTGGTGGCCCTGGGCCATTGCGGCGGAGAAGGAACTGTTTGCCAGCAACGGCGTGGCTGTACGGATGAAGTGGTTTGACGGCTACGTGGAATCCATGGAAACCATGGCGGCTGGTCAGATTGACTGCAATTCCCAGACACTCAACGACACCATCTCCTTCCTCCCTGGGGCCAACGGGGGCCAGGTGGTGGTGCTGGTCAACGACAATTCCACCGGCAACGACCAGATTATTGTCGATGCCTCCATCACGTCCATCCAGGATCTCAAGGGCAAAACCGTTGTCATTGAAGAAGGAGTCGTGGACGACTTTCTTCTCAGCCTGGCCCTCCGGGACAACGGGATGACGCGGGAGGACCTGGTGATCAAGGGCCTTCCCACAGACCAGGCGGCGGCAGCGTTTGTGGCGGGCAAGGCGGATGCCGTGGGGGCCTTTCCTCCCTTCACCGGCACGGCCAGGAAGCGGGACGGCGCCCATGTGCTGGTGGACTCCTCCAGCTATCCTGGCGCCATTCCCGACCTGCTGGTCTGCAATGCCGACCTGATTGCTCAGCGCCCCGATGCGGTTCAGGCCATTGTTGACACCTGGTGGGATATACGGGCCTTCATGGACGACAATCCCGAAGAGGCGGAGGCCGTCATGGCCGGTCGCGCCGGTATTTCTCCAGAGGAATATCAACAGTACAAAGACGGCACCACACTCTTCAGCATTGAGGACAATCTTGAGGCCTTCAGTGAAGGCGACACGATGAAATCCATGGCCTATGGGGCCGAGATCATGGCGGATTTCATGGTGGAGACCGGCTTTATTCCAGAGAAGCCGGACATGAGCAATCTGTTTGATGATCGCTTCATCAAGGCCTCTGTCCAATGACCGCCCACACAATCCGGCGCTGGTTCTCTTCAGAGGCCCTCCGTTCCTCCGTCTGGCGGTTAGGGCTACATGCCACGTCCCTGCTGCTGCCGCTGCTGCTTTGGCTGGTGGTGAGTCATGCACAGGTTGTGGATCCAGCCTTCTTGCCTTCCCCTGCACAGGTCATCGAGTCTCTCTGGTCCATGGCCCGCAGCGGGATCCTGCTGGCGGATGCCTCCGCCAGCATTCGTCGCGTGATGCTGGGTTTTCTTTTGGCGGCTGTAGTGGGGGTGCCTTTGGGAATCCTGATGGGTTCTTTTGCCACAGTTCGCGCTCTACTGGAGCCTCTTTCCGGTTTCCTGCGCTATATGCCTGCCGCGGCTTTTACGCCTCTGCTGATTATTTATCTGGGCATTGACGAGGCGCCGAAAATTGTACTGATTGCAATCGGTACAGTGTTTTTTAACATGCTGATGGTGATGGATGCGGTGAAATTTGTTCCCCAGGAGCTCATTGAAACTACACGCACTTTGGGAGGATCCCAGCGCCAAGTGGTGGCCCAGGTGATCACCCGCTACACCCTGCCCAACATCATCGACACCCTGCGCATCAACATGGCCACGTCCTGGAACCTGCTTGTGGTGGCTGAACTGCTGGCGGCAGAGGTGGGCTTGGGCAAGCGAATTCAGTTGGCACAACGGTTTTTTCGCACGGAGCAGATTTTTGCGGACTTGCTGGTGCTGGGGCTGATCGGCTTTGCCATTGACTTGGCGTTCCGGCTGTTGCTGCGGCTCACCTGCCGCTGGGCCGTCTGAACAGGAGGAGGTTTTCATGGACTTCAACGTTCAGTCCGTATCCAAAACCTTCGGTGAAGGGCGGCAGGCTCGGCTTGTGCTCAAGGACATCAACCTCAGGGTCCGCTCAGGGGAGTTCACCGCGATTGTGGGCCGCTCCGGGTCCGGCAAATCCACCCTGCTTCGCTGTCTTGCCGGGCTGGAGCACCCCAGCCGTGGGTTGATCTGCATGGATGGACAACCTGTAACCGGTCCGGGTCCTGATCGCGGTCTCGTGTTTCAAAACTACAGCCTCTATCCCTGGCTGAACCTGGCGCAGAACGTGGCATTCGGGATGGAGTTGCAAGGGCGTTTCTCACGGCGGGAGATTCAAGAGCGCACGGCCTATTTCCTTGACGTGGTGGGTTTGGGGGATCGACGCAAGCTGCTGCCGAGGCAATGCTCCGGCGGGATGCAACAGCGGGTGGCCATTGCCCGCGCCCTGGCAGCGGGTCCCAAGGTGTTGCTGTTGGATGAGCCCTTTGGCGCCCTGGATCTTCACATCCGCGCCACAATGCAAAACTTTCTTTATTCCCTTTGGGAGCGCACCCGTCTCACTGCCATCCTGATTACCCACGACCTGGAGGAAGCCCTCCTCCTGGCTCAGCAGGTGCATGTTCTGGCTCCCAATCCTGGCCGCATCAGCCACACATTCACCACAAACTTTAACCATCAGGATCTGGACAAGCTACGATTTAATTCCTCTTTTCTCCAGCAACGCCAAAACCTGGCTCAAGCCATGGAATCCGTTGAGCCTGTAGACCCCCTGACTAACCACCAGCCACAGCGGGGATAATGGAAACTTCGTCCCCCTCCTTCAACGGCGTGGCCTGATTGTCCAGGAAACGAATATCTTCGCTGTTGACGTAGATGTTGAGAAAGCGGCGCAATTTGCCGGAGTCATCACAAAGACGGGCCTTCAAGCCGGGGAAGCGTTCATCAAGAGCCTGGATCAACTGGTTCACGTCCGCCGCGTTCAGCTCAACAACTGCTTCGTTGGCCGTGAACGGTTGCAGCGGTGTGGGAATCAAAACTTGAACGGGCATGGAATTCTCCTCAGGTGTGCGGTGTGGTGAATGGGTGCCTGGGGCCAAGCGCTGGGCCGGACCCTAGGCTGCCGGTGCCATCCCGGCCGTGGTCTGGCCGGAAGCCTTGGCCCAAGCCTGGTTGAAGCTGTCCAGCCGCGCATCAATCTTGAACGGGGCGCCAATGACGTCCCTCACGGCCTCCGCTGTTTTGAGACCGTTGCCGGTAATGTAGGCCACGGTGGTTTCATCGGGGTGGATCTTGCCGGACTCCGCCAGCTTTTTGAGCACGGCAATGGTGGTGCCACCGGCAGTCTCTGTAAAAATCCCCTCCGTTTCCGCCAACAGCTTGATGGCGGAAACAATCTCGGCATCACTCGCGGCCGTGATGGTGCCACCGCTTTGTCGGGCCACGTCCAGGGCGTAGGGACCGTCAGCGGGATTGCCAATGGCAATGGATTTGGCAATGGTGTGGGGTTTCACCGGGGCGATGAAATCCCGACCTGCGGCAAAAGCCTGGGCAATGGGTGAGCACCCCTCCGCCTGGGCGCCGCTAAAGCGAACCGGCTTGTCCTCCACTAGGCCCGCCGTCACAAACTCGCGGAACCCCTTGTGGATCTTGGTGTAAAGAGATCCCGACGCCAGGGGCGCCACCACGTGGTCCGGCAGGCGCCAGCCCAGTTGCTCGGCCACCTCGAAGGCCAACGTCTTGGAGCCCTCGGAGTAGTAGGGACGCAGGTTGATGTTGACAAAACCCCAGCCGTGGGAATTGGCCACCTCGCAGCAGAGGCGGTTCACTTGGTCGTAGTTGCCTTCCACGGCCATAAGGGTGGGGTGGTAGATCAGGGTGCCCAGCACCTTCCCGGCTTCCAGATCCGCGGGAATGAACACACAGCAGCGCAGGCCGGCATGGGCGGCGATGGCGGCGGTGGAGTTGGCCAGGTTGCCGGTGGATGCACAACTGACGGTGGTGAAGCCCAACTCGCGGGCACGGGTCAGGGCGACGGACACCACCCGATCCTTGAAGGACAGGGTGGGCATGTTGACCCCGTCGTTCTTGATGTAGAGACGGTTGAGGCCGAGGCGCCGGGCAAGGTGGTTGGCCCGCAGCAGGGGCGTCAAGCCCGTGCCCACGTCGATGGGATTGCTGTCGATGGGCAGGAAATCCCGGTAGCGCCAGATGGAAAGGGGACCCGCTTCGATGGCGGCGCGGCTGACCCGGGCCTTGATGCGCTCCATGTCGTAGACCACTTCCAACGGCCCAAAACACACCTCGGAACAGACATGCTGAGCAGTGGCCTCGTAGGGATGGCCGCATTCACGGCAGCGCAAGCCGGTGACGGTGGCTTCAGAACTCTGTCGAGGTTGAGTCAGTGTAACTGTCACAACAAGAGGGCTGGAAGACTGGGCCAAACTCTAGCAACGGAGCACGGCCACCTCCCCTAATACCCGACTTCTCCGGTCGGGTATTAGGGGAGGTGGGGTCAGTAGCGATTCAGGCTGGGGTCGATCTCCGCCGTCCAGGCGTCAATGCCACCCTCCACGTTCACCCCCTCCACCCCAAAGCGGCGCAGGGCCAGGACGGCCTTCGCGGAGCGCCCCCCCATCTTGCAATGCACGTAGAGGCGCCGCCCGGTGGCCATGGCGCGCACGGCCTCCACCGCAGCCCCACTTTCAATGGTGTTGAGGGGCACCAGCTCCGCGCCGGAGATGCGGGCAATCTCCGCCTCCTGGGGCGTGCGCACGTCCAGGAGCACCACGTCCTTTCCCCTCTGATCCAGCAGTGCTTTCAACTCCTGCACGGTGATGCTCTCCACCGCACCCGCTTCCTCCTGGCCGGGGCTGGAGCCCGGCACACCACAAAACTGCTGATAGTCAATCAAGCCGGTGATCCTGGGCCGCTCCGGGTTGGGGCGCAGCTTGAGTTCCCGGAACGTCATCTCCAGGGAGTTGAACAGCAACAGCCGTCCGCTCAGGCTACGGCCAATGCCCGTGATCAGCTTGATGGCTTCCGTGGCCTGGATCAGGCCGATGAGTCCTGGCAGGACGCCCATCACCCCCCCCTCCGCACAGGAGGGCACCAGGCCCGGCGGTGGCGGTTCCGGGTAGAGATCCCGGTAGTTGGGGCCGTCGTCAAGGTTGAACACCGTGGCCTGGCCCTCAAAGCGGAAGATGGAGCCGTAGACGTTGGGCTTCTTCAGGAGCACACAGGCGTCGTTCACCAGATAGCGGGTGGGGAAGTTGTCGGTGCCGTCACACACCAGGTCGTAGGGCTCCATGATCCGGAGGGCGTTCTCGGCGCTGAGGGCAGTGTCGTGGAGATCCACCTGGCAGTGGGGATTGATCTCCTGGATGCGGTGCTTGGCGGAGGCAATTTTGGGCCGACCCACCCAACTGGTGCCGTGGATCACCTGGCGTTGCAGGTTGCTGTGGTCCACCACGTCAAAGTCCACAATGCCGATGCGGCCCACACCGGCTGCCGCCAGGTAAAGCAGCAGGGGGGAGCCCAATCCACCCGTTCCCACGCACAGCACCCTGGATGCCCGCAGACGCTTCTGGCCCTCCATGCCAATCTCCGGCAGGATGAGGTGGCGGGAAAAGCGGGCCACCTCATCCTGGCTGAGGGTCACTGTGCTTGTATCCGGCGGCAACATGGCAAAAACAGCAGACAAAAGCTCGTCGTTTGCAGTATGGCTGCTCTCCGCGCCGAGGTTCCCCCCAATCCCCCTAGACAGGTTGCAAAACATCAATGGTCATGGGCTGAAGACAACCTGATTCCCCCACCCACCAGGCGCCCCGATCCCCCTCGGTCAATCGGCTGTCTCGGCTGGCCACGGCAGAGATCCACACCAGGCTTCCGGGCCAGGCGTGACGCTGATCCATGGCGGAGGGCCGCGGGGCGCCCCGGGGATGGGAATGGGCCACCCCCAACAGGAGAACGTCCGTCTTGCGGCAGTACTTCTGGGCGGCAATCAGTTCGAGGGGATCCACCACGAAACGATCAGTGCGACTGTGGCCCTGGTGCAGATCCTCGGCTTCATCTTCATCCTGGGAATCCCGGGGCTGGGGGGGCTCGCACCAGTCGGGGCGCCACACGTTCCGACTGGGCCAGACACGCTGCCCGTACAGGGTCCCACCACGGCGCCCGCCAAGGAGAAGCGCACAACCCTCCTCAGGCCAGGGCGCGGCAAGGCTCCGCTCCAAGGCCGCCAAACAGGCCCCGTTGAGTTGCAGCGCCACTGGCGCCTTCCCCATGTCCTCCTTATGGTTAGAATGGCTCACCTGCCAGGCCCATGATCAACGCTGCCAACACAGAAGACAAGGCCGCTAAAATACCATCAATACGCCCGCCAGGGGCCCAAGAGGACCTTTCCTTGACCTTCTCCAAACGCTACGACGAGGCCATTGGCAAGATCAATGCCTCCCTGGACAAGGTGGACTGGGAGAAGGCAGGCCGCATCGGCATGGTTGCGGGCCTCCTGCTGGTCTTGAGCCTGGCCCTGGTGTTGGTGAACAGCGTCCTGGCAACCATCCACCTGATTCCCGTTGTGCCGGGACTGCTGGAACTGCTGGGTCTGGTGGTGACCGCCCAATGGTGTTATCGCAATCTTTACACCAAAGACAAACGTCAGGCCTTGGGGGGAAAACTTCACAACCTTCGCAAGGAGTACCTGGGTTAGACAGGGGATCAAACGGGCGGCTGGGGGGAGACCATCTGCTGCCGCAGGTCCCTGGTCTGCTGAAGGGCGGCGCAGAGTTGATCCCAGCGCTCCTCCCGCACCAGACCCTCCAGGGCCTCCAGGCTGTCCCGATAGTGATGAAGCGCGTGCCGCAGGGCGTGTCTGTTGTGGGACGCCATCAGGGTCCCCAACCGGGGATTGCCCCCACCCACCCGGCTGGTGTCGGCAAAGCCGCTGCTGGCCAGGCCCTCGGCCAGGTGGCGGATGAGTTGATTCGGTTCTTGTGTCACGGTGCGCAGCAATGCCGCGCTCACCAACACAGGCAAGTGGGAAACGAGGGCCACGGCATGGTCGTGGTCCTGGGCGCTGCAGTGGACCACCCGGCCCCCCAGGACACGGATCAAGGCCTCCAGAAGACGGAGATCGGCAGGAGAGGTGGCATCTGTGGTGGTCAAGGCCCAGGGACGACCGTGAAAGAGGCCGGGTTGGCCCGCCTCCACACCGGCCGCCGTGGTGCCGGCCATGGGGTGTCCCCCAACAAAACGACCAGGCCAGGCCGCTTTCCACGCGGCCAGCACGGGAGCCTTGACGGATCCCACGTCGCTGACGAGGGCCTGCCGGGGCAGGGCTGACAAAAGCTGGGGGGTGGGGGCAAGAAGCCGGTCCAGCGGCAGGCAGAGCACCACCAGGCCCGCCTCCCTGAGCACTGCCGGATCCGTAGAGACCACGTCGGCCAGACCCCGCTGCCGGGCCCGCTCAGCCGTCTCGGCGCGATGCACCAGGGCCACGGTGGGGACACCCAGGGCCTTGAGATCAAGGCCGATGGCGCCGCCGATGAGCCCCAGTCCCACTAGGCCCACCGGCCGTCGCACCAGGTAGGACCGCAGGGTTTGCAGGGGGGACTCCGGACCACTCACCACCATGTCCTCCAACGCCGGTGGACCCTTACCATTGCTCCATGTTGGAGGCCCATGTTCACGAGCGGCTCAAGCGGCTGCTTCACCAGGACAGTCGTCCACTTTGGGCCCATCATCTGAGCCTCTCCCGGCTGGTGGCCCGCAGCCTGCGACGGCATGACGTCACCCTGATCGACATTGCCCCCGGCAGTGAACCAAGCTGGCGCCTGAGTGCCCTGCTGCCCTGCTGCCTGGCGGGTGAGGCCGTTGCCCTGGTGGTGAGCCGGCAGTTGCATCAGCGCCTCCAACGTGTGGAATTGCCCCGTCTGCATCGTGCCGGCATTACACCACCCCTCTGGGAAGGGGACAACTGCCCACAGGATATTCCCCTGTGGCTACTGCGGCCCGCCGAATTGCTGCGGGCTTACCAGGCAGGGCAGCTTCACGGGCGGCAACTGGTGGTTCTGGACAGCGGCCAACTGGAGAAGGATCTGCAAACCGCAATGGGGATCACGCTGGAGGCCCAGGACTGGAACCGCCTCCAGCAGGCTCACCCTGTCTTGGCCCAGGCCGTTGCCTCCTGCTTTGACCAGCTCAACCAGCAGGTGTTTGCCCATCCCGCCAATCCCCTGGGTCGTGTTCCCGTCAGCGAGGCGGCCGAAGCTCCCCTGCGGCAGTTGCTGGGGGACCACGGCCCCATGCCGGACCCGTGGCAGCGCTGGCTCCATGCCCGCGGTCCCTGGGCAAGCTGGGCGGAGGTGGATTACCGTCTGCTGCGCTGGAGGTGGCAGCGGCAACCCTTGGAACCCCTCCGGTTTCTTCAACCCCTGCTCACCGCCAGGGGCATGATTCTCTGCGGCAGCCCGGGCCCCGGCAAAGCCCTGGAGGACAGCCTCAACAGCCGTCCCGTGGTGCGGGTGAAGCTGGGGGATCCGCCCCTGCAGGACCCCCTCCCCCTCTATGCGCCCCGGCGGCAGCCCCTGCCCAATGCCCCCGTCTTCCCTCGCCATCTCCTGAATCAGTGTTGCCGCCTGGTGTTGGCCCGTTCCGGCCTCACGGCAGTGCTGCTGGACGACGTGCCCCTGCGGCAGGCCCTGGCCAGCGGGTTGGCGGCGGAATTCGGCAGTCGTGTGGTCCACGAGTGCCTGACCCCCGCAGACAACGGTGTGCTCTGCGCCAGTTGGGGCTGGTGGCAGGAGCACCATCATCAACTGCCCCTGCCCAGACAACTGGTGATCGGTTCCCTGCCCCTGCCGAGCCTGGAAGATCCCGTCACGGCAGCCAGGGTCCGACATTGGCGCCGGCAAGGCCGGGATTGGTTCCAGGACCTGCTCCTGCCCGATGCCCTGGCAACCATGCAGCACGTGGTTGCCTGTTTGCGGGGGAAGCAGGGCACGCGGCTGGCTGTTCTGGACGGGCGCATCCATTGCCGAAGCTGGAGCCAACGGGTGCTGGATCAACTGCAGCCCTGGGTTGGCCTCTCCCGACTGTTACCCGACGAGCACTAGCTCTTTACCATGGGGAGAGCAGAGGATTCCATCCATGGGAGAAGCAAAACGTCGCCGTGATCTGGGCTTGCCGCCACGGCAAACGTCAAGACAACCACGAGACACCTCACCCCGGGTGGTGAGTTGGCTGCCCTTGACCCGTCAACAAGCCCGAAGCTTCATGACCTGGACCAGCCGCGGCGCCTGGACCGGCATCGGCCTGCTGGTGGTGGTCTGGCTGGTGGTCCGCTTTGTCGGTCCCGCCCTGGGCTGGTGGACCCTACAGGGCTGAGCCATCCATGCCGGTCTCTTCGCCGGAGCGGCAGACCATGGTCCTTGAACGCTCCAGAGCCTGGGTCGAGGTGGATGAAGGGGCCATCACCCACAACACCCGGGTGCTGCGCCAGAGGATTGGCCCCCACGTGAAACTGATGGCCGTGGTCAAGGCCAACGGCTACGGCCATGGGGACGGTGCCACAGCCCACGCGGCCCGGGCCGGGGGCGCCGACGCCTTTGCGGTGGCCAGCCTGGTGGAAGCCGTTGGCCTCCGTCGCCAGGGGTTGCAGGAGCCCGTGCTGGTGCTGGGTCACCTGAGCCGGATGGACGAGGCCCGCGCCTGCCTGCGCTGGCGTCTACTGCCCACCATCAGCACCCTGGATCAGGCCCGGGTGTTCCATGCCGTGGCCAGTGATGCGGGGGCCTGTTTACCGGTCCACGTGAACCTGGACACAGGCATGGCACGTCTGGGGACGCCGTGGCAGGAGGGGGCGGCATTGGTCCAGGCCATCCAGCTCCTGGGCAACCTCCGGGTGGAGGGGGTCTATTCCCACCTGGCGGCTGCCGATGCCGTTGATCCCGGCCTGACCCGGCGGCAGCGGCAACGCTTCGATCGGGTGCTGGCCCAGCTTGGCAACGGACAACCCGCAAGACTGTGCCGCCACCTGGCCAATTCCGCCGCCACCATGGCCGACACCAGCCTCCACTACGACATGGTGCGGGTTGGCCTGGCCCTCTATGGCCATGCTCCGGCGGAACACCTGGCGGGCATCCTGCCCCTGCAACCGGCCATGGCGGTGCGGGCAAGGGTCACCCTGCTCAAAACCGTCCCTGCCGGCACCGGCATCAGCTACGACCACCACTACCACACCACACGCCCCAGCCGACTGGCGGTGGTGGCCATCGGCTATGCCGACGGGGTGCCGCGGCTGCTCTCCAGCCGCATGGGCGTGCTCCATCGGGGACACTGGCTACCCCAGGTGGGGGCCATCACCATGGACCAGCTCGTGATTGACGCCACCGACCACCCCCAGCTTCACGCCGGCGCGGTGGTCACCCTGCTGGGCCACGACGGAACCGCAACCATCAGCCCGCGCCAGTGGAGTGAAGCCTGCGACACCATCCCCTGGGACATTCTCTGTGGTTTCTCCAACCGTCTGCCCAGGTTAAGCGCTGGCCATTCACCATTGCAGGGTGACCCGGCGACCCTGCAATGGTAGGCTGGAGCGGCCACTGGAGAGGTGGCTGAGTGGTTGAAAGCGGCTCCCTGCTAAGGAGTTACAGGAGGCAACTTCTGTCGAGGGTTCGAATCCCTCCCTCTCCGTTCTTGAGAATCTCCCTCCCTCAGCCCTTGAAAAAGCGCAAGGTTCGGGGATGTCCCCATGAACCGTCCACCCGGAGGTGGGGCTGATTGAGGGCCATGTGGCGCAGGATCCAGAACACCCGCTCCACCTGCTCCGGCGCCCCGACCGCCTGGGCAATCTCCACAGCGGTGCGGGGGGTGGCATCCAGTAGGGCCGCCACCTGCTTTTGCAGGCTCAGCACAGCGGCAGCGGCCTTTTTGCCTGCTTCCACGCCGGGCTGGTGGTAAGCGTTGACGTTCACCAACTCCCCATAGAGCCCCACTGCCCGCTCAAACAGGGCCACCAGGGCCCCCAACTCCCGTGGACCCAGTTGCTCCATGGTGATGGTGAGGCTCTGGCGACCACCCTCGGTGAGGGCGCTGCGGGTGCCCTGAAGGAAGCCGTCCAACAGGTCCCCAGGGCTGTCGTCCTCCTCCGTCAGAGAAGCGGCGGGAGGGTCCTGGAGCACCTCGATGAACGTGACAAAGAAATTATCGATTCCGTCCCGAAGCTGCTGCACGTAGGCGTGCTGGTCCGTGCTGCCCTTGTTGCCGTAGACCGCAATGCCCTGGTGAACCACCATCCCGTCCCGATCACAACGCTTGCCGAGAGACTCCATCACCAACTGCTGCAGGTAGCGGCTGAACACCTGCAGGCGATCCCGATAGGGCAACACCACCATGTCCCGCGTTCCCCGCCCTGAGCCGGCCACGAACCAACTGGCGGCCATGAGGGCGGCAGGGTTGCCGCAGAGCGCGGGCTGACGGGTGGCGCTGTCCATGGTCGCCGCCCCGGCGAGGAAGTCTGCCATCGGCACACCCGCCAGCAGCCCCGGCAACAGCCCGACAGCAGAGGTGATGCTGGTGCGCCCCCCCACCCAGTCATGGAGGGCAAAGCGTTGCAGCCAGCCTTCCGAGGCGGCCTGCCGATCCAGCTTGCTGCCCGGCACGGTGATGGCCACCGCCTGGGCTGGCCAGGCTCCTCCCAGTTGCTCCAGGCGGCGGCGGGTCTGCACCATGCCGACGTGGGGTTCCGGGGTGCTGCCGGATTTGCTCACCACAATCACCAGGCTGGTCTTGAGCCGCTCCCCCAGTTCCCCATAGATGCGGCCCATGCCCTCCGGGTCCACGTTGTCAATAAAGTGAAATCCCAAGCCCACTCCGGTCTGCTGCAGGGCGTGAACGACCAGCAGGGGTCCCAGCCCCGAGCCGCCGATCCCGATCCATACCACGTCGGTGAAGGCCGCTCCTGAAGGGGTGGTGACGGACCCCTCCAGCACATCCTGGGCAAAGGCGGTCATGGCCTGCTGCTGCTGCAGAAGTGCTTCGGTGATGGCGGGATCCGGCGCCAGTTGTGGGGTCCGTAGCCAGTAATGGCCCACCTGCCGCTGCTCGTCAGGATTGGCAATGCTGCCTTTCTCCAGGGCGGCCATGGCCGCAAAAGCACTGTCAAAGCGTGGTTGAAGACTGGTGAGCACCTGCGGGCTCAGGGCCATGCGGCTGGCGTCCAGCCAAAAGCCCAACCCTTCGTCATGCCAGAGCAACGCACAGAAACGTTCCCAACGCTGCTGCTGGTTGGTGGTCTCAAGGGGGGGGAAGGAGGGGATTTGGGGAGCCAAGCTCATCCAGGCCACATATCGTTTGGCTAAACGCTAAGCCATATGGTGTTTTGCCTTGCACACCCAGGGCGCGCCGGGGTTAAGAACCACGTGCAAGGCATTGTCCTCGTTCAGGCCTGGATCAGCCCACGCTCCACACACCGGCAGCCATGTCCACCAGAGGACGCACCAGGTCCGTGCCACAGAGGAACCAGGCGAAGGCAGCGCCACCGCAGCCCCCAAGCCACCAGCCACTGGCGAATTCTTCCCAGCCGGCTCTGGTGCACAGGTCGGTTGGCGGGTTGGGAATGGTGGCGGAAGGAGGCTGCACCTTGGGAGCGCTGCCCGCGGTCCCGTAGAGGGACAGGGCAACGGTGAGCACGGTGACCAGGACCACCGTGTCCAACAAACCGGCGGTGGCGGCCGCGTCGGTGGCCCTCAGGCCACTGGTGACGGTCAGGGGACCATAGAGGAAGAAGCCGTGGGCCATCCCCACCTCCAGACCACGACGGTTGGGGGAGAGTCCTTGCCGGTAGGCCGGCAGAGCGTTCAGGAAGGCCTTGATGAAAGCGTTGGAGTTGAAGGGGGTGGCCAGGTCCCCAACAGTGGGGTCCGCGACGGGGGTGACGGTCATGGTTGGCGAGGGAGACGTTAATCAGGAAGCGCCGCAGACAAGGTGCGGCGCGGCGTCGGGAAACTTGCCGAATCAGTCCGTCGATTCAACAACGGTGAACAGGATTCCCATGGCCACGAAAGCGCTGATGAGCACGAGGGGAATAAACACTGATGGCATCCACGCTGCGGCGTAATCGCCAATGGTGAAATCAACAGTCATGCCGAACGGAGCAAGAGGGCTGTTTCAAGCATCGGCAGCATCCCAGCAGGCTTGGGAAGTGCCCATGATTGACGGCTCAAACCCTAAGTGGGCCAGCCTTTGATCCCGGTGACCACAGTCTGGGGGTGACATAAAAGTTCAACCCCCGGGCATTGGGCCAAGCCTTGGGCACCGGGCAGGGGGATAGACTTACACCATGGAGACCCTATTACTCGTTGGTGTTGCCGTCCTTTTTCTCGTGGGAGCCGTTCTGCTGCAACGGCGGCGGCAGCTCCCGGGGAAGCAGGCCCCACCCGGCCCGGATCCGGTTCAGGGGGGCTTGCAGCCTTCCCCCTCCCCCGGGCAACCGGCGGTGCTGCCCGTGATGGGCCAGTCCAGGCCTCCGGGTCCACGACAGCGGCGCCAGATGCTGCGGTACTTGAAGTCCGCCTACGACAAGGGGGCAAACGCCCGGCTGGCGGCCATGGAAGACATGGTGGCCTGGGGACACCCTGCCTGCCTTCCTCTCCTGCGTCGCGGCCTGCGGGATGCGGACCTTCGTGTGGTCGGCTTGGCAGCCCGTGGTCTGGAACGCTTCCGCGGCCCACGTCAGCGCCTCAGACGTCTTCCCCGTGGTCCTCGTCGCCACCGGGGCAGTCGCCCCTCACCACCTGCCTGACCCTGTAGATGCTGCGGTTCTGGCTCTCGTGGTAGGTGCGCATCAGCAGCTCCCCCAACAACCCCAGGCAGAACATCTGCACCCCGGCCAACCCCAACACCACGGACAACAGCAGCAGGGGACGGCTGCCGATGTTTTCACCCATGATCTTCACCACCAGCAGGTAAAAGCTCATCAGAAGGCTGGTGGTGATGGCCAGTAGCCCGGCAAAGCCGAACACGTGCATGGGCTGGGTCAGGAAGCGCTGCAGGAACCAGACGGTGAGCAAATCCATCAGTACCCGGAAGGTGCGGTCGATGCCGTATTTGCTGCGGCCAAACTGCCGCGCCCGATGATTGACCTTGATCTCGTCAATGCGGGCCCCCTCGATGGATGCCAGGGCTGGCAGGAAGCGGTGCAGCTCCCCATAGAGGTTCATGTCCTCTACCAATTCGCGGCGGTAGGCCTTGAGGGAGCAGCCATAGTCATGCAGCCGCACTCCCGTGACGTTACCAATCAGACGATTCGCCAATCGTGAAGGCAGCTTGCGGCTCAGGGCCCTGTCCCGACGCTGGTGCCGCCAGCCGCTCACCAGGTCGTAGCCTTCCCGCAGGCGGTTGATGATGCGGGGAATATCGTCAGGGTCGTTTTGCAGGTCTCCGTCCATGGTCACGATCACATGGCCGCGGGAGACGTCAAACCCGGCGGCCATGGCCGGGGTCTGCCCGTAGTTGCGGCGTAGCAGCACCGCCACCAGCTCCGGCGTGTCCCGGGCCAGCTTTTGCAGATGCTCAGCCGTGCCATCGGTGGAGCCGTCGTCAATGAGCACCAACTCGAAGGGCTCCTTCATGGGTCTCAGCACCCCCAGCAGTTGCTCCAGCAAAAGCTCCAGGCCATCGGCCTCGTTGTGGAGGGGAATCACCACGGAAATGCTGGGCTGAACCGTGGTCATTGGCCGGCGTAGGGGCAAGTGGCGACAAGGGAATTATATACAACGCCCATAACCCGCTCCAGGAGCAGGTTTTCCGCCTTGGAAAAACAGATGTTCAATCAGGGAAGCCAGCCACGCTGGCCCGTGGGACCGGGTCAGGGGGCTTGCCGCATTCGGGATTATGAAAGACCTGCTCAACGGCGAGTGATTTTAAGATGGCGCCATGACGGCATCCACCACCCCGAAGCCCGAGTCCCGACCGCCAGAGGTGAAGCAGTCTGCTTCCCTTAGGCGGGAAGCAGACCCGTCGATGGCCTACGTTCCTGCTGTCCGGAGCAACGACTGGCTGCGACCGGCAGCAGCCAACCAAGGTTTCCATGGTAAGGAGTTGAAGTTGTTGGAGATGGCAGAGATGTTTGCCAGGGAGGAGGACGCCTGTGCATGGATTGAGAAGTTATGCTGGCCTCAGGGACCGTGCTGCCCTCACTATGGCTTTACCAACAAGCCCATGTTCACCTTCACCAGGGGATTGCGCCGGCTGGTGATCAGTGGTTGTTGCTGTCCATTGTCGTGCAATGGTGGTGGACCTCGTGTTCAGGACAACGGGGTGCTATTCCCTCATGCTCTCCTGAACCCTTGATCGTTGGGCAGTGAATGGCCCGTCCCTCTCCAGAGAATCCCGATCTGTTTGAAGATAATGTGAGAAACTTATTTGAAGATAATTATGATTGTGAAGTGGTTAAATCAATAAAGAATTAACGTCTCGCCGCAACGGCTGCGATGTGACCGGCGAAATGAGCCACGAAGGACTTGAGTGAAGTAAGTTCGCTGAGGTGACGATAGTGACCATCTTCGGCTGCTTCACGGGGAGACACCAAAAGCGTCGCGCTGGAATAGAGTCCTTCCTGCACGAGTCGCCTGCAAAGCAGGTCGTAGCGCTGTGCATGGGATGCACCTTTGAAGGCTTGATCAACGGGGAAATGGGGCTCCTTGTCCTTCATCGGCGAATTGGACTTGTCACAATCTTCAAGGAGCATGATCCAGACAAGTAAGGGGCGTGGCGCGTCCTCCCCGAATGCCCCTTCGCGGTAAGCTGTCCAGAGGTCGTATGCTGCACCGATGGCCTCTTCGGATCGATTGTTGAAGTTGTTGCCAAAAGACGGCCCAACTTGTGACTTGAACTCAAGTGCGGCCACCAATTTGCCGTGATTCATCACAAGCATGCCCCAAAGCTTCGTCGGACGAAAAAACCCCGGCAATGTCAGGACGCGCTGCTGCAGGCAAATGTTGGCCTGGTTGAGCCCGTTGGCTTCAACCAGGGATCGGGCTATGGCAAGAAACCCGTCCATATTCTTACCTGCCGTCACCGCGCCGCGCAAACCCGCATCCTGGTTGCCGGATTCGATCTGCTTGGCGAGCGCTGCTTCACGGTTGCGCCAAAAGAGCTTTACCGCCTCCCGGGCCTGCGCCTCGTAGTTGGCGAGATTGAGGCTCATTGCACCACCTTGCCTTCCATCAGGTCCATCTCATCAGTTGAAAGATCATAAAGGCTCGCGACGATCCCGTTTAATTCGTGGCGATCATTCGTATCCGAGCAACGCCTTAAACGCTCACGGACGGGCTCGCCAACGCTTCCCCACCGGGGAAGCCTGATCCGCCTGAGATACTGGGCCTGAAACCGCAAATATCCTCCCCGCATCCTGGTTGAATAAAGCGACACAAAGAGGCGGGCGATGCCAGAGCGCATCACCGCCTGTAACGCATGCATATCTCACGCATCGGCTGTGATGAAATAGAGGTTGTGGTGTGGGTAGAGCTTCCCGCTCTCATAAACGATTGATGCATCCCCCTTGATATCGGGGATCAGGAGTTTCTCGCGGTCAGCGAGTGCCGGATCAATGTGGTCGATGGTGCGATACCAATTGTGGGGAGCTTTCTTGGCAACATGCCGCCGTGCAATCTGTTGATACCGCTCTTGCAGATAGCGTTTTAGCTTAGGGAAGTCCTCGAGTCTGACAAGCTTGCCGTCATCGCCAAAGGGGTTGATCAACCCTTTACCCCCCCATTGGACGTGTCCCTCGAGAATGTCCTTGGTCATCACCAATGGAAGTTTTCGGCATGGCTCCACCTCCAGCCCCTCAAAATCTCCAATGAAGGCCTTGTCCGCGCCTGTGGCAACACCAATGCCGACTTTGCATCCAGCCTCCTCTAGCCGAGGAAACTGGGCCTCAAGACGACGCACCAGGACGAGTGCATCCAAGTCTTCCAAAATCCACGGCTCACCGCCCGACGCAATTGCATCAATCTCATGGATGACGCTCGAGGCTTTAAGCTTCGGCAATGCGAATTCACGAACGAGACTGGCCAGTGCGTTCCTGTCGACTTCGGGACGGGCAAACACACGGGTACCGTTACCGGTCTGGCCTGGCCTACGGCGTTCAATGACGGTGATGGCGGGATAGGCGCTCACCTCCGAGTGAAATGCACTGGTGCCAACCATGTCGATGTAAGCTGCCAGGTGGTATGTCTTGCTGACCAGCTCGCGCAGCTTCTTGCCATAGCGGTTCTTCATCCACCGATCAGCGCAAATAAAGCCGAGCTTCCCCCTTTTTCCCAAAAGACGAAGCGACTGCTCGATAAAGGGCACGTAGAGATCGGCGCGGTCGTAGATCGTGCTGTAGCGCCGCCGGTATTCGCCCATGAGCACATCAGGGATCATGTCCTGGCGCACATAGGGGGGATTGCCAACAGCGTGAGTGAAGTCCTGATCAAAGTCACAGAGCAGGAAGTCGTCTTGGGTGAGCCATGTATTGAGAAGGGCTGCGGTGTCCTTCCCGGACATACCCTGCCCAATCATCAGAGCACCCAGGGCTTGGCGGGTACTCTCAAACGTCTTGCGGTGCAATTCGATACCCCGGATCGCGGGAGCAAGCTGCTCAAATCCGAGACCATTCGGCTCACGTTGCGCCGCCGTCAACAGCCGCTCCACAGTCGGGAGCATGAAATCTCCATTCCCGAAAGATGGTTCGAGGAGACGGAAGCTTGTCAGGGGCTGATCAATCGTATAGCCAACCAGATCAAGAATGAAATCGACAACTTCGCGCTTGGTGTAGATCGCCCCGCGCTGTTCGATGCCACTGTTACTTGCGAGTCGCTCAACAGTATCCCTGATTGGACAGAGTCCCTCGAAAGAAGGTTGAACGGACAGCGACTGCGCCAATCTGTTTGTTCTAGATCGAGACATGCTGACGATAAAGACACTCCAAGGCATTTACGTTATCAGCCAAAGTATAGTGCTCCAGCACCCGTTGCCGGGCCTGATGCCCCAGATCGGCCGTCAAGCGTGGTTGATCACGAAGGATGGGCAGGATGGTGCGCAGTTGTGCGGCCACGTTATCTGTGGACAAGACGATGCCGGCGCCACCGGCCAGCACTTCCCCATGGGCCCCTGCATCCGTGGCCACACAGGCGGTGCCCACGGCCATGGCCTCCAGAAGCGCCAGGGACAATCCTTCCACCAGTGACGGCAGAACGAACACTTCCGCATTGCGCAGCAAGTTGAGCCGTTGTTCCGGCCGCTGCTCATAGCCCCACCAGTAAATCGTTCCATCGTCACTGGCCAGGGGAAGGGAAGCCCGCAAGGGTCCATCCCCCACCACGGCCAATAGGCAACCCTCCGGTCGAATAATGCGCCATGCCTTGAGCAGGGCTTCCACGTTTTTCTCCGGTGCCAGGCGACCCATATACAGAAACAGCCGCTTCCCCTGGAAGACCGTGGGCATGGCGCCGGGGCCAGGGCACCACGCCTGGGAATCGATGCCGTTGGGAATAACGGCCAGACGGGACTGGGGTACACCCAACCGCGTCAACTCCTGGGCCTGTAATTCAGAGAACACCACCACACTGCTATAGCGGGCCAACGCCGGAGCGTAAAGCTTGTAAAACTGCCGCATGGTGGCTGCCGTGGCACTGCGCTGCCGGGCGTTAAACGGGGAGTGGAAGGTGGCCACCAGGGGGAGTCCCAGTTGCTGGCAAATCTCCGGCAAGCGAAAATCCAGAGGTGAGAGGGTGAGGCTGGCATGCACCAGATCCGGTTGGAGGCGCTGCAAGGCATGGCGCAGGTCACGGGCAGCCTGGGGACTGGGAATGGTGTAGATCTGTGACCTGAGCAGATAGGGGAGGGCCACCTCCGGCAGACCGTCCGCCAAGGCCGTTGTGGTGACTGGGGAGCCTTGGCCATCGTTCCAATCGCTCTCGGTTCCATGGCCGGTGTCCAGAGCGGCGGCGTCCTCCTGCTGCAGGCTGGTGCGGAACATGCGTCCCAGGCTCAACTGGGCTGCCGGTGTGTCGAAGTGGAAAAAAGACACCCCGTGCCCCCGCTCCCGCAGCGCCTCGGTGATGGCCAGTCCATAGGTGACGTTGCCGCAGAACGGGGACTTTTTGCCAAGCCAGGCAACATGCACTGGTCCCATTGCACCAATGGATGTCACGTTAGCAGGACCGCTGGGCCCTGGCTTGCTGTGGATTCGTGGCATCCGCCGCCAACTGCTCCAAAAAGCCGAGGGACCGTGGTTGCCGCTGCAGGTGCTGGCCAATCCAGAGGCGCAGCAACCGCAGTAGCCGTTGCCACACCGGCAAGGGTCCCATCAGGTCTCCGTTTGAGCGGCGCCGTGGCAGGGCCGGGCGCTGCAACCGTTGCAGCAGCGCCAACTCGGACGCATTGAGCACCATGGCGGCGCCAGGCTGCCTACCCCTGTGAAAGCCTTCGTCCGGCAAGAAACTGCAGCACCAGTCCCAGTTCCCCAAGGGGGGCGCCAGAGGGCTGTGGTCACCGCAGCACCAATCTGTGGGTAAGGCCAGGCCGCCGCTGGCCAGCAGGTGCATGGTCCCCTGAACGGCAACGGCCACCGTCTCCCGCAGCGCCTGTGCCCCCGGAGCCAGTTGATCCAGGCGCTGCCAGTGGAGCCGCAGCAACTCCACGGTGGTTGGCGCCGGATCCCCCTGCTGCACCAGCAGGAGGGTGAGTTCAGCCAGCAACTGGGCAGCCGTCAGGGATTCAAGGCGTCGCCCTAGACCTGCAAACGTCTGCCGCACCTCCAGTTGGGTGACCCGTCCCAGGGAACCACGCCCGCTAGCGACCAAAAGCCGCAGTTCCCGCAGGGGCGCCGCCCCGGCCAAGCTGGAACCGGGTCGCCGTGCGCCAGGCACAACCAGCCGGGTGATGCCCTCCTCGGGCGTGATCACGGTGAGCAAGCGGTCCCGCTCACCCAAGGCCGAGGCCTTGAGGCCCAGGCTGACTTCAATCAAGCGTGCCTTAGCCATGGGCGAGCCGGCCCCGTCAGCGAAGGGTGCCGATCTCGCCACGGCGTGCGGCCTCCAGCAGCGCCGGAGCGCCACTGAGCCCCAACCGCTGGGCGCCGGCCTCCAACAGCCTCAAGGCCTGCTCCAGGCCATGGATGCCTCCAGACGCCTTCACGCCGGCCCGCTTTCTGGCCAGCTTCACCAACCGGCGCACCACTTCAGGGGTGACCCCAGGCCCGTAGCCGGTACCGGTCTTGAGCCATTGGGCCCCCGCATCCATAGCCGCTTCCACCAGTGTCTCCAGCAGAGGGGTGGGCAGACGGGCCGCCTCCGTGATCACCTTCACCGGCAGGCCCAGTTGGACAATGGCAGCCAACTCTCCGTAAACCTGCTCTGTGTCGCCATCGGCAAGGGCGGCAAAATCCGGCACCACGTCCAACTCGTCGGCGCCAGCCTCGGCCACCCACTCCGCCTCCGCCAGTTTGACGGAGGAGGGCACGGCGCCCGTAGGGAAGCCCACCACGGCCACCAACCTGGGTCCGCTGGGGGGGAGACGGCACCGCACCCGCTTGACCCACCCGGAAGGGACGCAGAAGCCTCCACATTCCCAGAACCTGGCCGCTCCCACCTGCTCCTGCAGGGTGCTGCTGCTTTGCAGGGGATCCAGGCAGGCGTGATCCAACAGGGACGGCAGGTGGATGGTGGCCAGCAACCCCTGCAGGGTTGTGTGGTCTTCTGCGGCAGCGGGACGGTTCATCAGCCGCGGGGTTCAATCACCCCGTAGCCCCCGTGGTTACGGCGGTAGACCACCCGGATCTGCTGGTCTTCGCGGTCCCGGAAGACGTAGAAGTCGTGGTCCACCAACTCCAACTGGGTGATGGCCTGCTCCAGGGTCATGGGCGGCATGGCAAAGTACTTGCGACGCACTGCGGGTGTGGGCAAAGCCGGCCGCGACTGCCCCTGCTCGTTGAGTCGTGCGATGGCCTCACTGCTGCCGTTGAGGGCGGCAAGGGCAGCGCTATCCCCACTGGAACGATTACCCTCGGCGCGGTGGTGATCCTTGATGCGCTCCTTGTAGCGGCGTAACTGACGGCTCAGCTTGCTGGAGACCAGGTCGATGCTGGCGTAGAGGTTCTCCGAGCGCTCTTCGGCCCGGATGATGGCGCCGTTGGCGAAGATGGTCACCTCCGCGGTTTGCTGCTGCACGCTGGGATTCCTGGCCACGGAAAGGTGGACGTCGGCTTCGCTGATCAGGCCCTCGAACTTGGCCACGGCACGGCTTAGCTTGTCCTTGGTGTAGTCACTGATGGCCTGAGTGATCTCGAGATTACGGCCATGGATCAACAGCTTCATAGGCTGCTCCTGAACACAGGTGCTGGCCTCAGGGTAGCGACCCAACTCCCCCTTGGACCATGCGGCAAGCCGATCTGTTGCACCTGGATCTGGTATCCATCACCGATGCTTTGGCGCAGCAGGAGCAGCGGCAGCGGCAACTCCTGCTGCGGCCCGATGGTCGCGAAGCGGTTCTGCTCATGCAACATCCTCCCTGCTACACCATGGGACGGGGCAGCAGCGCCAGCCATCTGCGCCATGGCGTCCAGGGTCTGAGCCACCCCTTGCACCATGTTGATCGCGGTGGCGAGGTGACCCACCACTGCCCTGGCCAGCTTGTGCTCTGGCCCGTCCTGAACCTGCAGCGCCACACCCCGGACCTGCATTGGTACTTGCGCAGTCTGGAGACCGTTGTGCTGACGGTGCTGGCGGCATTGGGGTTGCCCGGTGAGCGGAAGCCGGGCCTGACCGGGGTGTGGTGCGGTGGCCGGAAAGTGGCGGCAGTGGGCATCGGCTGCCGCCGCTGGATGACCCGCCATGGCCTGGCCCTCAACGTGAGCTGCAGCTTGCAGGGATTTGACGCCATTGTTCCCTGTGGGCTGAGGCATCATGCGGTGGGGCGGCTGCTGGACTGGCGCCCCGGCCTCACCTGCGCCGACGTGGAACCTCTTCTGCTGGCGGCTGTGGCGCGGCAATTCAATCTTGAACTCCTCCCCTGTGCGGCTGTGGGATAGTGGTGGCTCACGTGCCGACGTTCCCTGGGATGAGCAGCCAATCCAAGGCCCACATTGCCTGGCAGGCAACCCGGGCTGACGCGCGGGCACAGCAGTCGGGACCTGACTGGAGCGGGTTGAAGCAACTCTACGACCTCTGGCCGGAGCTGGCTCGCCGCCATGGTTCCCTTGAGGCGTTGAACGCGCCCCACGCCACGCCACCCGAGACCTTCACCTTTGCCGAGCTGGAGGCGGCCATCGACACAACCCGCACAGCCCTGCAAAGCCTGGGTCTGGGGGCCAACGACGTGGTGGCGCTTTTGGCAGACAACGGTCCCCGCTGGCTCGTTGCGGACCAGGCGGTGATGAGCTGTGGGGCTGCCGACGCTGTGCGGGGCTCCACGACTCCGGTGGAGGAGTTGCATTACATCATCGAGGACTGCAACGCCTGCGGCCTGATCCTGCAAGACCGGGCCCTGCTGGAGCGTCTGCAACGTCTGCCTCTTGGTGACCACGTCTGGCAGCAGTTGCGTTTTGTGGTGTTGCTGACGGATGAGCCGCACCCTGCCGAACTTGAGTGGCCCAACCAGCGGCCCCGCTCCGACGGAACCCCGGTGCCGCTGCTGTCATGGTCCCGGTTGCAGCAACGGGCCCAGGGCAATCCTATCCAGAAGGCCGCGGTGCTCAGTGGCGAAGCCGTGGCCACCATCCTCTACACCTCGGGAACCACGGGCCGACCCAAGGGGGTGCCCCTGCGGCACCGGAACCTGATCTACCTGATCCAGCAACTGATCGTGGCGGTTCAACCCAATCCGGGGGAACGGGCCCTCAGTGTGTTGCCCATTTGGCATTCCTATGAGCGGGCGGCTGGATATTTCCTGCTCAGTTGTGGTTGCCGGCAGGTCTACACCACCATCCGTGATCTTGGGAAAGATCTGCAAAGCGTGCGGCCCCACTTCCTCACCAGCGTGCCCCGTCTCTGGGAAAAAATTCAGGAGGGCTTTGATACTGCCCTGCGCCAGGCGCCGCCAAGCCGCCGCAATCTGGTGCGCTCCGCCTTGGCCTGTAGCCGCTTCCACTGTGGGCAGTGGCGGGCTTGGCGGAATCTTCACCCCGTTCCCTGCAACCCTGGGCAACGGCTGTCGGGCCTGGTGCTGGCTGGTGTGAGCTTGCCCCTGCACCGCCTGGCGGAGTTGCTGCTCTGGCCCAAGCTGCGGCAAAAGCTGGTGGGGGGTCGGTTGCGCCTTGCCATCAGTGGCGGCGGCGCCCTGAGCCCATCTGTGGACGGCTTCTTCGAAGCAGTGGGAATTGAATTGTTGGTGGGATACGGTCTCACGGAAACCAGCCCTGTGCTCACGGCGCGGCGCCTCTGGCGGAATCGGCGGGGTAGTGCTGGCCAACCCCTGCCCGGCACGGAAATCCGCATTGTGGCTACGGACCAGACCATGGGTCCCCGGGAAGTGATGGGTTGGGAACAAACGGGGATTGTGCAAGCCCGGGGTCCACAGGTGATGGGTGGTTACCTGGGGCGGCCTGAAGCCACCGCCCAGGTTCTGGATGGAGAGAACTGGTTTGACACCGGTGATCTGGGTTACCTGCTCCGGGATGGTTCCCTGATGATCACGGGCCGCGCCAAGGACACCATTGTGCTGGCCAACGGGGAAAACATTGAACCTACGCCGTTGGAAGACGCCCTCCTGGCCCATCCCCTGGTGCAGCAGGTGATGGTGGTGGGCCAGGATCGCCGCACCTTAGCGGCCCTGGTGGTACTTGATGAGCCAGCCCTGAACGAGCAGAAGCAGGGGTGGCCTGCAGAACCGGCCCACCTCATGCCCGTATTGCGTCGCGAACTGAACCAGTTGCTGGCCCAGCGCCGTGGTTCACGGCGGGAGGAGCGTCTCAGCGCTCTGGCCTTTGTGGACCCCTTCACCATGGACAACGGCCTGCTCACCCAAACCCTGAAACAGCGGCGAGACCGCATCGCCGCCACCCACCAGGCCCGGATTGACGCCCTCTACACGGGGCAGCAATAGCAATACAAGGAATGAACATTGCTGTCCGGCTGCTGGAGAACCCCTTCGATCCGCTGGCGGCGTTGTCGGCCTGGGGACTCAACGACGCGGCCCAGGCCCAATTCATCGGTCGGGTGCGGGGCACGGGCGTGGATGGGGCGCCCCTGCGGGGCCTTTGGCTGGAACATTACCCGGGCATGACGGAAGCCATGCTCAACACCATCTGCCGTGAGGAACTGGTGCGCCACGGCGCCGGCGCAGCCCTGGTGTGGCATCGGGTGGGCGCCTTGGCGGTGGGAGAGTCCATTGTGCTGGTGGCCACGGCGGGGGACAGGCGTGGTGCGGCCCTGGCCAGTTGCCAAGCAATCCTGGAAGCCCTGAAGCACCGTGCCCCCTTCTGGAAAAAGGAGTTGGCCCATACAGGTGAACGCTGGGTTCCGGGCAATACGCCCTACGGTGTCAGAACTTCAACTGCTGGATAGCCCACGGGCAGCACCAGGACCACAGGTGCGGGACGGAGAAACGGCATCGGCAACACAACAAAGGCCAAGGGAAAAGTATTGACAGGAGGAAGCAATACAGGTCACGACATGATGTGCATAAGGAATAAAGTGTAAACAATCCTTAAGAGTTTGCAAGGGTTGATCTCGGTGTTGCTAGCTGTGGTGAACGACACCAAACACAGGAGGACAGCATAGCACAGTGAATTCAACCCTTTTGTCAAGTAAGGCCTGACACCTCTCGATTCTGATGCTAACCCTGATGATAGCCAGCCATGTCCCCATCCGTGCTCTTCTACAGAAAGCTGCCCCCTGGCCTGGTGGGCGCTGCGCCACTGACCATTCTCCTCCTCGTGTTCTCCCCAAGCGCTCATCCCCAGACCCAGAACATCTGTGAACGGCTGGGCGCATTGAAACACAGTGGGGCAGTATGCAATCTTGCCGATAAAGGACTCACCTCCTTAAGCTCAGGGGACTTCGACGGGCTCTCCAATCTACAAGCACTCCATCTGAGTAACAACGATCTAAGCAGTTTGCCGGAAGATATTTTCGATGGACTCTCCAGTCTACAATTGCTCTATCTGGATAACAACGATCTGACCAGCCTACCGGAAGATGTTTTCGATGAGCTCTCCGGGCTATACAGTCTCCTGTTGAACGAGAATAAGCTAACCAGTCTGCCAAGAGACGTCTTCGATGGGCTTTCTGGTCTGCAATATCTCTATCTGAATGGCAACAGTTTAACCTGTTTGCCGCAGAGCACACCTGAAAGGATAACGGTTGACGTCAAGTTGTTGAAGTGTGTAGAGCCCATCATCGTCACCATCACTGGTGGCGCTGCGGTGACGGAGGGGGCAGCAGCCAGCTTCACCCTCATCTCCAGCCCTGCCCCTGCTGCTGCGCTCAGCGTCTCGGTGACCGTGGCCCAGAGTGGAAACTATGTCGCTGCGGATGTCATCGGTAGCAAAACGATAATGATCCCCATCAGCGGTACCGCCACCTATACCGTAGCCACGGTGGACGACAGCACCAACGAGGTAGACGGCTCCATCTCGGTGACGGTGGGCACGGGCGCCGGCTACACGGTGGGCAGCAGCGACAAGGCCACGGTGACGGTCCATGACGACGACCCGAACATCTGTGAACGTCACCATTCCCATGGGAGACTTTGCTGGATTTCCTATCGAGGAATCACCTCATTAGGTGAAAGCGACTTTGCTGGGGCTCTAAATGTTGAAACACTCTTGATGTCTGGTAATAAAATTAAAAGTCTACCGGCAAATGTCTTCACTGGGCTCTCTAATTTAGACTGGCTCTCAATGAGGTTCAATGGCATAAGCAGTATATCAGAGGATGCTTTTGATGGGCTCTCTAAGCTACGAGATATCGATCTACTTGGGAATGACCTAAGCAGCCTACCAGAAGACGTCTTTGATGGGCTCTCTGGCTTAGAAGACCTTGGACTGAGTCAAAATGCCTTAACCGGCTTACCAGAAGATATATTTGATGGACTCTCTAATCTGGAAACACTTGTACTGAATAGCAATAAGATAAGCAGCCTGTCAGAAGATATATTTGATGGCCTCTCTAAGCTAACCTGGCTACAGCTGTGGAGCAATAAGCTAAGCGGTCTGCCGGAAGATGTCTTCGATGGACTCTCTAATCTGGAAACACTCTTGCTGTCTGGTAATTGCCTAAGTAGTCTACCAGAAGATGTGTTCGATGGTCTTTCTAATCTGGAAACACTCACACTGGATTACAATGATCTAAATAGCCTGCCGGAAGGAATCTTTGATGGACTCTCTAATCTCAAACTGCTCTGGGTGAGGGGCAATAAGTTAAGTTGTTTGCCGGGAGGCCTACCGGAAGGCGTGAAAGTTGACGTCAACCTACCGCAGTGTATTTACGTCAACATCACGGGAGGCTCGGATGTCAGCGAGGGCACAGCGGCCAGCTTCACCCTGACAGCCAACCCCGCGCCTGCTGCTGCGCTCAGCGTCTCGGTGAGAGTAGCCCAGAGCGGTGACTATGCCGCTGCTGACG
>VXNS01000023.1:0-30541 GCA_009840445.1 Synechococcus sp. SB0662_bin_14
GCCCCCGACCATGGCCCCCTCTCCCCCTGGAGTAACGCCCGCTGCCGTGAAGCCGTGGTGGCGGCGCCGGTCAGAACCCATCGTGGTGGCCACCGTGGTGGCCGCCTTGATCATGGGCGCCGCAGTCGGGTTCCAGTCCGTCAAGGGTGACATCCATTCCAGCGAAGCACGGGTCCATGAACAAGTGAGCACCAGCGAAGCCAGGCTCACCGAGAGGATTCAGGCGGCTGAGATCAGCATCCAGACCACCAAGGCCGAGCTCCGCGAAGAGATCCGGGCCAGCGAGGCCAGGGTGAACAAGCGCATTGACGATCTCAGGGTGGACGTCAAGGCGGATATTCAGGGCGTCAAGGCCGAGGTGAAAGACGTGAACGAGCGGCTGGACGCCGTGAACGACAAGATGGACCAGCTTCTGGAAATTCTCCTGGCGAGCAACTCCTGAGACGGCAACCAGGAAAGAACCCCTGCCCCCGCCTGTCTCGACCCCTTTTCTCCTTGACTAAAGCAATGGGAATTACATACCTGTGTTGACCGCTGGTCCCTCAGCGCTTGAGGGACAGCAGCAACTCATATAGACCGTCAATCCGGGTGCTCAAGGAGGTGCCAAGGTCGTCAATCCGTACACTCAAGCCAGACCCCAGGACAAGGAAACCGTCAATCGTGATTCCCAGAATGGTGAGCATGATGCCAATCATCAACCAGTCCCGTTCCTGCTGCTGTTTATTGACTTGGCTGGGCACTGGCTGTACAGGCTCTACGCCTTGCATGGACTTTTGAACGGGAAAAGGGTCATGAGGGAGGGTTCCATGCGAGGCATGTTAGCAGGCAGGCACCCCGATGCCGCCGGTCATATGGCACTATGGCGGCTTTTGCGCGAATCTGTAGCGGCGATACGAAAATCCACACAGCCAGCCATGTAACTGTTGTCACAAGTCGGGCTATTTTCTTGTAGGCGCCTCGAAAAATTGGGGGCTTACATAACCCCAGTTCTGGGTAAGGTCAGGGTGTGGTTGGGATGCTGGGCATGGGGTCAGGGATGTTGACTTTGCCCATTTTGACTTTGGGTTGTGCTAGGATGTAAGTCGCCAGGCAGGAGAGAATATGGACAAGGGCATTGATGGGGGATCGGTGGCGGGTGTGCTCCAAGTCCAGACTGGACTTGAACTTGTCAAAAAGAGTTTCTATGATGAATTGTTTCCGCAACAGTATTTTATCCAACATGGGCATCAGGTAGTTTTTCATATTGCGGCGAATACCGGTGACCAAGTGAAGGCCCCGTTGCCAGAGGCGCTCCAGCAGCGACTGAGAAAGATAGCCTTTATCAGCAAAGATCTTCCCTTGTAGAGCAGCAGTCATGGCCTCAAGTGGTTTGCGGTCGTTCTTGTTGCCAGCGGTGATACGGAAGGCCATGAGTTGTCCCCTTATCGTTGATGAGCAGATGGAGCAGATGGCCAAAGAACCAGCCCATGGTGCTGCGACCTCATTTTGCCAATCCTCGGAAGACTCGGTTGCGGCTGATACGTGCATCGTAACAGACCGCCAGCTTGGTGCTGTCGGCAAAGTAGATGCCGGTCTTCTCGCCGCGGAAAGCATGAAGGAGGAGGTAAAAGGACAGCAGCAGGCGTGGCATCAGGCTCACAAACCGGCTGTAACTGTGGAGTGCTCCAAAGCAGGCCCGGTACTCTTGTGTGAGGCCATCGTGCCAGAAATGCTTGAAGTCCTTGTAGGCGGAGATGTGGAACAGCACCATGATGAAGGGCATCTTGCCAAGGGAGAGCTTGCCGGCCCCGATGCGCTGGCGCCCTAAGGGGAGCAGGTGGTGACGCTCCCACTGCTCAACCACCTTGGCAAAATCATCAAGACAGCAGAACAGAGCAATGGTAGAGTCCGTCCGTCATGAGGGGCCTTCCGCTTGCGTGAACGGCACGGATACCCAATCAGGCTATGCCCAGGACCAGCCCCTCCTCCCCCCACTGGGCAGTCTGGAAAGAGCCAACAACAGGCCCCAGCAGGCTTTCCACACACCACCTGCCCAGCAAAGACTCCCTCTCTGGAAACCTTATCCAGAATTGGGGTTAGCTTGGGACTTTCACCCTTTCATCCGGGGTTTTGCTCCTGGTCCCCATAGCCAGCGCCAGCGCAACCCGAGTAATTGGACCAGACCAAGCCAGCCCAGGAGCCCGCCAACGGGATTGTAGTCGGGAAGGGCGGCAACGGGATTGTAGTTGGGACCCACGAGCCAGGCGGGGATGGAAGGCTCCAGGCTCAGCAGTCCTGATTGCAGTGCAAACCATCCTGTCACCAACCCACCGTGCAGGCCCACGGCGCCGGCCAGCAGGTTGTCGTCCCTGCTGCGCTGCCCAGCCAGAACCAGGCCCAACATAAACATCCCCGGCAACAGCCCCAGGGGGATCGCCCACCCCTGGTCAAAGCGGGTGTGCAGCACGCTGAACACCACGGCCTGGGCAGCGACAGCCGGAACCCGGTTGAGTCGTAACTGCAACTCCCCCCAAAGCCAGCCGCGAAACACCAATTCTTCCGCAAAGCCAACCCCCATCAAGGCCGCGGCATTGACGGTTTGCCCAAGGGTGAGCCCATCGCCCACACGGGCCTGCCCCAGCGCCAGGAGCGCCAGGCTCAAGCCCAGCAGCAACAGGGCAGCCTCCAAAAGGCCCTGAACCAGGGCACGGACGGACCTCTTGAAAGGAGCGTTGAGCCCCAGGCAACGCCAAGGATGAGCAATCCCCCAGACACGACGCAGGCGCAGGGGGAGGCAGACGAGAAACAACACAAAAGCCCCCAGGCTGACCAGCAGCCTCACGGACCCAGGGTCCACCCCCAGCCACAACAGGGGACGGGTGAGCAGCCAGGCCAGGGCCAGCAGCAAAGGCACAAACAGCAAGGTGCCCAGCCAACGAGGACCCGACTTTGCCTCCCGCCTCACGTTTCCGGTTCAATCGAACTGGTGAGCCCCTTGCTCTTGAGCTGCTCGCTGTAAAACTCGGCAGGCTCCTGGTCGCAGACGATCACCAGGCCGACGCCCGTATTGTGGGCCGCCAACATCACGGCCACGGCATCCTGCTCACTGAGCTGGGGAACCACCGCCTGCAGGGTTGCCACCACGTAGTCCCGGGTGTTCACGGGATCGTTGTGAAGGAGGACGCGATACAGAGGTTGTCGCTTGCGCGTCCGTTGCTCTTGGGGCACAAGGACAGTTGCGCCACCTTGTTTTGAAGCCATGTCGCGGGGCATGATTAACGTCGAGTCTCTAAACAGGGTCTTCCCGGTTAATTTAGCTGACCGGCTGGTTGCCAGCATTTCATTGCAACTTGCATCGGGCAATCCGGGCCATGGCAGCCTCCACCTGGGGGCGGCTGTTAAAGGCTGAAAGCCGCAGGTAGCCCTCCCCGGCAGCGCCAAAACCAGCCCCGGGCGTGCCCACCACGTGGGCCTCCCGCAGCAGTTGGTCAAAGAACTGCCAGGAATTGACGGACTCCGGGGTCTTGACCCAGACATAGGGAGCGTGTTGACCGCCGTACACCGCCAGCCCCAGGCGCTGGAACTCCTGGCGGATGATGGCGGCGTTCTCCATGTAAAAGGCCACCAACCGGGCCACCTGGGCTTGGCCGGCGGCGGAATAGACAGCCTCGGCCCCCCGCTGCACCACATAGCCCACCCCGTTGAACTTGGTGCTCTGGCGACGGCTCCAGAGTTGCCAGAGGGACACGGCATCTCCGTCCCTGGCGCGGCCGGTCAGGGTTTGGGGCACCACGGTAAAGGCACAGCGGGTTCCGGTGAAGCCGGCATTCTTGGAGAAGGAGCGGAACTCGATGGCGCAATCCCGGGCCCCCTCCACTTCAAAAATGGAGTGGGGCAGCTCCGGATCCTGGATAAAGGCTTCGTAAGCCGCATCAAAGAGAATCAGGGCTTCATGGCTGCGGGCGTAGTCAACCCAGCGCTGCAACTCGGCACGGGTGGCCACGGCCCCGGTGGGATTGTTGGGGAAGCACAGGTAGATCAGATCCGCCGGCGTTGCCGGCAAGGGGGCGCAGAAGTGGTTGTCCGCGGTGAGGGGCAGGTACTGCAAGCCGCCGTAGCGACCCTGGTCGTCAGCAGGACCCGTATGGCCAGCCATGACGTTGGCGTCCACGTAGACGGGGTAGACCGGATCGGTCACGGCAATGCGGTTGTCGTCCCCGAGGATGTCCAGAATGTTGCTCGTGTCGCACTTGGAGCCATCGGAGATGAAAATCTCGTCCGCTTCAACGGCGCAGCCCCGCTGCTGGTAGTCATGCCGGGCGATGGCCTGTCGTAGCCAGTGGTAGCCCTGCTCGGGACCGTAGCCATGGAACCCCGTTCTCGTCCCCATGGCCTCAACGGCTGTTGCCATGGCATCCCGACAAGCGACGGGCAACGGCTCGGTAACGTCCCCAATGCCCAGGCGGATGAGATCGGCCTGGGGGTGCTCGGCAGCAAAGGCCTTGACGCGGCGCTGAATCTCCGGGAACAGATACCCCGCCTGCAACTTTTGGTAGTGGCTGTTGACGCGCACCATGGCAGCACCAGGGACAGAGACCCCATCCTATGGATAGGGGTGGGTCTCACCCCCGCTGTTTGTCGATTCCAAGCCCATGCTCCCTGCCGCAGCGACCGCCCCCGTTCCCTTCCGTCAACTGGTTGATCGCGGCATCAGCAAACCGGGCCGCTACCTGGGCCAGGAGCGCGGCGCCCTGCACAAGCCCTGGCATCAGGCGTCGTTGCGCTGGTGTCTCACCTACCCGGAGCTCTACGAAGTGGGGGCCAGCAATCTGGGACACATCATTCTCTACGGCATCCTCAACCGCCTGCCGGGGCAGCTTTGTGACCGCGCTTACCTGCCGGCGGCGGATCTTGCCGCCCGGCTGCGGCAGCAGAAGGTTCCCCTGTTTGCAGTGGAAAGCCGTCGGCCCCTGAAGGCGTTCGACATTCTCGGCTTCAGCCTCGGCTATGAGCTGGGCGCCACCAACATCCTGGAAATGCTGGACCTGGCCGGCTTGCCCATTTGGGCCCGACAACGGGCGGACGTGCCCCTGGATCACCCCCAGGCCCAACCCCTCGTCTTTGCGGGTGGTCAAACCGCCACCTCCAATCCCGAGCCCTATGGCGCTTTTTTCGACTTCATGGCTCTGGGGGACGGGGAGGAACTGTTGCCGGAGATTGGCCTGGTGGTGCGGGAGGGTAAGGCCGCAGGCCTGAGCCGCTCAGCCTTGTTGCGGGATCTTGCCCAGGTGCCGGGGGTGTACGTCCCCAGCCTGTATGAGCGCAACAGCAACGGACAGGTTGTGCCCCGATCAGCCGCCGCCCCGGCCCGGGTGGTGCGGCGGGTGGCGGATCCCATCCCCCACTACGCCACAGGATTGGTGCCCCAGGTGGAAACCGTCCATGATCGGCTGGTGGTGGAAATCCGCCGGGGCTGTACCCGGGGCTGCCGCTTCTGTCAACCCGGCATGTTGACCCGCCCCGCTCGGGACGTGGCGCCGGAGGAAGTGGTGGAGGCTGTAGAAACGGGGATGAAGGCAACCGGCTACAGCGATTTCTCCCTTCTCTCCCTCAGTTGCTCCGACTATCTGGCGCTCCCGGCCGTTGGCGTGGAGTTGCGCAACCGTCTCCAGGGGCAACCGGTCAGCCTCAGCCTGCCCAGTCAACGGGTGGACCGCTTTGATGAAACCATTGCCCGGATCATCGGCGGCGCCCGTCGCACAGGGGTCACCTTTGCCCCGGAGGCGGGCACCCAGCGGCTGCGGGACATCATCAACAAGGGCCTCACGGATCAGGACCTGCTCCGTGGTGTCCGTACCGCCTACGAGCAGGGCTGGCGAACGGTCAAGCTCTACTTCATGATCGGTTTGCCCGGCGAAACCGATGCCGACGTGCTGGGCATCGCGGAGACGGTGCGTTGGCTGAAGCGGGAGTGCCATGGCCATGGCCCCCTTGGCTTTCATCTCACCATCAGCAATTTCACCCCCAAGCCCCACACACCGTTCCAGTGGCATCGGGTCTCCAGTGAGGACCTGCGCCGCAAACAGGCGTTGCTGCGTCAGGCGCTGCGGGGCATTCCCCGCCTCAAGGTGAATGAAACGGACGTGCGCATCTCCGCCATGGAGGATTTCGTGGGTCGCGGGGATCGTCGTCTGGCCCAGGTCGTTGTTGGGGCCTGGCGCAACGGCGCGGGGATGGATGCCTGGTGGGAAAGCGTGGAGCGGGCCTACGACGCCTGGAATCGGGCCATCGGTGCAGCAGGATTGAGCTGGAGGGATCAGCAGCAGGAGCAGGAGGGGAAAGATCCCACAACCCTTCCCCTGCCCTGGGACCATATCGATACAGGTGTGGATCGACAGTGGCTGCGAGAGGACCTGCAACGGGCCATGGAGGCCGTGGTGGTGCCGGACTGTTCCTTTGCCGCCTGCAGCAGTTGTGGGGTATGTGGCCCAGAATTTGGACACAACCGCATTGTGGCGCCGCCACCGGTTCCCGGGGCATTGCCCAAGGCCCGGCCCGTGAGCCACCGGGTCCAGCGGCTGCGGCTGCGCTTCACCAAGGAAGGGGATGCGGCCCTGCTGAGCCATCTGGATCTCCTGCGCCTGCTGGATCGGGCCCTGCGCTCTGCGGCTCTGCCCGTCAGCTTCAGCGCCGGCTTCCATCCACTGCCACGGCTTCAGGTGGGCCATGCCCTGCCCCTGGGGGTTCACGGCGGTGGTGAATTGCTGGATCTGGAGTTGGCCGAAGTGGTCCCTCCCGTGACACTGATCAACGCCCTCCAGCCCCAATTGCCCAAGGGGATCCGGCTCCTGGGGGCTGAAGAGGTTCCCCTCAAGCAAAAGAGCCTGGCCCAACTGCTGGAGGGGGCCCGCTGGATCATGGGTTTCTGCCCGGAATCAGGGGTCCCCCTGCCCCGCCAGTCCTGGCAGGCCGCCTGTGGGGCGGTGCTGGCGGCTGCCAGCCTGCCCTGGGACGACACGGACAAAAAGGGGCGACCCCGTCAACGGGACCTGCGACCCCTGCTGAAGGACTTGACCATCCACGCTCAGGGCGGCGCTGCCGTGCAGTTGGCCGTTGATGTGGCCATTGACCCCAGCGGACGCAGCCTGAAGCCCGAGCAGTTGGAGACGATTCTGGCGGACCGTCTCGGCGAGGGACTGGGCATCACCACCCTGCGCCGCGACTGGCTATATCTGCGTCCTGAGGCCAACAAGCTCCGGCAAGACGGCGCCTGCTTGTGATAGGTTATTGCCGTGATGCAGCGACCGACGGTTGCCCCCTTGCCTCGATCTGCTGAACAGCTTCAAGTGACGTGCAAATAACCCTCTTCAACAGACCTCGCCTCTGGCAAAACTTTTAGGTTTTCTTCCATGACCAAGCAAATTCTTATTGCTGAAAAACTGCGCATTGCTGCCATCCTCAACGATGAACGTGTTGACCAGTTGATTGTTGCCCAAGGTCAACATCAGATTGGCGACATCTATCTTGGAACGGTGGAGAACGTCCACCCGGGGATTGATGCCGCCTTCGTGAACATCGGTGAAAGTGAAAGAAACGGCTTCATTCACGTCACCGATCTGGGTCCTCTGCGCCTGCGGCAGACTGCTGGATCCATCACGGAACTGCTGGAGCCGCGCCAGAGAGCTCTGGTGCAGGTCATGAAAGAGCCCACGGGCAGCAAAGGTCCTCGGCTCACGGGAAACATTACCCTGCCCGGCCGCTTTCTGGTGCTCCAGCCCAGTGGACAAGGGGTCAACATTTCCCGCCACATTAACGAAGAGGCCGAGCGTGATCGTCTTCGGGCTTTGGCGGTTTTGATCAAGCCTGCCGGAACCGGCCTGCTGGTGCGCACAAAAGCCGAAGGAGTGGGAGAGGACCAGATTATTGACGACCTGGAAATGCTCTGCCGCCAGTGGGAGACCATTCAGTCCACCGTGGAGACTTGCCAACCCCCAGCCCTCCTGAACCGCGATGACGACTTTGTTCATCGCACCCTGCGGGATCACTGTGGACCGGGTCTGGACAAGGTGGTGGTGGACAGTCCCCAGGTGGTGGAGCGGGTCAAAACCTTCCTTGGCGCAGAAAAGAACACCGTTGCGGTGGATTCCTTTGCCAATGCGGAGGAGTTGCTGGAGGCCTTCCGCATTCATGCGGCAATTCACCAGGCCCTCCTGCCACGGGTGGATCTGCCCTCCGGCGGTTACGTGATCATCGAACCCACGGAAGCTCTGACGGTGGTTGACGTGAACTCCGGCTCCTTTACACGGTCCGCCAATGCCCGCGAGACGGTGTTGTGGACCAACTGTGAAGCCGCCACCGAGATTGCCCGCCAACTCCAACTGCGCAACATCGGCGGCATGATCATCGTTGACTTTATCGACATGGAGTCGCGACGGGATCAACTGTTGTTGTTGGAGCACTTCATGAAGGCCATGGAACCCGACAAGGCAAGGCCTCAGATTGCTCAGATTACGGAGTTGGGATTGGTGGAGCTGACCCGCAAGCGCCAGGGTCAGAATATTTACGAACTCTTTGGTCACCAGTGCCCCAACTGTGCTGGCCTGGGCTACGTGGCCACGGTGCCGGGCAAAGCCACCACCCAGCCTTTGGCAACGGGGACCGTGCAACTCCCCGTGCCCACGTCCCCTGCTCCTGGGGACACCAGCGTGGTGAACGTGGCCAACGGTGGCGGCAACAACCGACGGCGACGCCGTGGCGGCGGTGGACGCGGTGGCGTATCGGCCCCTGTCGAGACCCCGACACCCCCCAGCACAGCCTCGGACGAACCGGAAACCAGCCCGTCGCCTGAGACAGAATCCGGCCCATCCAGCGGCAACGCCCTGGAGACCGTTGCCGTACCCATGAGTGAAGATCAAAAGCTGGTCTTCAGTTGGTGTGGCTTCAATCCAGCGCTGATGGCTCCCACGCCGCCCAAGGACGTCAATGCCGTGGCGGTTCGTGTGGTTAGCCCTGGCGGCGATACGCTGCCTCCCTTGACTGAAGCCGGGGACCAAGCCACCGATGCCACCACAGCGGTTGCTCAGCCGGAGGCGGACGAGACAACAGACAACGGTACAGACAACATAGCCAGGACAGCGGATGACAGTGCTGCTGTCCCCCAGGCCGAGACAACCACGGCCACCCAGGAGGAGGCTGGGCCGAAGGTGTCTGACGATGAGCAAGACAGTGACCGACGGCGACGGCGACGGCGACGCTCCGCCGTCTGAGGACTTGATTCAGGCTGGAGAGGACACACGTCTTGGGGCCGCCGCCGGAGTGGCCTTGGCGTCCCTCGCTGGTGTGGACGAGGTGGGCCGAGGCTGCTTGTTCGGCCCTGTGTTTGCAGCCGCCTGCTGTCTGGATGCAGCGGCGTTGCCCATGCTTGCTGCTGCTGGCGTTCAAGACAGCAAGACCCTCAAGCCGGTTCGCCGCCAGAGACTTCTGCCGGTCATTAATCGCCTGGCCACGGATCTGGGCCTGGGGCAAGCCTCGGCCCGGGAAATTGATCAGCGGGGCATACGGGCTGCGACGGAGTTGGCCATGGTCCGCGCCCTGCAGCGCCTTGCCAAGGCGCCACTGTTGGTGCTGGTGGATGGCAACCTGAGGCTGCGGCCCTGGCGCGACCGTCAGCAGACGGTGGTGCGCGGGGACCAGCGTTGCCTGACCATTGCCTGCGCCAGCATCGTGGCCAAGGAAGCCAGGGACGATTTACTCCTCCGACTGGATGGGCGCTTCCCTGGCTACGGCCTGGCCTCCCATAAGGGCTATGGAACACCTCGGCACCGGGAAGCGCTCAAGCGCCTGGGTCCCACGCCACTGCACCGTCTCAGCTTTCTGGGAAAGATTCCGGGAGCAGCAGAGACCCTGCAGGAGACGCTACTCAATTCTCACGGCGCCAGTCCTGGAAGTCCTGCAACAACTTCCGGCTCATCCTGGCCTTGATTTTCCCCAGAACACCGGCCAACACCCGGCCACCCGTGCCTTCCAGGACGGTTTTGGGAATCAAGCGCAGCAACTCCGGGCGGCTCACCTGTACAGCCAGTGTCGCCTCCCCCTCCAATTGCCCACCACGGGCCTCCAACCAGGAATCCAACTGGAGTTGAAAGTCGTTGACAGCCAGCGCCGTGCTATCCAGGTGGCACCGACAGGAGCGAATGACCAGCCGCCGGGGCAAGAGCGTGGTGCGCAGGTCAACAACGGGTTGCACCTGCAATTGAAAGACCTTGAACCGGGGGAGCGTGTAGCGGTAACGGGCCGGTTCCAGGACCTGAAGTTCGCCCGAACCCAGCAGGACCCTGACCACCCGTTCCTCTTGCCTTAAATAAGCGGTCAGACTTTCCAAAGATCCTGGTATAGCCAGACCCAGCTTTTGCCGGGCCGAGAAGGCCAATTCCATGGCCATGGCGCCACTGTTGATGGGATCCTAGCCAAGCAAGCTCCTGTCACTTAACCCTTGCCTGTTCCTTTCATCGCTTTTCTAGGCCCCTCCGGCACCTATGCCGAGGCCGCCTGCCGCCAACTGGCTCAGGCCCAAGGTCTGGAGGACCATACTCCTCGTTCCGGACTGTCCATCCAGCACGTGCTGCACCAACTCAAGGCCGACCATGGCGGGGACGGCACGGTGGCAGCCGCCGTGGTGCCGGTGGAGAATTCCGTGCAGGGTGGCGTAACGGCCACGCTGGACACCCTCTGGAGCTTGAGTACAGCCTGTTGTCCTCCGGACGCCCCCGATCCCTACGGACCCCAGGGTCTGGAAATTGTGCGCGGTCTGGTGCTGCCCATCCGCCATGCCCTGTTGGGGAGTGGGCGCATGGAGGACATCAGCGAGGTCATCTCCCATCCCCAGGCCCTGGGCCAGTGCAGCACCTGGTTGAACAACCATCTTCCCCAGGCCCTCCAGTTGCCCACCACGTCCACGGCAGAAGCTGCACGGATGGTGAAAGGCAGCCGCTTCCGTGGGGCCATTGCCTCGCTGGATGCCGCCGGAGAACAGGACCTGAACGTTTTGGCCTATCCCATCAACGACGAACCCAATAATTGCACCCGCTTTCTGTTGGTGCGGCCTGTTGTGGCGATGGAGCGCTCCAGCCCCCCCTCTGCCCCTGGGGACCACGCCGTGATCACCAGCCTTTGTTTCTCTCTGCGGCAGCGGGACCGCCCTGGGGCACTGGTGGAGGCATTGCAGGTCTTCCACGGGCAGTCCCTGAACATGTCCCGCATTGAGTCCCGTCCCGCCAAGACCGGTTTGGGGAAATACGTTTTTTTCGTTGATGTTGAGGGTCATTATCAGGCTGCACCTTTCCAGAAAGCGCTGCGAAACCTGTATCCCACCTGTGAGCACCTGCTTAACTTTGGCAGCTATCCAGTGATGACCGTGCCTCCGGAAACCATCGAACGCCCATGAATCACGGGGCGTGGAGGCTACAGGTTGGCCACTCTGGCGAGGGCATCCAGGATGCCGCCAACCTGGCTGATGCCCAGAAGAACCACGGCAATTCCCAGCACGGCCCCCACAAACACCTGGCGCCGAGTATGGCCCAAGTTGGTGTTCAGGGGGTCGAGGGGGGAGCAACACTCAGCATCTACCGGAGTCGTCATCAAGGCGTTGAGCCGCTGGGCCTGGAGGCCGGCAGCGCGACGTACACCGCTGGCGTCGTACATCACCACCAGGGCCAGGGCGCAGGCCAGAGCAAACAGGGGCTGATCAAAGCCCACCTGCCACCCCACGCCAGCAGCCACCCCACTGACCAGCGTCGCATGGCTGGAGGGCATGCCACCGGTCTCCAGGAGCACCGACGGGCGCCATTGGCGCTCCGTCACCAGCACGACCAACAGCTTGCTGCACTGGGCCGCACCACAGGCCAGGAGAGCCCAAGCGAGGACGGCGTTGTCGGCAAGGGCGGTGAGGGCATCCATGGAGGTCAGTGGTTACGGGTGGTGATGAAGTCCGCCAAGGCCAACAGCGGGCGAGCCGCCTCCCCCTGTGGGGCCAGGGCCGCCTTGGCGGCGGTGATCAACTCGGTCGCGCTCCGGCGAGACGCCTCAAGGCCCAGCAGGGCCGGGTAGGTGCTCTTTTCGGTGAGCAGGTCCTTGCCTGCGGTTTTGCCCAAGGTGGCGCTGTCTGCCGTCACGTCCAGAATGTCGTCGATGATCTGGAACGCCAGACCGATGTTGCGGGCGTAGCGGCGCAGATCCGCCACCAGCGCCTCGGCCGCTCCGGCCACGAGGGCGCCGCTGATGACCGACACCTCCAACAGGGCCGCCGTCTTATGGAGGTGGATGAATTCCAGGGTTTCCAAGGGGACCCGCTTCCCCTCGCTGTCCAGGTCCACCACCTGCCCCCCCACAAGGCCAGGCGCCCCTGCGGCCCTGGCCAACTCGGCGGTGACCGCCAACAGTCGCTGGGCCGGAACCCCGGAAGAGCGCCCCGCCACCATCTCGAACGCCTGACAGAGCAAAGCGTCACCGGCCAGGATCGCCATGGCTTCGCCAAACATTTTGTGGTTGGTGGGGCGGCCCCGCCGCAGGTCGTCATCGTCCATGGCCGGTAGATCGTCATGGATCAGGGACATGGTGTGGACCATCTCCAAGGCGCAGGCCGTGGGCAGGGCCAATCGGGGGTCTCCACCCGCCAACTCGCAACTGGCCAGACAGAGAACGGGGCGCAACCGCTTACCTCCCGCCAACAGGGAGTATTCCATGGCCTGCCGCAAACTGGCAGGCTGCTCCAGCGTCACGGCTTCCGCAAGGGCGGCCTCCACCTGGACCTTTTTGGCCTGAAGATAAGTCTCCAATTCAAAGGGCTGTTGATGGGCCATGGCAAACGGAACTGGAGCCGTCCCACAGAAACGGCATGGGGAGCCATTGTCCCTTAGGGGCTTCCCCCGGGAGCTTGTTGAAAAGCCTCCCTCAACCACCCCCCAAGAGAAAACCAGCTCGCTCCTTCAGCCATTGCTTGTGCTCTCCATAGGCGTCGTCATGGCAACGGACCAACCGCCAGAAATCTTTGGAGTGGTTGGGGTGGACGAGATGGCATAGCTCATGGATCACCACGTAGTTGGCGATGGCATGGGGCGCTTTGACGATGTTCCAGTTGAACGCCAGATGCCCTTTCTTGTTGCAGGAGCCCCAGCGTGATTTGAAGTTGCGAACGCTGATGCCCGTTGGCGTCACCCCAATCTGCCGGGAATAGCGGTTGGTCTTTTCCCGCAGACGTTCCAACGCCCTGGAACGGTACCATCTTTCCAGGTACTGCTGGATTCTTCGCTGCCGCTGGCCACCCTGCTCCCCTGGGCGCACCGTTGCCCTGAGGTATCCCCTGGACAGGCAGACCCCCACCCGGCGTCCTTCCAACACCTTGAGGCGGTAGTTGCGCCCCAGATAGGGGAAGGATTCGCCGCTCACCAATTCCCTGGGGCGCTGGGGTTGGACGGGTTGCCATTCCGCCACCTTGGCCCGGATCCAGGGGCGCTTCTGCTGGAGAATCGCCGCCATCCGCTCATCCCCCAGGCGCTCCGGGATTCGCACTTGCAGTTCATTGCCGACGATGTGGAGGGCAGCGGTCCGTCTCGTGGAGCGGATCACCTTCACCCGCAGCCCCAAAATCTCTTCCGGGACGGCTGTCATCGGGACCACCTGGCCCTGGCAAGATCTATCAACCGCTCCGTAACCGCATCCACCAAGGCGTTGGAGACAAAGGGTTCCTCAAGGACGGCTCGCTTGATCGCCCGCTTGACGCGGGCCTTCTCATCCCACTTGTCAAAGAACCCGACGATCCGGGTTGCCTCCCGCAACAGGGCCACCAGCTCCCTGGTCATGTCCAGCACACGCTGACGGGCGTCCCCGTCCATGGCCCCGTCACCTGATGCCTGGCTGACCTCTGCTATCAGCACCCTGTAGAAGGGGGCTTCTTCTTCGCTGAGGCCCAGGTGGGCGGCCTGCCGGGCCTTGTCCGGCTCCATCCGGTCACGGAACAGCAGCAGTTGCTGGACCAGGTCTTCCCAGCGGTTCTCATGGTTATGGATGATCTCCTCCAAACGGTGGGCGAGGGACTGGTAGTACTCAGGATCCTCGTCCAGCTTGACCTTGATGTGGGCCTTGATGGCGTGCTCCACCTCGGACGCCCTGGCCCGATCGTTGGTGTGGGCGGCGAGCACCTGCTCAAACTCCACGTCAAAGAGTTTGGTGGGCGGCACCTGCGGATCCACCCCATCGGTGCAGACGTGCTTCTCGATGAGCGTGCGCACCTTCTCCCCACACCCGGCGATGTTCAATTGCTCATCCCGATAGCGGTTGCGGCACAGGACCACCACCTTGCCCAACGCCTTGAGATCGGCAAGAAAGGGGTTAGCGGCGGGATCCGGCAGGACGATGTCCATTTGCCGGGCAAAGACCCTGAAATCCGCCTCGAACCGCTGGCGTTTCAGTTCGTCCGCCAGAAGGGTGACGCAGGCTTCCGTGTCCCGGAGGTCAACGCCCTTGAGATGCTGCTTCACCCTGGTGTGGGCCGCCTGGAGTTTGGGGATCTCGTCCTTGAGGTCCTGGAGAGCGCCCTGCACGTCGGTGGAGGAGAAAACCTGCAGCGCTTCCGCCAAGTGGTCGGTGAGGCCGAAATAATCCACCACGTACCCACTGAACTTCTGCGCCCTGGTGCGGTTCACCCTTGCGATGGCCTGCAACAAGGTGTGGTCCGTCAGTTTGCGATCCAGGTACATCACCTGGCAGATGGGAGCATCAAATCCCGTCAGCAGCATGTCCTTGACGATCAGGATGGAGAGGGGGTGTTCTCCCATGGGCTGCTTGAAGTGTTCCACCGCCCTCCTGTGACGAGCGGGGTCCGTCCATTTCTCCCAGTCCTGTGGATCGTTGTGGCCGCCGGAGATCACCACGGCGGATTCAGGGGCATCGGGGACGGCGTCCAGCTTCTTCTTGTAGGTCATGGCGGCCTTTCTGCTGGAGGTCACCACCATGGCCTTGAAGCCGTTGGGAAGGACGTGGGCGCGGTAGTGGTCCACCAGGTCCTCGGCCACTTGCTCAATTCGTTGGGGCGCTTCCAGCACCGCCTGTTCGGTGCCGTATTTCTTCTTGATCACCTCCTTCTCCGCCGGAGTCTTGTCCGCGAAATAACGTTCAAACAGGGCATCCAGGGAGTCCCCCGTCACCTTGGTGCGGGCATGCCGTCCTTCGTAGAGAATCTGAACCGTGGCGCCGTCCGCTACCGCCTGCTCGATGGTGTAGGTGTCGATGTAGGCGCCGAACTCGTTCGTGGTCTTCCCGGAGGCAATCAGGGGCGTTCCCGTGAACGCGATCTTGGGGGCATTGGGCAGGGCGGCATTGAGGGCGCCCCCCAGGGATCCGTATTGGGTGCGGTGCGCCTCGTCCGCCAGCACGATGATGCGCCCGGAATCATTGAGGCAGGTGGGGACTGCCCCGGCGCCATCCACCACGAATTTCTGGATCGTGGAGATGACCAGATCCGACCCATCCCCGGCCAGCAATTCCTTGAGGCGTTGACCCGAGTGGGCCTGAAGGACGGTCTCCCCTTGCGCCCGCTGGAACGTGCCGGTCAGTTGGGCATCAAGCTGGGTGCGGTCCACGAGGAAAACAAGCTTGTGGTCCCGCAGGGCCGGATCGCGCCTGATCTTCCGGGTCAGGAACACCATGGTGAGGGACTTGCCCGACCCCTGGGTGTGCCAGACGACGCCACCCTTGCCCCTGCGGTCCCCTGACGACTTGAGACGGGCAACGGTCTTCCGAACCGCTCTGAACTGCTGATAACGAGCAACTTTCTTGACGGTCCGCCCGTCCTGAGCTTCAAAGACGGTGAAGTTCTGAATCAGGTCCAGGAAGTTCCCGGGGGCAAGCAAACCCTGGATCAAGACCTGCTGAGCCTTGGGGGATGCGCCCAGGTTGTTCTGGTCAAAGGGGTAGGGGTCTTTCCATTCCATGTAGCCCTCCACGGGGGAGGAAACGGTGCCAAACCGTGCCCCATCCCCATGGGTGGCGATCATCACCTGGTTGTAGTGGAACAGCCTTTCGCAGCCTTCCGTGGCGCCTGGATGGCGCAGATTGGCGTAGCGGCGCAGTTGGTTGATGCCTTCCGCCATGGGGTTGGTAACGGTGGGGGACTTGCACTCCATCACCCCCAACGGCAAACCGTTCACGAACAGGGTGATGTCGGGAACAATGGTTTGGGCAGGCCCCTGGATTCTGAACTGATCCACACAGAGAAATTCGTTGTTCTCCGGGGTATCAAAATCAATCAGCTTGATGGTCTGCCCTCTGCGGCCACGGCCCAGATCCTGATCCACGCTGAAGTATTGGGTGAGCTGTTCCCAGAACCACCGGTTGGCCTCCATCAAGGTGGCGGCCCGGATGCGGGTAACGTCACGAACCACCTTGCGGAGATTCTCTCCACTGATCCAGGGGTTGATGCGTTGAACGGCCTGCTCAAGATTGGGGGTGAGGACCACGGCCTTGAGGGAGGCACGATGATGGCCGTGTTCAGAGGAAAGGGCAGCGCCGTTCAGATGCCGCCATCCCACCCCCTTGAGTTGCTCAAGGGCGGGGGCCTCCACCAGGTTGCGCTCGTCGTTTGTCATGGGCTAGGGAACGACCACACAACTGTGTGCAGGCTACCTGCCGCCATCCATTGCAAAACCAGCCAGGCCCCATGGGTCCAGGTGATGGGGTCACTCCCCTGGACGCTTTGAAGCCTCCTCGTCTGGGTCGGTTACCGCCTTGGTTTCAGGTGGGTGAGATTGGTAAATTGTATCTATCCGACTGCCAGCATTATCTATCCGTCCGCCAACATGGTCTATGCGAACACTAAGATAAGAAAAAACAGCTAGCAGTATGCCAATTATTGTCAATCCTATGAGAACTGCTGTACTTGGCTTAAGCCACACCCGTTGCTCAATTTCTTCCTTTAGATGCTTGACTTCGTTTCTCAGATTTTTTATCTCCGCTCCAAACTTTGCCTCGTGCGAATCAACTCGACTCAAAAGATCTTGGTAATCTTCCAAATCATTAGAATCAACTGATTCGATTGACTTTTCTATAAAGCTGGAACTGCTTTCTTCTAGTTGATTGTCACCATCTTCAAGATGATCGTCAGGGAGAGGTGGCGTTTTATTCATTGTCTGACTGTCTGCTGCTGCTGGTCTGTGTAGCGTTTTTCATATTCTTCAAATACATCACTGTTGGAAATTATAATTCCTCTCGTTTCGGGTTTGTATCTTTTTCTCCATGCACCTTTGGCTTGATGGGTAATGCCTATGAGTGTTGGCCCTGAGGGATGGTGGAAATTCCTGGCTACTCCTTTAAGTACCGCCATTTCCTTGCTATGGGTTATTTTATTCAAATCTTTTATGTTCTCAAAAGCGGACTCTGGGATGGACTTTGCGCCATAGCTGCTCAAGTGATGGTACAGTTCAGGATGGACAGGGCCATAATCCCATGCTTCAAAGTTTCCTTCCAATAGCGGCTCATGCAGTTGCCCTAAATAAACCATATGGCTAATGTAGAGAATTTTTTGCATTTCCAGGTTGGAGTACGTCCAGCCGGACATCTTGGCAAGATGCTTGCCAGCTCGCAGAACGGGAACGGCCATGGCGCTAGACTCCATCAGGGACAAGGCAACACTGGAGACGTGGGAGGTTCGTGGGATGCATGGGGAAAGAGCATAACCAAGTTAGCAGCGGCAGAGCCTGGCGCAGTTGGATGGGATACAGTTCTTGACCAAATGGGTAATCCAGTGTGACAGCGGGGATTCCGCAGGCTAGTCAGCCTTCCCGTGCGGTAGGAGCCCCGGGTAAGGATCGGTCCTGTGTGGTCGTTGGTCCTTAGTTCTGACCAAGGCTGTCCAGGGCCACAAGCCCCCACCCTTGAGGGCGGTGTTCCGCCTGCTAGCATCAAGGAGCGCCGTCACAGTGCCGCCCTCAAGCGCTCCTCAACCCATCGCAATCCTGGCATTGCAAGTCCGCTACCGCTACCGGGTCTCCCCATCCACATCAGAAGGCGGCGCTGGCCAGGGCGTTTGGCTGTGCCCGTGTGGTGTGGCACAGAGCCAAGGCATTGTGCCAGGATCTCTACAAGCGGGGAGAGAGGCACCCAGGTGGTGGGGAGTTGCAGAAGGGATTATCATAAGGGCATCTCGAAAAATCGGACAACCTTCCCTGCAGGGTGTATCACCATGAGAAAGTCAGTCGTAGAGCAGGTTTGCACGGGCCAGCAGGCTTTTTCAGGCAAAGGGATGGCGATTTTTCGAGATGCCCTGTACTATCTGTTGGCGTTCTTGTTTTTTCATGGCCGATCAAACGTCCCAGGTTTTTTCCATTGGCGGCAGTAGCCGGTGCGTGCGAGACGGTGGCGGTGTTGGCTGGCAGGCGATGAAGAACACCGATCTTTCCTGGTTCATTCATTCTGCAAAACATTTCAATATGGTATTAAAGTTTATAGAAGAATCTATAGAAAATGAGAAGTTGCATCCACCATCAGAGATTCTTGCCGGAGAAACTATAGACAAGCCTTATGATTACAATGATCCTAAACTTGGTTATTCCTTCGTGTTCACCTATCTTTCTGCCTTGATCGTTGAACTTTCAATTAAGATTATCTGGATACTAGAAAACGATACAAATACAAAACTGAATAAATATCGATGTCATGATATACGCAAAATCTTCAGAGAACTACAATGTAAGACACAATCTGAGATTCAAGAAATCTATGATACAGTTAAAAAAGAAATTAAAGAAAAATATGAGATTAACAATAAAATAGCTACTCTAGACGAAGCTCTGAATTGGAATAAAAAAGTGATAATAGATTACAAATACAATCCGTCTTCTCTTAAAGATTTTACCAAAGAAGATCTTATTTTTGTGCAGTATGGAAGTATTTGGCAGAAAGAGAATAATCGTTATTCAATAAAACATTTTCCATCCTCACCAAATTTTTCTCATGACTTGCTGAAGTTTACTGAAAAGATGTGGAGAGAAAAGGGAATGATATAAATACTAAGGCTTACTATAGCTCCAGGAGACCTAAACACCTATTACCACTAGACTTGAGATGGTTAATCTCACCCAGGTTTTTGGATGAATAGGATAGGGCGGGACTCCATGGGAACTTCTGAAAAGGCCAGGATCAGACACCGGTAGGCTTTCCACCTTCCCCGTAGCCACAGGGTTTCTCAAGTGCCAAGTCATGAAAAAGGAGACTTGTTCAGAGGTTCCCATGGACACTTTGCTATTGTTCAGTCCCTTTGTCATGGTTAGACACTGACCCGCTTGCGGCCGGAGAGGAGGTCACTTGCAACGGACTTGGCAAGAAATGAATTCTTCTTCAAAAGTAGATCTAGCAACTCAATAGAGAAATAAGAGGAAGCAATAAAGCGACCAAGACACTTCTGGGCATCGATAGAAGGTCGAGGAATTAAAATTTCAGAAAACCTACTTTTATTGATAATTGGCACAGCATGTGTGCTTGCCGCTTTGCGTATGTCCTTATTATAATGAGAAATCGCAGCAAGCAAATAGTAGGGATCGTAATTTCCTGGAGAAATGCTGTTGATCTGCTGATTAGTTGCTGATTCTACGACCGATATGGCAACTTTTCCAATAGTGGATCCAATGCAGACTACACAGACTGAATTAGGCGGAATAACTCTTGTCTTCTTTAATCCGCTTGCAGTAAGAGTTGCCTTAGTTGTCTTGACAAGAATGTTATCATCTATGTCACCAGGCGTTATAAATGAAATGCCTTCCCCATAGTTACTTTTGTCTGACGTTGGAGGAGTTGAACCTGTTACGACCATGCCGAAAGATCCAATCTCTGCTGCTGGTGCAGTGCTTGCAATGTCTACAAAGAAATGATTTATAGTTGCCTCAATTAGCTTGAATATCTTTTCCTTCTTTACTTCGTAGATACAACGCCTGCGGTCAATCCCCGAAAGTATCTCGGCGATCTTTTTCTGCTCGGGGAGTGGGGTGAAGGGAAGATGATAGATATTGCGTATAACACTCGGATGTGCTTTGGCCTGATAGTCAAAGGTCAGTTTGGAATGCTGCAACGATAGTATAGCGTGAACAAATCTGTAATCAAAAACTGAGGTATCTAGTCTCATGTATCCCGAAACATTTGTGACTGAGAATCTATGTCTGGGTCGATAGAATAGATGTCCACCGCCATCAACTGACCAAGTTATCAGCTCTTCGTCAAACATATAATTATCATATTTGCCAAATAAACCTTCTCCTTTTGCTGAGGAGGAGTATATTGGATAGTCACCTGGGTTTTCCTGTATATCTACTTTTGAGATGATCTTACCTCTACCCAGAGAGACGATGCCCCTCTCCTCAAGCTCCTGTAGTGGGTACTGGTCCCAAGGATAGGAATCACTCATAACCCAACTCCTCCAAAAACCCGTGCATCACGGCTTCCGCCTCTTGCACTTCAGCATCAATCCGAGCCAGTGAAACCCCATACTTGTCCCACCACCGTTCAAACTGCTGAACCACGGCATCGGAGGCATCCCCCAGGTGTTGGCGGATCCGGGATTTCTCTTTGATGGTGTCCCTGAATTGCAGGTATTCGGCATCCTTGGGAACCAGCGCCAAACCCACGTCAAAGCCGTCGAGAATTTCCTGGATGTATTCGTCTTGAATTTCCTTGATGGGTACGCCGCCGTGGAGAATGCCGCCCACGTCAAAGGGTTCCGGGGGTGGGGAGGTGTCGGCGTAGCGGCGGATGTTGAGGTTGTGGTGATTGTCCCGGATTTCTTCCAGGGTTGCCACCCGCGAGAACCGTTTGATTGTGTTGTAGCCGTCAAAACAGTGTACCACTTTTTCAATGTCTTGTTCCCGCAGGATGTTCTGATTCTTGCCTTCCTGGAAATCCAGTTCAGCATTGATGAAAAGCACCTTACCCCGTCGCTCGGGAGGTTTGTTCTTGTTGATGATCAGCAGCGCCGCCGGGATCCCGGTTCCATAGAACAACCCGGCCGGTAGCCCGATCACCACTTCCATCAGGTCGTCCTCCAGGATGCCTTTCCGAATCTCCCCCTCCGCCCCACCACGAAACAGCACCCCGTGGGGCACCACAACACCCATGACGCCTTCCTGGTTCAACGAGGCGATCATGTGTTACACAAAGGCCAGATCGCCAGCGTCCCTTGGGGGAATGCCAAAGCGATACCGTCCATGGCCGTCGTGTTCGGCCAGGTCACGTCCCCAGTTTTTCAGGGAGAAGGGGGGATTGGCGATCACCCGGTCAAAGTGCATCAATTCTCCCTGCTCCAGGTGCTGCGGGTCCCCCAGGGTGTCGCCTTTTCTGATGTCCGCACTGAGGACGCCGTGCAGGAACATGTTGAGTTTGCAGATGGCCCAGGTTGACAGGTTCCTCTCCTGGCCGAACAATTGCAGGTTGGCGGGGTTCTCACCGTGGGCTGCCAGGTAAATCCTGGTCTGGATCAGCATTCCCCCGGAGCCGCAGGTGGGGTCGTAGACTCGCATCCCTGCACGGGGTTTCAGCAGCGCCACCAGGAGTTTTACCACTTCGCTGGGGGTATAGAATTCGCCCCCTTTCTTGCCGGCCGAATCGGCAAACATCTTGATCAGGTATTCGTAGGCGGCCCCCAGCAGGTCGGGTCGCTCAAAGTCTTCGTTGCGCAGGCGGAAGGTGGAGTAGTGGGAGAGCAGGTCCCTGAGTTTGCGGTCGTCCAGCTTGTTCTTGATGTTGAAGTCAATGGAGACCAGCACCCCCTCCAGGGCGGGGTTGTGCTCCTCGACGGCTTCGGTTGCCTTGTTCAACTCCGCACCGATGTCGTGTTTCAGGTCCTTGAGCCTGTGCCACCGCGCCCGCTCCGGCACGTAGAACGTTTTGTGGTACTCGTCCTGGTCGTTGGCCAGGTCCTCTGCTTGCTCCCGGGTCTTGCCCCGATCCAGGTAATACCGGATCACCCCTTCCCGCGCTTCCTCGAAGGCGTCGGACAGACGTTTCAGGAACAGCATTCCGAAGATGTAATCCTTGAATTCCGAAGCATCCATGCTGCCCCGCAGGATGTCGGCGCTTTTCCAGAGGAACGATTCCAGTTGGGAGAGGGTCAGTGGTTGCCCGATCCTGAAGGTGGGTGACCCACTGGCGGCGCCAGCCCCGTTCTTCACGCTGCGACGCCGCCCCGCTGAAGGTCCATGCCCGTTCCCGCCAGCCGCAGCAGGGGCCGCGTAGCGACTGCCCCCCTCGATGCCTGCCGCCAGGGCGATGGAGCCGCCCCGCCCCCGTCCTTTCCTCACGGTGCCCAGCACCAGCGCCCTGTCCCGGATCCGTTGGTATTCCCCTTCGCTGATGGTGCGCTCCGCCGCCCTGCTGAGGGCCTCCCGGGCCGGGATGTTGCCCATGGTGCGCCCGTCGGGCGGCAACACCTCCAGCAACAGGTCTCCCAGTTCGGTGGCGGTAAGGGTGGGCGCTGAATGGGTCAAGGGGGCTGGCGAGTGGGCGGAAGGGACTGGGTGGATTTGCTGAGCTTACGCTTGTTCGGCCCTCAACGCAAGAATTGGACGCTCCACCACCTTGGCGATAGGTCACACAGCAGGTTCCCTGTCCCTTTATCCAGAACCGGGGTTGGGAGATGTCTGCCCAGTCATCTTGCCCATTTGGATCCGCACGGGTGCCAGCAGGTAAATGATGTTCTTGCCGGACTTACGATAGATGCGATAGATGATAATCAGATCCGGCCTGATGTGACAATCCCAATGGTCATACCATTCTCCGCTCAGTGCGTGATTGCGGTACAGTCCGGCAAGTTACTGGCCATCAGCGACCAACTCCAGTACCTCTTTCAAGACGGTTTTGAGTAGGACTTTATTTGGTCCCCTGGATTCCCGTTATAGTCTCGCTTGAACTTGGCTGTTCGTTCAATCCGCTGCATCAAGGTCATCCAATGTGGCCGTCAACCAGCAGGCCCGTAGGGGGGCAAAGAAAGCTGAAAGCCTTGTGTTGGCTTGGTTTCTGCCATGGTGATGAATGGGGCGATACATTTAACATCCCTCAACCACTCTTCGCCTGCTCCAGAACCACCCGCACCAGGGGCTTCATCCAACGGGGCCAGGAAATGCCCAAAACGGCAGGAGTAGCCTGCTGGTAAGCGGTAGTGGCGGTCATGGTGGTCGGTGGTGGGCTGATGGCCCCCCAGCTTGGCAAAACCACGTCCTCTGCGATGCCAGGAGCTTCAGGTGGTCTCTATGGCGCTGTCGGTCCTGTTGGCCCGGGCCTCAATCAAGGCGCATCGATCCATCAGAACATCAAACGGCTCGCTCTCATTGAGCAGCATTCCGCTGTCCAGCATTCTCGCGTAGTCATCGGCAAGTACCCCATACGCGGGACCGGAGGGAACAAGCTGCAGTTCACCGGAAACCGCGGCTTTATAGTTGATCCGTACGCCACAGGCATCCTTCTCGGAGAAAAACTTGGACTTGTGACGGGCAACGGAAAGGGCGAGCGGATGGTCAGCCAAGGCTTTAGCCACAATGCCCGCTTCGTCAAGGCGCACAAGATCATGCCAGTGCCTCGACAAACGCTCACCACGATGGCGCTTCTGGCGGCAGAAGACGTGGATGGCAGTTGCCTTCTCCCAGAAGGTCCGCTCCGCCAGCATGGCTGTTGGGTGCGCCTTGGGAAACACCAGATGGGGAAGACAAGCCGCTGCATCGCATACGACAGGTTGCGGCAAGCGCGGTTCACCTGTCGACCGGGCGCCGAACTCCACCATGGCTTGTGGGTGAATAAAGCTGCTATCGTCAAACAGCGTCTCGTAGCGGATGTAGAGCCGCTCTTTGCATGGATGAACCTGTGCAGCGAATCCAGCGGCGGCAAGCCCTTCTACAACACTTGGGCAGGCTGTATCCCGAACCCATTTTGTGAGACGAGCACGGATGGTTTGCGTCCAGCACTTCTCCTGACTTCGGCTGGGTGGCAAGGCCTCGTCGCCGGCGCCGGAAACCAAGTCCGGTGCGAAGGCGCGGATGTCGTAGGTGATGTCCACGTCTTCGGAGAAGCGGCGGATCGCCCCATACACCTTCGATAGCGACGTGCCGCCTTTGAAAGTCAGGTCTTGCGCAAATGGCGCCTCGAACAGAGTACCGAGCGCTGCAACAACCCAGATGTCCTTCTCAAGAAGAAGCGCCCTGTAGCTACAGCTTTGTTCTGCCACCTCAAGAGCGTCGCGCCGGTCAGCGGGGGAGAGATCCTGAAATCTCGTCTCAGCCATGCACAAGGCGTGCGCTGATCGGTTCCGCCATCCAACGGGGCATGGTGGAGGTGGCCTGCAGGGCGGCAAGCTCTTCCCGGTCTACATCGGAGAGGGTTGGCAGCACCGCTTTGAGGCCGTACTCCACTTCTTCCGGACCGAGCCACTCCAAGGCACGGACCACGTCTCCCGCTTTGCGATGAGGCGCCACCAGTTGCCAACTCGGGGCATGACCCAACTCGACGACGGACGAGCCAAAGTGCAGCCGCCGGTTGGGGCCGGAGGTGAGATAGACGTCACGCACGGGATTCTGAGTGGTCAGGCCCAGGCAGTTTGCTACGGCGCCGCCACACGGCACGATGGTCTCGCTCCAGAGCGCTGCAAGCGCCGTGAGCACCTTGCTGAGCCGGGGCGCCCGGAGGCCAAAGCGGGTTTCAATCGGGCGCATATACACCCCCTCGCAGATCCGCATCAAACGACCCGACTGTGCCAAGCGCTGCAACTCCTGATCCACTGTATTGGAATTGCCAAGATGGTCCATAGCTTCCGGGCACAGTGGCGTGGCTTCCGGAAGTCTCTCTGCATGTTCCATGACGCGACAGGACAGGCCGCTCATGCTCATGTCTCCAACACGTTCTCTTAAAGAGTAGCAGAAAACCGTGTCTACTCCAAAGATCCGGCAACAGAATACACCCCACCCCTCAACCACCCCCCGCCTGCTCCAGCACGCCTTTGGAGCTGGGCACCTGGCCGGAGCGCCGTGGGTCCACCTCCGTGGCCGTGCGCAACGCCCGGGCAAAGGCTTTGAAGCAGGCCTCCACAACGTGATGGTCGTTGCGGCCGTGGAGCTGGCGGACGTGCAGGGTGAGGCCACTATTATTGACTACGGCTACGAAAAACTCCCGCACAAGCTGGGTGTCGTAGCGGCCAATGCGCTCGGAACGCAATTGCAGGTCAAACTCCAGGTGGGGGCGACCGGAGCAGTCCAGGGCCACCTGCACCAGGGCCTCGTCCAACGGGGCCAGGAAGTGCCCGAAACGATAAATCCCGCGGCGATCCCCCAAGGCCTGCCCCAAGGCCTGCCCCAGGCTGATGCCCACGTCTTCATTGGTGTGGTGATCGTCAATCTCGGTGTCCCCTTGGGCCTGCACCTGCAGATCAAAGAGGCCATGGCTCACCAGTTGCATGAGCATGTGGTCCAGAAAAGGGATGGTGGTCTCCACCTGGCCACGACCCGTTCCATCCAGGTTCAGGTGCAGCCGCACCCGGGTTTCCCGGGTCACCCGTTCCACGGAACCGGTGCGCCCTGCATGGTCCGCGTTGATGGTGTTCGGCACTGACTTGGGCATGGCTGCCATGGGAAGGAGGGGATCCAACACAATGAGTCTGGGGGTCACACGGCTGTTGCGGAACGCTTGAGAACGTCCGCGCAGCGATCACAGATGTGGGAACCGTCGTCCAGTACCTGCCCCTGATCCGTGGTGTAGTGCCAGCAACGGGAGCACTTCCAACCCTCCGCCTTGGCCACCTGGATGTGGAGGCCGTTCTCCCGGGATTCCGCCAGGGGTTGGGGCAAAGGATCACCGCCCATGTGCAGTTGGGAGACCAGGAGCCAGTCTTTAACCAGGTCCTCCACGTTGGTGTCCTGGTCCTGGAGCCAGGTGACGGCCCCTTGCAGGTCCGAATCCTGAATGTCCAGACGCACCTGGGCATCCAGGGAGGCGCCCATGTAGCCGGCGGCCTGGCTGGCCTGCAACTGACGATTGACGCTGGTGCGCAGGCGGCGCAACTGCCCCACCACCACCGCCAACCGGTCATGGCGCCATTCAGGGGCGGCTTGGGGCCAACCCCGCTCAAACACGGAGGTTTCCGGGACGGCATAGGGGAGGTTCTGCCAGATGTCCTCTGCCATGTGGCAAAGCACGGGGGCCATCATGCCCGCCAACTGCTCCACCACAATGGCCAGCACCGTTTGGCACTGACGGCGGGACAGATCCTGGGGGGCGCTGATGTATAATCTATCCTTGGCAATATCCAGGTAAAAATTAGAAAGGTCAACCACGCAAAAGTTCTGAAGAATCTGGAAGAAGCGGTAAAATTCATACTCTTCAAATGCTTTGGTTGCCTCCTGGAGCACCTCTCCCGTGCGGTGCAGAAGCCAGCGATCCAGCCAGGCCAGCTTGTCAAAGGGAACACCGTCCCGCTCCGGCTGGAAGTCATAAACGTTGCCCAGCATGTAGCGGCAGGTGTTGCGCACCTTGCGGTATACGTCCGCCAGTTGCCGCAAGATGCCGGAGCCAATGGGCACGTCGGAGGAGTAGTCCACGGAACTCACCCAGAGCCGCAACACGTCGGCCCCATAGGCCGGCTCCTTTTTCTTGTTCTTGCCACCGGCAATAATCACTGTGGGATCCACGACGTTGCCGAGGGATTTGCTCATCTTGCGGCCCTGCTCATCCAGGGTGAAGCCATGGGTGAGCACACAGCGGTAGGGGGCATGGCCATGGACGGCAACGGAAGTGAGCAACGACGATTGAAACCAACCCCGGTGTTGATCCGAACCCTCCAGGTACAGATGGGCCGGATAGGTGAGTTCCTCGCGGCCGGCCGCCACCGCCGCCCAGCTTGAGCCGGAATCAAACCACACGTCCATGGTGTCGGCGCCCTTGCGCCAGCGCTCCGCCTCCGGGGCATAGGAAGGTGGTAAAAGTTCCGCCTCGTCCATGGTCCACCAAACGTCGCTGCCGTGGGTGGCGAACAGCTTCTGCACGTGGGTAAGGGTGTCCTCGTTGAGCAGCACCTCGTCTCCGTTGCGGGCATAGAACACGGGAATGGGCACACCCCAGACCCGTTGCCGGGAAATGCACCAGTCCCCCCGCTCCCGCACCATGGCCTCGATGCGGTTCCGGCCGGAGCCGGGAAGCCACGTGACCTGGCCAATGGCCGCCAGGGCCGCGTCCCGGAAGCCGTCCAGCGAGGCAAACCATTGTTCCGTAGCCCGGAAGATGGTGGGTTTTTTCGTGCGCCAGTCGTAGGGATAGCGGTGGGCATAGGGCACGGAGGCCAGCAGGGCGCCCCGGTCCTTGAGGGCGGCAACGATGGCGGGGTTGGCGTCCTCCAGCACGTTGAGACCGGCGAAGGGGCCGGCCTCGGCGGTGAAGCGCCCCGCCCCGTCCACGGCGCAGAGGGTGGGCAGGTTGTAGCGCCGGCCAACGGCAAAGTCTTCCGCTCCGTGCCCCGGGGCAATATGCACCAGACCGGTGCCGGAGTCGGCGGTAACCATGTCCCCCCCCAACACCACCCGGCCCTGACGCTCCAACAGGGGGTGTGTATAGCCAATCCCCTCCAATACAGTTCCCGGCAGGGTCCGGAGAACCTGCAGGGGTTGCTCCAGCACCTGGCTCAAGGCTTCCCGCCGCCCACAGGCCACCACCAGCCGCCGCCCAGCCGCCGTGGTCACAACGGCATAGTCCATGCGGGGGTTCACCGCCACCGCCACGTTGGCTGGCAAGGTCCAGGGGGTGGTGGTCCAGATGGCCAAGTGGAGCCCTTGCCCCTGGGGGGCGGCCCCGTCCAGGAGCGGGACCAGGGCATCGGGCACGGTCTCCACGGGGAAGGCCCCGTAGACGCTGGAGCTGGTGTGGCCCTCGGGATACTCCAACTCCGCCTCCGCCAGGGCCGTGCGGGAACTGGGGCTCCAATGCACGGGTTTCAGGCCGCGGTAGATGTGACCGGCCAGCACCATGCGGCCAAACACCTCAATCTGGGCCGCTTCATACTCTTTTTGAAGGGTGAGATAGGGATGGTCCCAGTCCCCCCAGATGCCCCAGCGGCGAAAGCCCTGCCGCTGCCCCTCCATTTGCTTACGGGCATAGGCCGCTGCTTTTTTGCGCAGCTTGATGGGGGTGAGCTGCTGCCGCTGCTCCGCTGTCAGTTGTTGCAAAACCTTCAGTTCAATGGGCAGGCCATGGCAGTCCCAACCCGGCACGAAACGCACCTTGCGCCCCTGCAGGAGCTTGTATTTGTTGATGATGTCCTTGAGCACCTTGTTGAGGGCATGGCCCATGTGCAGGGCGCCGTTGGCGTAGGGGGGGCCGTCGTGGAGCACGAAGGGCTCGCCAGGGTTGCCCTGGCTCAATCGCTCATACACCCTGTGTTCAGCCCAGAACCGCTGGAGCTGAGGCTCTCGCTCCACCGCGTTGGCCCGCATCCCGAAACCGGTTTTCGGGAGGTTGATGGTGCTCCGGGTGCTGTCACTCTCCACGGCTAAGGGCGGGTTCAGATTCTGGCAATCTTCCCGCCTCCCTTACCCCTATGGCAAGCCCAACGTGAAAACTGGGGTTTCAGCCATTTTAGGCACCTATGGGCAGCGGTCAAGGGAAGAACAAGTTTCCCAAGAACCCGCGCCACCACTGACTTTTGCCGTTTCCCAATTCTCTTGGCTCTGCTGGCAGTCTCGCATGATAGCGTGATTTTAGGCTTTGGCCAAGACTTGGCAAAGAACGGCTTTGCCTGGAAAGTAGCAGCGCTTGAAATAGCAGTAGTAGCCTAATTTATTGCAATAGATTGCACTACGGGACTCAGGACTTCTGTCAAGTGGCTTTTATATTTCTTAACATTGATAGGATATGGTTCAGTGGAAGCACCACACAAGACACAAGGCAAGGCACACCACGCAAGGGAGCAGGCCCAACAGGCCATGGCTAAGGGCCATGAGCGCCTACAAGGGCAGAGTGGCATGGTGGGAAGGCTCAGATCCCATGGGAGGCTGCCAGCAGGTCATGGAGCCAAAAGGAAGGGAGCAACTGCCAGCCCATGACCAAGAGAAATAAATCTTAATAATCTCTTTGATTTTGGCTGGGTACTTGATTCCCATCCAAAGCCTGCAACCTGCCACAAGCCCTGTAGAATTGCCCGTGAAAGGCTGCGGGGATTGCTGTAGCTTGTCCCTCATCCGCAAGCCAACCGTCATGCCTTTGTGGTTGTTGCCATCGACTGCTTACAGGTGGCTTGACACTCCTTCTCAGTGCCTTGGCGGCGATCTGGTCAGAAATCAAGGCGAGTGAAGCCAGGGAAAACAAGCGGATTGACGAGCTACGGGAAGACGTGAAGGAGCTACGGAAAGACGTGAACGATCTGCCCTTGAAGACGATGGAGATGCTGCGGAAAGCACCCCGCTAACCACCCGACAACGCAAGCCCTGGCCCACAAGGCAAGGGAGGCGCCTAAATCAAACGATTGGCGCCATCGCCCCAGACCGTACGATCCATGACGACAGCCCCTGCTTCACTGAAGGACCTGGACGCGGTCGCCACGCTCTTTGATGACTACCGGGTTTTCTACGGACAGCCCTCCGACCTGCCCAAGGCCCGTATCTTCATGGAGGCTCGTCTAACGTACAACGATTCCCACGTCATTTTGGCCCGGAGCAAATCGGGGGCGCCGACGGGATTCACACAACTCTATCCCAGCTTTTCATCGGTACGCTTGGCGCCGCTCTGGATTCTCAACGACCTGTTTGTGGATCCTCGCTTTCGCGGCCGCGGGGTGGGCCGGAACTTGATGCGTCACGCGGAGGAGGATGCCCGGGCCGCGGGTGCCTGTGCCGTCACGCTGGCCACACAAATGCAAAACGTCCGGGCCAAGCACCTGTACGAGGGTCTGGGGTACGTTCGAGATGAGGAATTTGACCACTACGAACGGAGTCTGGCGTAACCGCCACCCCAGCCATCAGTTCCCGCTTTCGTGGGAACTGATGAGATGTACGCAGGGATGCCAGACTAGCGCACAGCAATGGTCACCACGCCAAGACTCGTCCCCCGGCAGCAGATGAGTTCAGTTGGCCTCCCGCAGTTTCCCGTCAACTTCGTCAAAGCTGCCGACCACCACGTCCTCCCCGTCCTGGGCAGGTTGGCCAGATTCCTTGACCGCGGGTTGAGCCGGCTCAACCTCAGCCCCTGAGGTATCAGTCATGGCTTGTGGCAGGCCAGCAGGGGCAGTATCAGCTTTGGCGACAACAAAGCCTTCGCCACTTTCCTCTGCGGTAGCCACGTGATCCGGATCGTCGTCTGGCGCCACGGCCATGGGTACGCTGTTGTCTGCATCCTGGGATGGTGAGATCGGAGCAACGTCTGCAGAGGGTGGCGTCGCTGGTTCTGGAGGGTCGACACGGCTCTCAACATCCCCTGGCGCCGCTGCAGCGCCAGGGGTGTCCCCGGGATCACCGTCATCAACAGGTTGAGTCTGTTGAGCCTCTTCCTCTGGCTCAGGAGCACT
>VXNS01000023.1:30641-40352 GCA_009840445.1 Synechococcus sp. SB0662_bin_14
CATCAACAGGTTGAGTCTGTTGAGCCTCTTCCTCTGGCTCAGGAGCACTGTGCTCTTCAGGGGTGACGTCTTTCATGCTGACTTCAGCCCCCTCAGTCCCCTGATCACCAGCGCCACCATCAACAGGTTGAGGTGGTTCAACATCAGGGACATTGTCAGCCGCGTCAGCCGCCGGACCTGGACTTGTCACCGTTGCAGGGGCCACATCCAAGGTCTCGGACCTGGTCTCCCCATCTTGATCCTGGCCACCCTGCGCCCCATCCGGCGGGTCGGGACGGACCCATTCCTTGCGAGCCGGTTTCTGGGCGGACTGCCCTTGGCGACGCTGTTCCACAGGGCTTTTTTGGCCCGACACCGCACGCCAGGTGTTCCTCGCTGCCTGTATAACAGCGGCGACCAAGCCAGTCCCGGCGCGCTGCTCTTCCTCCGGCGCGGCTTCTCCGCTTCCAGCAGTGGCCCCATCCTTCAGGTTGCCTTCGGCGCCCTCGGTCCCCTGACCACCATCATCACCAGCAACAGGTTGCGGTGGTTCAGCATCAGGGACATTGTCAACCACTGGACCTGGGCTTGCCCCCGTTGCAGGTTGGCCTGACATTGCAACCCAGGCAGTCTTCCCTGCCTGGGCAGTGGCACGCCAAGTGTCCTTCGCCGCCTGCACAACAGCAGCGACCACGTCAGCCCCGGCACGACGCCACCGGGGCAGGTGGCGCAGCGCCCACCTCTGGTCCGGGGTGAGCGATGCCCAGCGCCCTTGCCCCACCTCGGCGGCAAGACGCACCATCAGCACCGTGGCAATCAACTCGCCGAAGCCTGCACTGCTGAGGACAGGCAGGCGATTCAGCAGCAGCAAGGGCGCCAGGGCCGCCAGCAGCAGCGACCACGGCGCATCACGGGGACGGGAGAGTTCCGGAAAGGCGATGGGCAGCAGCAGCAGGGGCAGGGCCAGAACCAGAACCCCGTAACCCAGGACAGGGGCCAGCCCGGAGAAGGCCAAGGCAGCATCCAGCCAATGGTTCAGCGCGTGCTGCCACGCTTCCGGTATGTCTGGCATCGCAAGGGAGACAACCCCCCAAAGGTTATGTTCAAAGTGTCCGGGATCCATCATCGGCCAGGAATGCATGATGGATTCTGACAAACTTGCCTGAGGGCACTGGCCAATCCCACTCATTCCTGCTTCAGGTTGCGGGTGATAGGTTGTGGGTGTCGGCAAACGCGCCCACCTGGCGGAATTGGTAGACGCGCTGGTTTTAGGTACCAGTGACTTTGGTTGTGCGGGTTCGAGTCCCGCGGTGGGCACTTCTCCTCCCTCCCGTACCTCATCGGCACCCATGGGATTTCTTTACATCATTAAGACTAAAAAACTGACCAAGATTGGCATTACTGCTGATATCCAGCGGCGCATGAATGAACTCAAGCCGGATAAAATCCACCAGGTTGTGACCCTGCCCAGGGAGAGGGAGCTGGAAAAAAAGCTGCACCGCCTGTTTGCGGACAAGCGCTTGCCAGGGTCGGAGTACTTTTTTCTGAGTTGGACGGAGCGTAGAAAGGCTTGCCGTTTGGCCAGGCGTGCCGGAAAGTGTGTCCGATTCCCCTGCCAGGTCCCTCGTCAGGCCACGGCCCGTTGGCTGAGCTCCAGTGTGGTCTTGGAGGTCTGTGGTTTTGGCCTGGCTGTTGGTGTTGCCGCTGTGTGGATCACCCAGAGCCAGCCGAATGGGCAACCACGCAACGTGCCCGTGTCCTTCGCTGCACCCACAAAAATTTTTGTTTCCGTATGAACGGCAACCACATCCAGCATGGGAAAGCGGTTGCATTGGGTTGTGGAAAGTGCGTCGAGGCAGCCGGGGGGCTGCCTTTTTTTTGACCATCAACCTTGCCCTGATCAGGAGAGACGGCAAAGTTCCACAGCCCGTTGCAAGGCCACCTTACGGCTGATGCTCAGGCCTCCGGTGACGCGATCCTGGAGGTTGAGCCGCTCAAGCCGTTCCCGCACCCGCCCCTCAGGCGCAATCAGAAACACGTGGCGTTTGTGGCCGACCGCGGCATTGAGCATGGATTCAAGGGCCAGCGCAGCCGTCACCCCGAGGCGCGCCACGGCGGAGAGATCCAGGATCAGGACTTTGTAATTGCGCACCAGGGACATGCGGTCACTGATGCCTTTGGCGGCCCCAAAGCTCAGGGGACCACTGAGCCGGAACACCATGACGTGACCGTCACAGGCATCCAGCAACGCCTTCTCGTCCGCAGGCAGGTCGGGGCTGGCCATCATGCTGTCTTGCGTCTCCATCCCCTCCAACTGGTAGGCCGTAATGCTCTCGATGGTCATGAGATTGGCCACGAACACCCCCACCAGAACAGCCCAGATCAGATCCCAGAACACCGTCATCAGCAACACCCCATACATGACTCCCGCCGTTTTGGTGGAGATGCGGTGTGCCCGGAACAGGAAGTTCCAGTCAATGATGTCGATGCCCACCTTCATGAGGATGCCCGCCAGCAGGGCATTGGGAATCTGAGCCGCCAGGGGACCGGCGCCCACGAGAACCAGCAACAGGGTGAGGGAATGGACCATCCCGGACAGGGGCGTTTTGCCACCGGACTTCACGTTGATGACCGTGCGCATGGTGGCGCCGGCGCCCGGCAAACCGGAGAACAGACCCGCCAGGCTGTTGCCAATGCCCTGGCCGATGAGCTCACGGTCGGACCAGTGCTGGGTTTGGGTGAGACTGTCCGCCACCAGCGAGGTGAGCAGGGAGTCAATGGAGCCAAGAACCGCCAGAATCAATCCCGCCTGCACCAGTGCGCCCCAGTGGTCCCCCACACTGGGCAGAGCCAGGTGGAGCCCCCCCTCGGGAATGACCCCGATCCGGGGCACGAGCTCACCCCAGATCAAGGAGATGGGGGTGATGATCAACAGGGCCAACAGTGGGGAGGGCAGGATCCGACCAATCCGCTTGGGGGTCAGGAAGACCACAGCCGCGGTCATGATCCCAATGCCCAGTGCTGCCGGGTTGATGCCACCGCCCGTGGTGAAGTGCTGGTGCAGTTGGGTGAGTGAGGCCACAACCCCTCCCCTGGTGCTGATGCCCAGGAAAGGCCCCACTTGCAGCAGCAGGATGATCACCCCGACGCCGGACATGAAGCCCGAGACCACGGAGTAGGGCACCAGGGTGACGTAGCGTCCCAGTCGCAACAGGCCAAAGAGGATTTGGAAGAGCCCCCCCAGCACCACGGCCGCCATCACCAGGGGCAGCAGTTCACCGGTCCCCAGGTTCTCATTGACCCCCAGCTCCGCCAGTGTGGCCACCACACCGGCAACCGCAACACTCATGGGTCCGGTGGGGCCGGACACCTGGGACGGGGTGCCGCCAAACAGGGCGGCAAAAAACCCCACCACCACCGCTCCATAGAGGCCATAGACAGCGCCGCCCTCCCCCAGGGCAGCATTGCCGAAGGCCAGAGCCAGGGGCAGGGCCACCACAGCGGCGGTGACTCCCCCTAGCAGGTCTCCGCGGAGATTCCGCCGATGAAGACCGTGGGGAGCCAAAAACGTCAAATTGGCCATGGGTTGCGCTGGCAAGAGCCAGGCGAACTGTAGATGCATTCTCCTGACAAGGCCGTCGTGCCATACCCGTTGGATCAGGTGACAGCGATTCAGCGACTTGCGCCATGCTTCCCTAAAGTGCCTGGCATTCATGGCCCAGGGACCATGGGTCTGAAAGGTAATCCCTGGTGATGACGTGTTCAGTGATTCCTACCTTGACCGAAGCGGCCTCCCCTGTGGCAATGGCCGCAGCGCCAGATCACCGTCGCTCTGTGCCAAGGCGCTTCCTCAGACCGCCAAAACCATGGAATCCGACGGTGGGCCTGTTTCTGTGCGGTTACCTGTTGGCAGGGTTGACCATCTGGGGATGGTTTGTGGGCGGCTGGCCCTTGCCCCTGCTGGTGGCCACAGGCTTTCTGGCCCTCCACCTGCAGGGCACCGTCATCCATGACGCCTGTCACCGCGCTGCCCACCCGCATCGCTTCTGGAACGCCTTCATGGGCCATGGGGCCGCCATGCTGCTGGGATTCAGCTATCCGGTGTTCACGAGGGTTCACCTGGAACACCATGCCCACGTGAACGACCCGGAGAAGGACCCGGATCACACGGTCTCCACCTTTGGTCCCCTCTGGCTCATTGCGCCCCGCTTCTTCTACCACGAGTACTTCTTCTTCCGCCGTCGGCTCTGGCGACGCTATGAACTGTTGGAATGGGGGATTGCCCGTGGCCTTTTCGTGGTCATTGTGGTGACGGCAGCCCAGCAGGGATTCCTGCCGTTTGTGTTCAACTGCTGGTTTGCCCCGGCATTGCTGGTGGGGGTCACCCTGGGGTTGTTTTTCGACTACCTGCCCCACCGTCCCTTCAACGAACGCAACCGTTGGCGCAATGCCCGCATCTACCCCAGTAAGACCATGAACTGGCTGATCATGGGGCAAAACTATCACCTGGTCCACCACCTCTGGCCCTCAATCCCCTGGTTTGACTACAAGCCCGCCTACGAAGCCGTCAAACCCCTCCTGGATGCGAAAGGTTCGCCCCAGCGCCTGGGCATTTACGAATCCCGTGGTGACCTACTGAATTTCCTATACGACGTCTTTCTCGGCATCCGCAGCCACAAGCGCAGCCGCAGCCGCCTGCGCAACCTGGTGCGCATTGTGCCCAGCCGCTGGGCCTGTCGTCAGTTGCTTCACGTTCTCCATCGAACGGCTGTCACCCCCCTGCCGCGCCGGTCCTGAGATTGGCGGCCCTATTCCGCCAGCCCTATTCCGCCAAGATACGGGGCACCACCAGCAGGTCAGCCTCCCGCTGGGGGGCTTGATTGAGCAGGTCGTCCCGCACAGCCGTGGGTTGCACCTGGTCTGCTCGCGTCACGTTCACCACCTCCACCGCCCGTGTGGTGGGTGGCACACCGGTGGTGTCAATCGACTGTAGATGGGATACGTAGTCCAGGATGGACTCCAACTGGCCGGTGATGGTTGTGATGTGCTCTTCCGGCAAGGCCAGCCGGGCCAGCCGGGCCACGTGACGCACGTCGTCCCTGTTGATTGACCCCATGGCGTTGTCTCAACGGCCTGCACCATATCCTCCCATGGCTCAGGAGGCCTGTAGGAAGCGCTGAAGATCCTCCCCCAGGGCCGTGGCGGCCCGCTCCAACAGGTCCTGTCCAGCGGCCGCCGTGGCCAGAGAGGGGTCGGAGCCCATGCGACCATCGGGGTAGCGGCGGCGAAAATCCTCCCATCCGTGAATGGGACCCACGGGTGCAGGGTCAGGCAAGGGCCTGAGTTTTTGCACCAGGTCGGGATAGAGGTGGAGCGTCACGGCAATCTCGCTGGGGGTGGCGTGCTGGCCTTCCCGCTCCCCATAGAGGTGACGGGCGTGGGTCATGACCGCTGGGGCCAAAAACCAGTTGGCCAGCTTGCAGCGCAGCCGTGGCGCACTGGCCAGCCCCAGGCTGGCGGCACGGTCGTAGGCCTCGATGAACGCAGCCCGGGCAGTGGCCATGTTGCCCCCGTGACCGTTGATCACGTAGACCCGCTCAAAGCCATGGCGAGCCAGGGAAACCACCACGTCCCGCAACACAGCCAGAAGAGTGCTGGGCTGGAGGCTGACGGTGCCTGGAAATCCCAGGTGATGTTCCGCCATGCCGAACGCCTGGGGAGGGGCCACCAACACACGGTTGCGCTCCGCCACGGCCTGGGCCACGGCATCCGCCGTGAGGGCATCCGTGCCAATGGCTCCCGTGGGGCCGTGTTGCTCGGTGGACCCCAGGGGCAGGATGACGCCTTTGTTGTGCTTCAAATAGGCTTCCACCTCGGGCCATGTCCAAAGCTGGAGTCGCCAGCTTTGGGGTTCAAGGGGAATTCTCGTTGCAGACACGGCCTCAGTGGGGGTGCTATGGACTTAAATTGTCTCTAATCACCGGCAGGCGGTTGGCGACCGGGTGATTAACGGGAGTCCCATGTTCGACCGCAAGCTCTACGAGGCCCAATGTGAGGGGCGTCCCGTGTGGGTGTTTCTCTCTGACCAGCAGCGTTGGATTGAGCAGGCCCAGGTTGTGGATGTCGGTGGCGGTGTAGTGACCCTGCGCTATGAAACCGACGAGGACGGAGAACTGCAAGCCTGGCAGGAAATGGTGCGGCTGAATTCCGTGGGCTCGGTGATGAGTCGGCTCTCCAGCGTGCCCCGCCACGGGAGCAGTGAAGATTTGCTCACCGCTGAAGACTGCCCCATGGAGGAGCGGATCAGCGGAGGCAGCACCGACGGCTCCGGCGAGACCACCTGAACAGCGGTGTGAACGGTGCGGGCCTGGGCTTGACCCCATGGCGCCGGTCAGTGGGCCGATCCGTTGCCATGGTAGTCGTCACTGTCGTAGAACCCTCCCTGGGTTCCGAAGTAGAGGGCCGTCGCCACAAAGAGGATGGAGCCCAGCAACAACAGGCGACTGAAATCAGGGACAGAAGCGTCCATGGCACAAACGACGGCAGAACCAGTTTGGCCGCCTCTTCCTGTTTCGCCAACCATGGTTGCGGACAGCGCCTGTGGCGATGTGCCGCTTCTGCCGTTGGAGACGTTGTATCGCCCCGCTGCCGCCGTGGCGCCTGATTTACTGGGCTGCCTGCTGGTGCGTCGCCACCGGCGGCAACTGCGCTGGGGGGTGGTTGTGGAAACGGAGGCCTATTGCCAGAGCGAGCCCGCCTGCCATGGGCACCACCGCCGCAGCCCCGGCAACGAAACCCTCTTTGGCGAGCCGGGGCGTTTTTACGTTTACACCAGCTATGGTGTGCATCACTGTTGCAACGTGGTGACGGATCGCCCCGACTGGGCCAGTGGCGTTCTACTGCGGGCGTTGGATCTCCCCTTGGGCGGGCAGCACGAGCGGCGGGCGGCGGGGCCAGGCCTCCTCTGTCGCTGCCTGGCCATTGACCGCTCCTTTAACGGCCAACGGGTCAACGATTCCGCTGCAGGGCTGTGGCTCACGGCACGGCCACCGGTGCTGGCGGCAGCCATGGCCAGCGGCGCCCTGGGCCTGCGCCAGGGTCGGCGGATCGGCATCTCCCGGGCCCAGGAACTGGCCTGGCGCTGGTACCTGGGGGCCAGCCGCAGCATCAGCCGCCGCGCCCCAGGGGATCAACGCCCCCGTCAACCACACTGCTGGAGCAGCGCCCAGCTTCTGGAGCCCTGAACAACCACTGGAGTCACCCACATCTGCTGGATCTTGCTGTGCTGGGACAGCAGGATTTCGACCTGGTGCTTGAGTTGGCGGAGCGTTTCCGGGCCATCCCCAGCCGGGGACCACGGCGGCTGCCGGCTCTGCAGGGGCGGCTGGTGGCAACACTGTTTTTTGAGCCCAGCACCCGCACCCGCAGCAGCTTTGAACTCGCCGCCCGACGGCTCTCGGCTGACGTTGCCAGCTTCGCGCCAGCCTCCAGCGCCCTGGTGAAGGGGGAAAGCCTCCTGGATACAGCCCTCACCTATGCGGCCATGGGCGCCGAATTGCTGGTGGTCCGCCACAGCGGCAGCGGCATCCCCGCCGCCCTGGCCCAGGATCTGGCAGCCATGGGCCACAAGGTTGCGGTGCTTAACGCAGGAGACGGCCTCCATAGTCACCCCAGCCAGGCCCTGTTGGACCTGTTCACCCTGGCGCGTCACTTCGCCCCCCGGCAGCCCACCATCCAGGCCCTGGCTGGCCGCACCGTTGCCATTGTTGGCGACATCCTCCACTCCCGGGTAGCCCGCTCCAATCTTTGGGCGCTGAGCGCAGCGGGCGCCACCATCCACCTCTGTGGACCCAGCAGCCTGTTGCCCGGTTGTTTTGCGGACTTCCTTGCCGCCATGCCCCCAGGCTGCGACAGGGATCCCGTCCCCCGGCGGGGAGAGATTCGTCTGTTCCGCAATCTGGATGATGCCTTGACGGACGTGGATGCGATCATCACCCTGCGGCTCCAAAAAGAGCGGGCCCAGCGCCACCTGATTCCCAACCTGGAGGATTACCACCGTGCTTACGGCATCACCCATGGGCGCATGGAACGTTGCCGTGCTGGCGCGCCGGTGCTGCACCCCGGTCCGGTGAATCGGGACGTGGAGTTGAGCAGCCAGTTGCTGGCTGACCCGCAGCGTTGCCTCGTCAACCGGCAAGTGAGCCACGGCATCCCCGTCCGCATGGCCCTGCTCTACCTCCTGGCCACGACGCTCTAGGGGCTCCGTTTCCCTTGCGCAAGGTGACGCCATGCTCAAAGCGGTCCATCGGGTCTAGCCTCAGGCTGACCCCAGTCCATTGCTCCTCATGCATGCCTTGTCCCTTCCCACCTGGTGGATCCACGTCAGTTCCGTACTGGAATGGTGCCTGGCCATGGGACTGGTGGTGCGCTACGGCCGGCTGCGGGGGGAACCGGACTGGTGCTGGCTGGCCATGGCCATGACCCCGGCCCTGGTGAGCGCCCTGTGCGCCTGCACATGGCACGTGTTCGACAATGCCGGCAGCCTCAAGTGGCTGGTCACCATGCAAGCCGCCGCCACCTTGCTGGGCAACAGCACCCTGGCCTTGGCGGCCTGGTGGCTGTGGAAGCAGTCCCCTTCCCGTAGCCATTCCCCCTGATTCCCATGGCATCGCTCCTGTCAGCCCCCAACCTGTTTGCCCTGTCCTTGGCCCCCTTCCTGGTCTTTTTGTGGTATGCCAAGCGCAGCCAGCGGTTTCCGCCCCTGGCCTGGTGGGGATTTGCCGCCACCCTTGTTTTTGTCCTGGTCACCGTGGTGGCTGGTGGAGTTGCCCAGTTGCGTTTTGGGCGGCAACTGGCGGACGTGGACCCCCTCCATGGGGGCGCCGAGGCCTTTTTGACCGCCAGCAACCTGCTGGTGGCCCTGGGTTTTGCCAAAGCCGGGCGCCAGCGACCGGAGGCGGGGAAGAACCCGGATTAAAAACCAGTCGGATTAAAAGAAATGAGTCGGCAAGAAGATGAAAAAGTCTTACAGGCCTCCCTGGAACAGCCAAGTTGGCTGGGGGGATGGGCAAAAATATCACAGCACTTTGTGCCCACAATTTGTTGGAGGACCAGGATCTTGATTGAATCACTCTTTGCTCTGACTCCCGCCACCGTCACCTGGACTCCTGCGGTTGGCATGGTGATGCTGGCGTGCAACGTGGCAGCCATTGCCATTGGCAAGGCCACCATTCAGCAACCGGACGTAGGCCCGGCCATGCCTGGGGACGCCAAGTTTTTTGGCGGCTTCAGCGCTGGCGCTGTGCTAGGGACCGCCAGCCTTGGTCACGTGCTGGGCTTTGGCGCCATCCAGGGCCTGGCTGCCCAGGGGCTGCTCTGACCCCGTTTAATTAGCTTCTGCCTGTCCCATTCCTTCAATCCCCAGGGTTGTGGCTACAACCCTGGGGATTGCCCTGCTGGGGGGTAAGAACACCCCCTTGTTGAGGCGCGGGTGTCAGAAGAGGAGGGAGAAGCGGAGACCGAGGGAGTGATCCGCGGCAGCATCTGCGGAGGAGGTTTTCTGCCGTTGGCCTTCGAGGGAGAGTTGCCAGTCTTCAGCAGTGTGACCAGGCTGGGGAGCATAGGGCCTCAAAGCCCAGAGGAGGCGGTAGGAGGTGGTGTCTGAAGCCAGCGCCAGTCCGATGCCCGGTGTCATGGTGAGGCGGTTGTTGAAGACGGGGAGGCCGTAGGCCA
>VXNS01000011.1 GCA_009840445.1 Synechococcus sp. SB0662_bin_14
CAGCGGCTGGAGGCCCTCCATCACCCCTTCTGCGCCCCCCACCCGGAGGACGTGCATAACCTGCCCCAGGCCCGCGCCCAGGCCTACGACCTGGTGCTGAACGGCCTGGAGGTGGCCGGTGGCTCCCTGCGCATCCACAGCGCTGCCCTGCAGCAGCAGGTGTTGGAGGTGATGGGCTTTTCTGCAGAAGAGGCCCGGCGGCAATTCGGCTTCCTCATGGATGCCATGGAGATGGGGGCGCCGCCCCATGGGGGCATTGCCTACGGTGTGGATCGCCTGGTGATGCTGCTGGCGGGGGAGGAGTCCATCCGGGACACCATCGCCTTCCCCAAGACCCAGCAGGCCCGCTGCCCACTGACCGCCGCACCGGGACCGGTGGATGCCCGTCAACTCAAGGACCTGCACGTGGCCTCCACCTGGGTGGAGCCTCACCAGAACTGACCGGTCCCCACAGTCACCTCGGGCTATAGTGCCGTAGCCAGGCCGGGGCCATGAGCAAGTTTGTTTTTGTGACGGGGGGCGTGGTGTCCAGTCTGGGCAAGGGCATCGTGGCCGCCAGCCTGGGGTGCTTGCTCAAGTCACGGGACTACAGCGTCTCCATTCTGAAGCTGGACCCCTACCTCAACGTGGATCCGGGCACCATGAGTCCGTTCCAGCATGGAGAGGTGTTCGTCACCGAGGACGGCGCCGAGACGGATCTGGACCTGGGCCACTACGAGCGCTTTACGGACACCCCCATGTCCCGGCTCAACAGCGTCACCACCGGCTCCATCTATCAAGCGGTGATCAACCGGGAGCGGCGCGGCGACTACAACGGCGCCACCGTGCAGGTGATTCCCCACATCACCGCCGAGATCCGCGCCCGCATCAACCGGGTGGCGGCCCACACCCAGGCGGACGTGGTGATCACCGAGATCGGCGGCACGGTGGGGGACATTGAATCCCTGCCCTTCCTGGAGGCCATCCGGGAGCTCCGCAAGGACAAGGGACGCCATGACGTTGCCTGCGTCCACGTGACCCTGGTGCCGTTCCTGGCCGCCTCCGGGGAGATCAAAACCAAGCCCACCCAGCACTCCGTCAAGGAGTTGCGCTCCATCGGCATCCAGCCCGACGTGCTGGTCTGCCGCTGTGATCACCCCATCACCACGGCCCTGAAAACCAAGCTGTCCGGATTTTGTGGCGTCCCGGTGGACGCGGTGATTTCCGCCCAGGATGCCGATACGATCTACGCGGTTCCCCTGACCCTGGAGCAGGAGGGTCTCACCCGGGAGGTGATGGATACGCTGCGTCTGGAGCAGCGCCCCAGCAACCTGGCCAATTGGGAGGCCATGGTTCATCAATTGCGCCACCCGGGCGACCCGGTGCGGGTGGCGCTGGTGGGGAAATACGTCTCCCTCAACGACGCCTATCTCTCCATTGTGGAGGCCCTGCAACACGCCTGCCTGGCCCAGGACAGCAAGCTGGAGTTGCACTTTGTCTGCGCCGAGCAGATTGAGCAGGACGGCGCCGCGGCCCATCTGGAGGGCATGGTTGCTGTTGTCACACCTGGCGGCTTTGGCAACCGGGGCATCGAGGGAAAAGTGGCGGCCATCCGTTGGGCACGGGAGGAGGGCGTCCCGTTTCTGGGCCTCTGCCTGGGGATGCAGTGCGCAGTGATCGAATGGGCCCGTAACATTGCCGGGTTGGTGGGCGCCACCAGCGCTGAGTTGGAGCCCGCCGCCACCCATCCGGTGATTCACCTGCTGCCGGAACAGGAGGACGTGGTGGATTTGGGTGGCACCATGCGCTTGGGGTTCTATCCCTGCCGCCTCATGCCCAACACCATTGGCCGTAAACTCTATGGGGAAGACGTGGTTTATGAACGTCACCGTCACCGCTACGAGTTCAACAACGCCTATCGGAACCTGTTTCTGGAGAGCGGTTATCGGGTGAGTGGTTGCTCTCCGGATGGGCGGCTGGTGGAGTTGATCGAATATAAAGACCACCCCTTCTTTCTGGCTTGTCAGTATCACCCGGAGTTTCGTTCCCGTCCGGGGCGGGCCCATCCCCTCTTTCTGGGGCTGATTCGCGCTGCCCAGGGCCTGCCCATCGTGGATGAAGCCGCTGCCGTGGCGGCGCTGCCGGTGCCATGAGCAACGGCGCTCTGCTGCGAGTGATGGAGCAGTTCCACTCCATTCAAGGGGAAGGATTCCATACGGGCCGCAGTGCCGTCTTCCTGCGGCTGGCCGGTTGCAACGTGGGATGCTCCTGGTGTGATACCAAGGCATCCTGGCCTGCCCCTGGTCATCCCCTGGTGCCGGTGGAGCGCCTTGTGGACACGGTGCGCCAAGCCCGGCCCGCCCTGGTGGTGGTCACCGGCGGCGAACCCCTGCAGCAGGACCTCACCTCACTCTGCCAGGCCCTGGCGCCCCTGGCCGTTCCCCGCCACCTGGAAACCAGCGGCGTGCCCCCCCTCAGCGGCGCCTTCGAGTGGATCACCCTGTCCCCCAAACGCCACCGCCCTCCCCAACCGGCGCTGCTGGAGCGCTGCCATGAACTCAAGGTGGTGATCCACGAGCCTGCCGACCTGGACTTTGCCATGGCCATGGCCGCCGCTTGCCAAACCCCGGTCCGCTCCCGCAACCCCGGTCCCCAACTCTGCGTTCAACCCGGCGCCGACAGCGCCACCGGCACCCGCCTCGCCATCCAGCACGTGAAGCGGCATCCCAAATGGCGCCTCAGCCTGCAAACCCACAAGTGGCTGGGGGTGCGGTGAGGGAGAACGAACAATCAGCCTCTTGAACGGATTCAACAGGCCTAGCCGGCGGCCATTGTTTTGGAGAGACGCTCTTCTTCGGTGGATGCCGGGGTGGTGGCGCCTTGGGGGAGGGGGTCCAGGATCACGTGGTTCAAGAGCGTGGTGACAAAGGCAAACAGAAGAAAGGGGAGGGAGAGCACCAACACCAGCCCCACCGCCATCAGGCCAAACAGGGGACGGCTCGCCCCCATCAGGGCCATGGCGGCTGCCAGGCTCATGAGAATCACCATGATCCAGAGCAGAATCTGCCCATAGATATCGCCGAAGGTGAGGGTGCATCGCACCTGATAGGGGGAAAGACGCTCCATGGACCGTGTGGCTGCCTCTACCTCATAGTTATGGCGGCGACGGCAGGGGCGGAACGGCACTGTTGTGGAACTGTTCACAAAGGTGTTAAGACCTGCCAGGCCCTCCCTTGGATCTGGCTGGCAGGTCTTGCTCTGGATACCCTGGACTGCTTGTTCTACACTGGAGTGCTGCCTGACATCGTCCATGCGTGCCAGTCAATTCACGGAGAGCCAGAAGGCCCAGATTGTGGAGCAGTATCGCGCTGGGGCCAGCAGCGTGGTGGTGGGCAAGCGTTTTGGCTGTAGCGACAGGACGGTGATGCGCTTCGTTCGCGCCCGCCTGGGTGCTGCCGAGTTCGAGGCCCTCAAGCAGCAGAACCGCAAGCGACCGGTGCCGGCCCACACCACACCGTCAACACCGGCCCACCACTCGGCCGCTCAAAACAAGCCCGCCAGTGGCGGCGCTGGCCAATTCACGGAGAGCCAGAAGGCCCAGATTGTGGAGCAGTATCGTGCTGGGGCCAGCAGCGTGGTGGTGGGCAAGCGTTTTGGCTGTAGCGACAGGACGGTGATGCGCTTCGTTCGCGCCCGCCTGGGTGCTGCCGAGTTCGAGGCCCTCAAGCAGCAGAACCGCAAGCGACCGGTGCCGGCCCACAGCGCAGCGGCAGCACCGGACCCGGACGCCACGTCGCGGCACCACCCCTCAGCCGCTCAAAACAAGCCCGCTGGTGATGGCGCTGGCCAATTCACGGAGAGCCAGAAGGCCCAGATTGTGGAGCAGTATCGCGCTGGGGCCAGCAGCGTGGTGGTGGGCAAGCGTTTTGGCTGTAGCGACAGGACGGTGATGCGCCTTGTTCGCGCCCGTCTGGACTCTGCAGAGTTGGCAGTGCTCAAGGAGCACAACCGCAAACGATCAAACCGGACCCGTGCCACGCCGGCAGTGCGTCACTCCAACGCCGCGGACGCTGGTCAGCGCCGAGAGGCGACTCAGGCCGCCAACCTTGACCTGAATCGGTTGCCGTCTCCCCTCTATCTCCTGGTGGATCGCAGCGTGGAGCTACAACCCCAGACCCTGGGCAGTCTCCACCACCTGGGTCCCCTGCACACTGACGAGCAACAGCGGCAGGGGCTGGTCCTGTTCAGCAATGTTCGTCAGGCGCGGCGTCAGTGCCGCAGGAACCAGCGGATTGTGAAGGTGGCCGACCCCAACCTGCTGGGCAAGACGGCGCCCCACCTCCTGGCCCAGGGGATCAGTCGTCTGGTGATTGAAGACGCCCTCTATGCCCTGCCCGGCAGCAGCACCCCGGCTCGACCCTGAATCCTCACTCCCCCTCCTCCTCGGCTGAAGACGGACGCGGCCACACCAGGGCGCTGGCGCTGCTGCCAGCCACCAAACCGGCAATCAACCCCAGCCCGATGATCACGCCGCTGGGCAAAGGGACCGTGTTGTGCCCAAAACCCAAATCAAGACTCAGGCGCTCCGACGAGCGTTCCAGGTTCTGGGCCCCGAGGCTGAGGCTGAGGAGCATCAGCAGGCCCACACCCCAGCCGCTGCCCAGCAGGAGAAGACGATGGATCATGGCAACCACTATGGCCCAGCCCCCCGCTCCTCGCCATGGCGCTTTTGCAACAACAGGTCGTAGAGCCGCTGTCGGCTGTGGCCGCTCCGCCGGGCCAGGACGCGGGCAGCCTGGCTGGGGCTGAGGCCCTCCTGTCGCACCAGGTGCTGCAACTGGGCCGCCAGGGCATCCCCGTCCCAGGGCAAAGTTGCCGGTTCCGGGCAGCCACCCACCACAACGCAACATTCACCCCGTGGAGGCTGGCCACGAAAGTGCTCCAGGGCCATGGCCGTGGTGGAGCCAATGAACTCCTCATGGCGTTTGGTCAGCTCCCGCGCCACCTGGAGGGGGCGATCCCCCCAAAGCTCCAGCAGATCCTCCAGCAGGGCCAGCAGCCGATGGGGGGCCTCGTAGAACACCACGGTGCGGGGCTCCGCCGCCATGTGCCGGAGTCGCTGACGGCGGGCGCCGGGCCTGGCCGGCAAGAAGCCTTCAAATACGAACCGCCCACAGGGCAGGCCACTGCCCACCAGGGCCGTGACAAAGGCGGTGGGGCCAGGAATGCAAATCACCCCATGACCAGCCTGGCGTGCTGCCGCCACCAACTCTTCGCCAGGGTCGCTGATGCCGGGCATTCCCGCATCACTGATCAGCGCCAAGCTCTGACCCGCCGCCAACAACGCCAGTAACTGGGGCTGGCGCTGTTGACGGTTGTGGCGATGAAAGCTCACCAGGCGACCGTGACCGGAGAGACCCTGCAGCAACTGGCCACTGTGGCGCGTGTCCTCACAGGCAATCAAGTCGATCTGCTCCAATACCCTGCGGGCCCTGGGGCTCAGGTCCCCCCGGTTCCCGATGGGGGTGCCCACCACGTAGAGCACCCCGCCATGGGGTTCTTCCCTGGGTTGTTCCACAATGGCGCCTGCCTGTGTTGCCATCATGGCCAGTCCTGTTGCCTTGCCCCACGGTGTGAAAGAAGACCACCTCATGGCCGTGCTGCGTCGCAGTGCCTGGGAAGCCGCGGACCTGCTGCGGGCCTATGCCCGTGGCCAGCAGCCCCCCTACGGCTATCCAGCCCGGTTGGCCGTGGAGGAAGGTCGGGACGGCCCGGTGAGCGCCGCGGATCGGGCCGTCCACCACCACCTGCTCCAAGCCTTGAGCCAGGCTTGGCCCCGTGCCCCTTGGGGTCTGCTGAGTGAAGAAACCACCCACCACGATGACCGGGACCATCCCCTGGATCGGCAGTGGGTCTGGTTGTTGGATCCCCTGGACGGCACCAGGGATTTTCTGGAGGGGACCGGCCACTACGCCGTCCACTTGGCCCTGCTGCACCAGGGCCGCCCCCGGCTGGGGCTGGTGCTGGTGCCGGAGCGGGAAGAACTCTGGTTTGGTGAAGGGGGCCGTTGCTGGCGGGAGGATCGTCAAGGGGTACGCCGCCCTGCCCAACTGAGTGGGCGCCGCCGCTGTGAAGACTTGATCCTGGTGGCCAGCCGCAACCATCGCGATGAGCGCCTGGAGGCCCTGATCCCGCGCCTGGGTCTGGCCGGCAGTCGCGCCGTGGGTAGTGTGGGCTGCAAGGTGGCCGCCATCCTGCGGGGAGAGGCGGACGTGTATATCTCCCTCTCGGGCCGCTCCGCACCCAAACACTGGGACATGGCGGCGCCGGAAGCAGTGCTCCAGGCCGCTGGGGGCTGTTTCCGCCACGGGGACGGTCGGCCTCTCACCTACAGCAGCAGCGACCTGCGCCAGACGGGCTGCCTGATCGCCAGCCACGGCCCCTGCCAGGAGCAACTGGAAGCCCGCGCCCGGACGGCGCTGGCCGCCATTGATTCGGGGTTTGTGCTTTAGGAGCTAATCTTGATGGAACTGTCGGGGTTCTTCCGTGAACTTCAACACAGCCAACAGCACCCTGCGTCAACTGCTGGCCAACGGCCTGCGCTATCGCGTGCCCATGTTCCAGCGGGACTATGCCTGGGGACCTGATGAATGGGATGATCTCTGGCAGGATATGACTGCCCTCGTGGATAAAGAAGATGCTGAACCGGCGCATTACATGGGCTATCTGGTGTTGCAGTCACCCAACAACAGGGAGTTTGACGTTATTGACGGTCAGCAACGGATGACCACCATGAGTGTCCTGATTCTGGCGGCGGTGGCCCATCTCATGGACTTGTCTATGGCGGAAGGTGCGGACAGCAAGAATCGCCAGCGTGCTGACCAGTTGCGTAACAGTTACATTGGCTACCTGGATCCGGTAACCTTGGTTTCCCAATCCAAACTGACCTTGAACAGAAACAATGATCGCTTTTATCAACACTATTTAGTTCCTCTTGAACAGCCCTTACGTAAGCAAAGACTGAATGTATCGGAAAATCTTCTCCGCCAGGCATTTTTCTGGTTCAAGGATCACATGAAGAAACAATCGGGCGGTAGCGGGGTTGCGGTAGCGCGCTTTATTGATGCCTTGGTCGATAAATTGTTTTTTACAGTAATTACTGTAACCGATGAATTGAACGCTTTCAAAGTCTTTGAGACGCTGAATGCCCGCGGCGTGCGCCTGTCTGCGACGGACTTGTTGAAAAATTATCTGTTTTCTGTTGTGTCTCGTGACAAGCCCCATGAACAGGATATCAAGGATCTGGAAGATCGTTGGGACGGTATCGTTGATTTACTGGGCAGCGAGAGATTTCCCGAATTTCTGAGGACGTTCTGGAACAGCCGCAATAAACTGGTGCGTAAGGCAGAGTTGTTCAAGGTGATTCGCAACGGCATCCGGGACAAAGCGGGGGCCTTTGCGTTGATCCGTCAACTGGACAGAAGCGCACAGGTGTATGTGGCTTTACGCAAACCGGAGCAAGGCAGTGACTGGACGGCTGAGGAGTGCAAAAGCCTGGGGCAGCTAAGGATGTTTTCGGTGCGCCAGCCCTTGCAATTGCTATTGGCCGTATTCGAACGACTTAGGGACAAAGACCGCAGCGGTTTTGAAAAGTTCTTGCGTGCCATAGCAGTTTTATCATTTCGATACAACGTGATCTGTGGACGACAAAGTAAAGAGCAAGAAGGCATTTACAATCAAATTGCTCAAGATGTTTCATCATCCAAGATAGAGACCATCAATGAGGTGCTGTCAAAGCTGCGTCCAATCTACCCGGATGACCGGGAATTCGAGGGGGCATTTGCAGAGAAGACTTTACAGACAACTAGTCCTCGTAACAAGAAAGTGGTACGCTTTATTCTGTTCGCATTAGAAAAGCATGTCTCAGGTAACGCTTTTGAAATCGAAGATTCACAACATACGATTGAACATGTTTTGCCAGAAAATCCTAGCGATGACTGGTATCAGTTTGACGGACAACAGCAAGAGGCATTCACTTATCGCTTAGGCAATATGACAATTCTAAGGGCATGTGAGAATCGTGAGCTTGGTAACCTAGGCTATGATAAAAAGCGATTGACTTATCAGAAAAGTGGTTTTGACGTCACCAAAAATCTGGCAGACCGGTATGACCAATGGACGGTTGAGAAGATCTGTGCCAACCAGAGATGGATGGCCAAACAGGCAACGTCAGTCTGGAGAGTGAATTTTCCCTGATCAGCCCATACCGTTCCCAATGTCCAGCTCGAATTCTGTCAGGTCACCCGAATCGACCAGTAACGTATTCTTTGGTGTCCTTGACCTTGGGATTATTAAAGATCTCCTTGGTCTCGTTATATTCCGCCAAGTAGCCCACCTTGCCGTCACTCCCCTCCACTTCAACGGCGTTGTAAAAGGCGGTCATGTCGGAAACCCGCACAGCCTGTTGCATATTGTGGGTCACAATCACAATGGTGAAGTTCTTCTTAAGCTCGTGGAGCGTGTCTTCCACCTTGAGGGTGGAGATGGGATCCAGGGCGGAGCAGGGTTCATCCATCAAAATTACCTCCGGCTCCACGGCAATGGCCCGAGCAATGCAGAGACGTTGCTGTTGCCCTCCCGAAAGGGAAAGACCGCTTTCCTGGAGCTTATCCTTGCACTCGTCCCACACGGCGGCCCGGCGCAGGGAGGTTTCCACCAGCTCGTCCATATCCCCCTTGAAACCGTTGATGCGTGCCCCGAAGGCAATGTTCTCGTAAATGGTTTTTGGAAAAGGATTGGGCTTCTGAAACACCATGCCGATGCGCCGCCGCACCTCCACCGGATCCACGCGAGGACCGTATAGATCTTGATCATGAAATAGCACTTTGCCCTTCATGCTGAAGGACTCGATCAGGTCGTTCATGCGATTAAAACACCGCAGCACCGTAGACTTCCCACAGCCGGACGGCCCAATGAAGGCGGTCACCTTGTGCTTGGGAATGTCCAGGAAGACGTTCCTGACGGCCGCGAACGTCCCGTAGCTGATGGTGACGTTGTCACAACTGATGATGGGATCGGCAATGGAAGACGTCATGGTGCGGGGTAGGGCAAGAGGAGATCAGGAAGCGGAGAAGCGCGCCAACCAGCGGGCCAACAGATTGGCCGCCAGAATCATCACCACAAGAATGAACGCCGCCGCCCATGCCAATTGCACCTGGGGCGCAAAGGGCATGATGCCGAAGTTGTAAATCTGGACGGACATGGTGGCCGTGGGGGCCAGAAGTCCCAGCCCTGAAGACCAGTCGGGCCAGAAGGGGGAAAACAGCGCCGTAAAGATCAGCGGGGCGGTTTCTCCAGCGGCCCGGGCAATGCCCAGCACCACCCCCGTGGCAATGGGGGAGACAGCTGCCGGCAGCACCACCCGGGTAATGGTGACAAACCGGGAGGCGCCAACGCCCAAGGCCCCCATGCGCAACTCTTGGGACACCAGCTTGAGTCCCTCGTCGGTGGTCTTGACAATGGTAGGCAACATCAACACGGCCAGCGCCAGCGACCCCGCCATGGCCGAGAAGGACTCGCCCCAGAGAATGCGGGTGTCCACCACCAGGGCATAAATAAACAAACCACAGATGATGGAGGGGACACCAGCCAACACGTTGACGCCAAAGCGAATGAACTGGGCAAACCAACCCGTCTTGTCCACCTCTGCCAGATAGATCCCACCCCCCACGCCAACGGGAATAGCCACCAGTGCAGCCATGCCGGTCACCATGGCGGTGCCGATGACGGCGTTGCCCATGCCCATGGGTTCAGAGAGTCCCGGCGCCGGCGGCAACTCCGTGAAGATGGCCGGCGTGATGGCTCCGCCCCCCTTGTAGAGCACATACAGGATGACCACCACCAGGGGCAGCACCGCCATGAGGGAAAACAGGGCCGCCAGCAGATTCATGGCCCGGTTCCAGACGTTGCGCGGGGCGTAGGGGTTGTAGTTCAACCCCGAGGCCGCTGGAGGATGTTGAGTGGTGGTCATGGCGTTAGTCGTATTTCAAGGCAAGCCGTTTGACGATAACCTGGGCACAGATGTTCACCAGGAGGGTGAGGATCATCAGCACCAGGGCCGCGTAGTACAGGGCGGACACTTGAATATCGTCCGCCTCGCCAAACTGGTTGGCCAGCAGGGAAGCGATGGTGCTGCTGGGGGCAAACCAACTGGTGCTCAGCTTGGTGGAGTTGCCAATGATCATGGTCACGGCCATGGTTTCTCCAAGGGCGCGACCCAGCGCCAGCATGGCGCCCCCCACGATGCCGGAAACAGCAGCCGGGATGAGCACCTGGAAGATGCTGGTCCAGCGGGTGGCCCCAACGGCGTAGGCCCCCTGACGCAGTTCCCGGGGCACCTGGTTGAGGGAATCCCGGGAAACGGCGGTGATGATAGGCAGCAACATCACCACCAGGATCAAGGAGGCCATGGCCAGATTGGGGCCGCCGGGTTCCGTGCCGAAGAACGGGAGCCAACCCAGATGCACGTGCAGCGGCGTGAAGGCCGCCAGGAAGCCGTTGAGCATGGCCATGGCCCAAAGCCCCAGCACCACGGAGGGAATGGCGGCCAGGAGTTCCACCATGAAGCCGATGATGGTTCTCAGCTTTTGGGGCAGGAAATCTTCCGTCAGGAAAATGGCGGTCCCCACCCCCAGGGGTACCGCCAGCAGCAGCGCCAGGGCCGACGTCATCAGGGTGCCGTAGATGGGCGTCAGCGCTCCGTAATCATTGCGGACGGGATTCCAACTGCTGTTGGCCAGAAAGCCCAGGCCGAAGTGGGGAATGGCGCCCCAGCGCACCCCGAAGGTCTCTTCATCGTTCCAGGCTGCGATGCCCTGCCAGATGGAATCCTGATTCCAGGGCAGCAGGCTGGAGAGGTCCCCTTGAAACACCGCCTGGAAGCCCACCGTAAAAAAAATTCCCAACACCGTCAGGCTCACCACAGAGGCCAGAACGGCCGTCATGCGAATGAAGGCGTGGTCAACCAGCTTCTCTGTCCAGGGGCGCTTCTTGTGGGTGAACATGGGTGCCATAACGATGCCGTACCGGAGATCTTGATCCAGAGGCTTTGCCCGGGCGGCAAGGCTGGAGCGCTTTCCCCAGCCTTGCCGTGAAGTGGCTCAGCGCTGCAAGGAGGCAACAGCGGCCTTGGACTTGACCACCACGCTGTCGGGCAGGGGCACGTAGCCGAGGGAGTCGCTAATGGCCTGGGCTTTGTTCGAGAGCATATAGTTGAAGGCCTGCTTCAGGGCGTCCAGCTTGGCGCCGTTGCCGGTCTGGTAGGCCAGCACCCAGGTGAGGGACACAATGGGGAAGGAATTCTCGCCGGCAGGGTTGGCGTCCGTCCCACGCAACTGATCGTCCAGAACGATCCTGGACAGACCCTCAGCGGCAGTGGCGGCGCTGGGCTTCACGTAATTGCCGTCCTTGTTCTGGAGGGCAGCCGTCTGCAGGCCGGAGCGCTGCACGTAGCCGTAGTTCACGTAGCCAATGGTGCCCACCTTGTTCCGGATCAGGCCAGCCACGCCGGAGTTGCCCTTACCGCCCACGCCAACGGGCCACTCAACGGTTTTGCCGGCGCCCACCTTGTCTGTCCATGCCGAGGAAAAAGCCGAGAGGGATTTGGTGAAGCCCGCGGTGGTGCCGGAACCGTCGGAGCGGTGGGCTACGGTAATGCTGCCAGGGGCACAACCCAGGGCGGACCAGTTGGTGACTCTCCCCATGAAGATACCCACCACCTGGCTCTGGCTGAGTCTGAGGTCGCAACCAGGCTTGTTGTAGGCCACCGCAATGGCGCCGCCGGTCATGGGGATTTGCACCACACCACGGCGCACCTTAGCCACTTTGGCGTCGTCCATGGCGGAGTCCGAGGCGCCGAAGTCCACGTCGTTGTTGGTGAACAACTTGACGCCGGTGCCGGAACCCGTGGCTTGGTAGTTGACCTGGGGACCACCGTCAGTAGCCAGATCCTTGAGCCATCGTTCGTAGATGGGGGCGGGGAACGTGGCGCCAGCACCATTAAGACGGGTCTGTGCCAGAGAAGGCGCAGAAAAAGCAGTCGTAGCAGCGAATAGCCCTGCACTGGCGGCAGTAAGGGTCTTTGCGAGGACAGACACGGAGAGGACAGACACGGAAAGGTTTTTTGGAAGGAGATTTGGAAAAAACGTCTCCTCACAAGGAGAGCTATAGGGCAGGAGGTTAAGTTTTCACACCCAAAGCTTAACAAGTGATTAGGCTTCCCTGTGGTTCGCTGAAGACCATGGCCGCTGTTCAGCAACCAACTCCTGAAATCGACCATTGATCTCGCCGTTCCAGCGGTGGCTCAAGTACGGTGAATCATCACGTGATCCGGTCGATGGGTCGAGCCGTTGGAATCGATCTCGGGACCACAAACTCTGTTGTGGCTGTCCTGGAGGGGGGACGCCCCCAGGTGATTGCCAATGCTGAAGGTTTGCGCACCACCCCCTCCACGGTGGGCTTCAGCAAGGCGGGGGAGTTGCTGGTGGGTCGCCAGGCCCGACGTCAACTGGTGCTCAGTCCCGGCAATACCTTCGCCAACCTGAAGCGCTTTATTGGCCGCCACTACGACGAGTTGGACGAGGTCTCCAAGGGCGTTCCCTACACAATTCGTCGCAACGACCAGGGCAACATCCGCATTGTCTGTCCGGCCACGGAGCGGGAGTATGCCCCGGAGGAGTTGGTGGCCTCCATCCTCCGCAAGCTGGTGGACGATGCCACCACCTACCTGGGGGAACCCGTTGAAGCGGGGGTGATCACCGTGCCTGCCTATTTTAACGACTCCCAGCGCCAGGCCACCCGTGATGCCGGCCGCCTGGCGGGCATTGAGGTGTTGCGCATCCTTAACGAGCCCACCGCGGCGGCGCTGGCCTGTGGATTTGACCGCAAGTCGGCCCGCTGTGTGCTGGTGTTCGACCTGGGGGGCGGCACGTTTGACGTTTCTCTGCTGCGCATTCGCAACGGGGTCTTTGACGTGAAAGCCACCAGCGGCGACACCCAACTGGGGGGCAACGACTTTGATCAGCGCATTGTGGACTGGCTGGCGGATCAATTCCAGGCCGACCATGACGTGAACCTGCGCCGGGATCGCCAGGCCCTGCAGCGGCTTCTGGACGGGGCCGAGAAGGCCAAGCAGGAGTTGTCGGGGGTGCGCCTGACCAATGTTTCCCTCCCCTTCATTTCCACGGGTGCGGACGGACCGTTGCACTTGGAGTGTGAGCTGTCCCGCCACACGTTTGAGGAGCTCTGCCCGGACCTGGTGGATCGACTGTTGCGGCCGGTGCGCCGGTGCCTTCAGGATGCACGGATCGCAGCCGACGACGTTGACGACGTGATTCTGGTGGGGGGCTCCACCCGGATGCCCATGGTGCAACAACTGGTGCGCACCATCGTGCCCCGGGAGCCCGATCAAGGCCATAATCCCGACGAGGTGGTGGCCCTGGGGGCCGCCATCCAGGCCGGCATTCTGCGGGGGGAGCTGCGGGATTTCCTCCTCAACGACGTCACCCCCCTCTCCGTTGGCCTGGAAACCATGGGCGGTGTGATGAAGCCCCTGATTCCCCGCAACACCCCCATTCCTGTCCGCAAGTCCGACACCTTCAGCACGTCGGAAGCCAACCAGTCCTCCGTGGAAATTAACGTGCTGCAAGGGGAGCGACAGATGGCCTGTGACAACAAGTCTCTCGGGCGTTTTCGTCTCTCGGGCATTCCACCGGCCCCCCGGGGTGTCCCCCAGGTGCAGGTGGCCTTTGACGTGGACGCCAACGGCATCCTTCAGGTCTCCGCCATGGATCGCTCCACGGGGCGCAAGCAGACCGTCTCCATTCAGAACAGCTCCACCCTGAGTGAGCAGGAGATTCAACGCATCCTGAAAGACGCGGAAAACCGCGCTGCGGACGATCGACGCCAGCGCACAGCAGTGAATCGGCGCAACCAGGCCGAGACGCTGTTGGCCCAGGCGGAGCGGCGCCTGCGGGACGTGGCGCTGGAGTTTGGCCCCTATGCAATGGAACGGCAAAAACAGGTGGTGAACGGAGCCAGTCGGGATCTGCAAGACCTGCTCCAGGACCCGGAGGCGTCACCAGGGGAACTGGACGAGGCGGCCGCTGTCCTGGAAGATACTCTGCGGGTGTTGAATCGCTGCCTCAGCCGGGAGAGCCGCCGCGAGGAGCGGGGGCCCCTTAGGGGAATTCGCCGCACCATTGGCTCCCTGCGGGACGAATTCTTTGCCGATGATGAGGAATGGGACGAGTGGTCCTCCAGGACCGGAGACGGCCTGCGCTCCGAGGATACCTGGGATCCACCGGAGCGTTCCGGTCGAAGTGGTCGGAATGCCCCGGCACCCTATGACAGGGAGTGGCAGGACGCCCCAGCAGCCTATGAACGCCGCCCGGCGCAACCCGTGGAGGAGGATTGGGTCTCCGGGGATACGGACTGGGGCCCCCGTCAACTGACGACCCGTGACGGTGGGCGGCCCCGTCAGCCAACGGCAGACCCCCCTGAACCCGGACCACGTCGCTGGTTGCCTGCCCAACTGGAAGCCGATCCTTGGGAGGATCCCTGAGGGCCATGGCTGGTCCCGACCAACTGGGAGGCGAGCCTGACGTTTGGGCCGTGCTGGGGCTCCAGCCTGGAGCATCTGCCGCCGAACTCAAGCGCGCCTTTCGGCAACAGGCCAGGCGTTGGCACCCTGACCTGAACCCCGGCGATCCCACCGCCGAGGAGCGTTTCAAGTCCATCAATGCCGCCTATGCGCTGCTCAGTGACCCGTCCCGTCAGCGGGCTTGGCGGCAAGACGTTGACAGCGGCGCCAACGGGGATGACCTCAGCGGCTTCCCGTCCTTTGAAGACTATCTGGCCCACCTGTTCGGGCGACAACAGCCCGTGGATCGCTCCAGTGCGCCGCCCCCGGGCAGGGCCGAAGAAGTGGAGGCGCCTCCGCCCCCGCCAGCCCGGCCACCAACTCCACCACCGGAGCCGCCGGCAGCGCCACCCAGGCCCCAATCTGGCCATGAGACTGCCCTGGCCCTCACCCCTCAACAGGCCTGGACAGGATCCCGACACGTGGTGGCCCTGCCCGACGGGACCCACGTGGAGGTGCATACGCCTCCTGGCGCAGGGGATGGCTGGCGTCTTCGTCTGGCCGGCGTTGCCCCGGACGGGGGAGACCATCTCTTGCGCCTCCACGTGCGCACCCGGGACGGTCTCCGCCTGGACGGCCTGCATGTGCATTACCGTCTTGACGTCTCTCCTGCCGATGCGGCCCTGGGGGCCCAGGTGACGGTGCCCAGCCTGCAGGGTCCCGTGGAGTTGGAGATTCCCCCCAGGTGCTCAAGTGGTCAGTTGCTGCGACTGCGGCGCTGTGGCTTCTGCCCGGAGGATAACTGCGGAGATCAAATTGTGGAGTTGCGCATTGTCGTTCCCTCGATACTGCCGGAAGAAGCTGTGGAACTGTACCGTCAACTCCAGGATCTGGAGTCTTCCTGCTGAGGCAAGGGCATTCTGGTGAGAGAATTCAGCAACCGCGTTGTTAATGATGATGGGCGTTCACGTCTTGCTGTTTGATGCCGGCACCCACGGTGAGGGCATCCACTCCATTGACCTCAAGGGCAAGACCATTGTGCTGCTGTTTGAGGATGCGGACGACGCCGAGCGCTATGCCGAACTCCTGGAGGCTCAGGACTTTCCAAGCCCGACCGTGGAGACCATTGCCCGTGAAGAGGTGGAGTACTTCTGCCGCTGTAACGGCTATGAAGCCCGGATTGTCCCCCAAGGCTTTCGTCCCCGATCCGAAGAGGACCGGCTGCTGCTCCTGCCGCCAGAACGCAATCTGGACGTGGAGAACTGGCATCACCAGCCGGAACCGCAAGGGGAAGAGTCGGAGTCGGCGCCTGATGCCGTCCAGGCGGAAACCACCCGGGATCATGGAGCCTCCGACGTGGATCCGGATTTGGACGATGTCCGGCGCAAGCTGGAGCGTCTGCTCTGACCCTCTACGGTCTCTGTCCTCTTCGGTGTCCCTCAGGGTTGATAGGGTCCCCAGTAGGGCTGGGTGAACAGATCCAGCCGTTGGCGCGTGGGGCCGGGTACTTGGTCCGGAGTGGAGAGCAATGCGGTGGCCAGTGCGCTGTGGGCAGGGCTCTCCGGCTGCTCGGCCGCCAGGGCCGGCAAGCAGGTCTGCAGGATGGACTGGGTGGTGGCGGCGTTGGCCCGCAGGTTGGCGATGACCATTTCAACGCTCACGCTGTCATGGCTGTCATGCCAGCAGTCGTAATCCGTCACCATGGCCAGGCAGGAATAGGCGATTTCCGCTTCCCGGGCCAGCTTGGCTTCCGTAAGGCTGGTCATGCCGATCACGTCCCCTTGCCAGCGGCGGTAAAGCTGGGATTCGGCGCGGGTGGAAAAGGCGGGGCCTTCAATGCAGACGTAGGTTCCACGGCCATGGGCCTTGTGGTCGGATGTCATGGTGCGGGCCGCTGCCTGGTGGAGCCGTTGGGAGAGCACAGGGCAGCAGGGCTGGGCAAAGCCGATGTGGGCAACACAGTCTTCGCCAAAAAAGCTGGCTTGACGGTTCACGGTGCGATCAATGAATTGATCGGGGACCACCGCGTCCAGGACGCCAATGGACTTCTGCAGAGATCCCACCGCACAACAGCCAATCAGATAACGCACCCCCAGGGAGCGCAGAGCCCAGATGTTGGCCCGGTAGGGCACCTCGGTGGGCAGGAGATGGTGGTGACGGCCATGGCGGGCCATGAAGACCACCGGCGTCCCGTTCAGACGGCCCTCCATCAGCAGATCCGAAGGGGGACCAAACGGCGTCTCGATGGAATGTTCACGAACCACCTCCAGCCCTTCCATGGCGTACAGGCCGCTACCGCCGATCACGGCAACACTCACTTCCCCGGAGGTGTCTGCCCCTGTCATGCAAATCTCCACACAAGCCTGACCCCAGCTTAATTCACACCGGGTTCACACCGGGTCCGGGGCGTTGGGTCTGGGCTGACCCCAACAGAGCAGGCAGTGGACCCCATCATCCACCTTGGTCAAGGCCGACCAATCTCCCCAGGGCTGATCCAGCACCGGCACGTCAGCGCGGGGATGCCCACTCTGCTGCTGATCAGGGCTCACCAACAACTGCAGCCGCCGCAACGACACCCGGTCCACCAGTTGGGGCGCCATGGCTTGCAACAACGGCCCCAAGGCGTCCGTGGGGGTCCGGGGGGCAAGGCGGACCGTCAGGTCGGGATTACAGAGGAGGGCCCTGGTGCGGATCTGCACGTCCTCGCTGGCCACAGCGCCGGCAGACCGGGCCATGGACTGCACCTGCTCCAGCAACCGGCCCCGTTCCCGGGCGGAACTCTGCTGCCCGCAGTCCAACCCCAACACCACGTGAACCCCCTGGAGCAGGTGTCCCAGCTTCCGGGCTTTTGTGTTCAGATAGTGGCGGTTGTGCCAACCGGGCTCCATCACCAGGGGAACCCGTTCGCTGACTTCCAGGCCATAGCCCCCCAAACCCGCCACCTTGCGGGGATTGTTGGTGATCAACCGCAGTTGGTGGATGCCCAGGTCGTAGAGAATCTGGGCGCCAATGCCGTAGTCCCGCAGGTCTGCGTCAAAGCCCAGCCGTTCGTTGGCCTCCACCGTATCCAGCCCCAAATCCTGCAAGCTGTAGGCCCGCAACTTGTTGATGAGGCCAATGCCGCGGCCCTCCTGGCGGAGGTAGACCACCAGACCACGCCCCTCCGCCTCGATCATCCTCAGGGCAGCGTGCAGTTGCTCCCGGCAGTCGCAACGCAGGGAGCCCAGGGCATCGCCGGTGAGGCATTCCGAGTGGATTCGCGTCAGCACGGGGCCTTCCCCCAGCCGCTCCACTGGCCCCCGCACAATGGCCAGATGATCGCGGCCGTCCAGTCGATTGTGGAAACCAATGGCCTGAAAGGTGCCAAAGCGGCTGGGCAACCGGGCCGTGGCCACCCGGGTGACAAAGCGTTCGTTGTGGAGTCGGTAGCGAATGAGGTCGGCAATGCTCACCAGGCACAATCCATGGCGCCGGGCGTAGGCCTGCAATTCCGACAGGCGCGCCATGGAACCGTCCGGATTCTGGATTTCACAGATCACCCCGGCGGGATAGAGATCGGCCATGCGGGCCAGATCCACTGCGGCTTCCGTATGACCGGCACGTTTCAGGACGCCGCCGGACCGGGCCCGCAGCGGGAAAATATGGCCGGGGCGGCGCAGATCCCGGGGGCGGGTTCTGGGTCCAATGGCCACCTGGATGGTGCGGGCCCGGTCCTCCGCTGAAATCCCTGTGGATACGCCGTGCTCCGGCGCCGCATCAATGCTCACCGTGAAGGCGGTCTGGTTGCTGTCGGTGTTGCGATCCACCATCGGGGGTAAATCCAGTTCACCCAGCCGCTCAGCCTCCATGGCCAGGCAAATGAGCCCCCGGGCCTCGCTGGCCATGAAGTTCACCTGCCGGGGGGTGGTGAACTGGGCGGCACAGATCAGATCCCCTTCGTTCTCGCGGTTCTCGTCGTCCACCACCACGATGCAGTCCCCCCTGCGCAGCGCATCGAGTGCCTCGGGAATCGTGCTGAAGGTCATGGGAGGCAAGGAATGGCGGATGACTGTTTTAGGCTGGCTTCATGGCGTTTTCGCGCCATTTTTCCCGAACGGTGTCTGCTTTGCTCCCTCATCGTGTTGCCGTGATTGGCGCCTCCGGCTATGGGGGTCTCCAGACCGTGCGCCTGATCCAGTCCCATCCCCGGCTTCGGGTCACGTTTCTGGGGGGGCATGGCTCGGTGGGCAGCCACTGGCGGAATCTGGCCCCTTTTCTCGAGGCAGGACCGGATCTGCATGTGGCCCCACCGGATCCGGACGCCATCGCTGCCGCAGCGGACCTGGTGGTGCTGAGCCTGCCCAATGGACGGGCCAGCACCCTGACGCCTGCCCTTCTGGAGCGTGGTCTGCGGGTGGTGGATCTCTCGGCGGACTATCGGTTCGCTGATCTGGAGGATTGGCGCCAAGTCTATGGGGGCCAGGTGACGGTGGAGCGTGCCGATGCCCGCCTCTGCGGGGAAGCAGTCTACGGTTTGCCTGAATTCAACCGCCAGGCCATCGCCACGGCCCGCTTGGTGGCCTGCCCCGGCTGCTTCCCCACCACCAGCCTCCTGGCGCTACTGCCCCTGTTGCAAGGGGGCCTCATTCTGCCCGAAGGCATCGTTATCGATGCCAAGACCGGCACGTCCGGAGGCGGCCGCGAGGCGCGACAGCACCTTTTGCTGGCAGAGGCCGGGGAAGCCGTTGCTCCCTACGGGGTGGAGGGGCATCGCCACACCAGGGAGATGGAGATTCAGGCCACGACCCTGGGGAGAAGCCGGCCCGTTCGCCTCCAGTTCACCCCCCACCTGCTGCCCATGGTGCGGGGGCTCCTGGCCACGGTCTACGGCCAACTGCGTTCACCGGACTGCCCGGCGGCCCAACTCGCCAGCCACTTTATTGACACCTACCGGGACCATCCCTGTGTGGACGTGCTGCCGGTGGGGGTGTACCCCTCCACCAAGTGGGTGCGCCAGACCAACCGGGCCCTTCTCTCGGTGGCCGTCAATCCCCATACGGGCCAAGTGATTGTCATGGCGGCATTGGACAACCTGCTGAAGGGGCAAGCAGGCCAGGCCGTGCAGTGCCTCAACATCATGCTGGGGTTGCCCGAGTCCACGGGGCTGCCACTGGACCCCTTTTACCCCTGACACTTGCACCCCCCACTTCAGGGGCGCTCAAACAAGTGCCGGCCGGCCATGGCCACGGCAACGGGCAGGATGCGGTGCTCCTGGGCGTGAATCCTGGGGGCCAGGGTGGCCACGGTGTCGTCGGGGTAGGTGGGCACGGCCGCCTGGATCAGAATGGGGCCTGCATCCACCTCCGGCACCACCAGATGGGCCGTGCAACCGGTGATGCAGACACCAGCGGCCAAAGCTCGTTCCATGGCGTTCAGCCCCCGGAAGGCGGGCAGCAGCGAAGGGTGAATGTTCACCAGTCGCTGGTCATAGGCCTGGCAGAGCACAGGGGAGACAATTCGCATCCAGCCCGCCATGATCAGCACGTCCACCTGAAGGGCGCGGAAATGGTCCACCAGGGCATGGTCCAGGGCTTCCCGGCTGGTGTAACGACGGTGATCCATCACCGTGGCCCCAACATTCAGGCGCTCGGCTCTGGCCAGTGCCTTGCAATGGGGTGTGTTCACCACCAGCCCCACCACCTCTGCGTGCAGCGCACCATGGCGGGAAGCCTGCACCAGTGCTTCAAAGTTGGAGCCCTGGCCGGAGGCCAGCACCCCCAACCGCAACGGCCTCGGTGATGGGGAAGGAGGCCCGTGGGGAACCACCAGAGCCACGGACCGGGGAGATGGGGACCCCTCCACGGTGGCGGCTGGCAGTGGCTCAGACGGGCTCACAAGTGGAGACGAAGGCCACGCCACCGTAGTAGGCCAGCAGTGGCCTCAGCGCAGTGCGCAGTGCTTCGGTAATGGGCTCCTCACAGAAGATGACCACGTGAACGTTGGTGCCCAACCCGGTGACTTCAAGGGCCTCGCTGGCCACCAGCCCATGGGCGCCGCGGCCCGTAATGTGGCGCGCCACGGAGTAGCCGGGTGCGCCGGAACTGTCAATCACGCTGATCAACCGCTCCAGCTCGCGCTCGCTGAGAATGACGTCAACACGGTTCATGGTCAACTGGCAGGGATCACGGTCTTGATGACTTGCAGGTACAAGGGAATTCCGACAATGATGTTGAAAGGAAACGTGAGCCCCAGACCTGTGGAGATGTACAGGCTGGGATTGGCTTCCGGAACGGTCATCCGCATGGCGGCCGGCACGGCGATGTAGGACGAGCCGGCACAGAGCACGGCAAACAGCAACGCCGTACCCTGGCTCATCCCCAACACAGCCGCCAGGCCAATGGCCAAGGCGGCATTGATCAGGGGCATCAACACGGCAAATCCGATGAGAAAGGGACCGGCTCGGCGCAGTTCATTGAGGCGACGGGCCGCCACCAGCCCCATGTCCAGGAGGAAAAACGTGAGCACGCCATAGAAAAGCTTGTCCGTGAAGAATTCCAGCTTCTGCACCCCTGTGGGACCCTGTTGGGCCACCAGAAACCCCACCAGCAGGCTACCAATCAGGAGGAACACGGAACTGTTCAGGAACGCCTCGTGGAGCACGGCCCCCAGGCCCACCTTTTCCTGGCCCGGCTTCCGGGATGAGCGGCCCAGGAGGCGCACCAGCAGCAGGCCAACGATGATGGCCGGTGATTCCATCAGGGCCAGGGCCGCCACCATGAAGCCGTCGTAGGGCAGTTCCAGCACCCGCAGAAAGGATTCCGCCGTGATGTAGGTAACTGCGCTGGTGGAGCCGTAGGCGGCGGCAATGGCGGCGGAGTTGTAGATGTCCAGGTGGGTGCGCAGGATGAGGAAGCTGTACAGGGGAACCACCGAGGCCATGAGCACCGCGGCCCCCACGCTCAGGAGCACCGTGAGGGACAGGCCGCTGCGCTCCAGTTGCACACCCCCGGTGAATCCGATGGCCAACAGGAGGTACAAGGAGAAGAGCTTAGGCAGTGGGGCTGGAATCTCCAGGTCGGACCCCAGCACCACTGCCAGCACCCCCAGAAAGAAAAAGAGAACGGGCGGGGTGAGGATGTTTTGTAACGCCAGTGCGGTGTCGACCAACCCGGAACTTCTGCCAATCCCGCCATCTTAACGGCTTGCGGTCGGATCATCCCCGACAATGGGGAGCGTGTTGTGAATTCCAGGTGTCACCCTCCTCTCCACCCCTATTGATGATCGCCAGCAGCAATGCCGGTAAAGTGGAGGAAATCACCGCCATGCTCAGCCCCGTGAACATCAGGCTGGCGGCCCAGCCCGAGGGGCTGGTGGTGGTGGAGACGGGCTCCAGTTTCGCGGAAAACGCTCGCCTGAAGGCCACAACCGTGGCGCAGCTCACAGGTGAGTGGAGCCTGGCGGATGACTCGGGGCTGGTGGTGGATGCCCTCCATGGCGCCCCCGGCGTCTATTCAGCCCGCTACGGCCCGGATCCAGCCAGCCGTCAAGCCCGGCTTCTGGGGGAACTGAAGGGCGCCCTCTACCGCGCTGCCTCGTTGGTGAGCGCCTTGGCTCTGGCCAATCCCCAGGGGACGGTCCTCCTGGAAACGGAGGGAGAGTGTCGCGGCGAAATCCTGGAACAGCCCCGGGGTGCGGCCAAGGGCTATGGGGACATCTTCTGGATTCGAGCCGCGGGATGCACCTATGGGGAGTTGACCACCAGCCAGAAATTGAAATTTGGCAGCCGTGGGCGGGCCGTACGCAGTGTGGCAGCGGACATCAAACGTCTCCTGAATCTACAGATGGGCTGCCCTGGGACCTGAAGGGATCCATGGCGGCAGCCCCGGTCAGGCCGTTGTGCGCATCAGATGGGGGTCTTCCTGAAGAGTGGCCTGGCGCTTGGCGGCCTGACGGCGCAACTGGTCGTGCATCCGCTCCACTTGGGCATGGAGGTTAAGGAGTTGGTCTTGCAGATCGCTGCCACTGTCGAACCCCTGCAGAGCAGCCAGGGCTTCTTCCAGGTGGTGCTTGCAGGCAATCAGGGCGAGGCAACCTTGGGTACCGGCTTCTGTGGTCATTCAGCGTGAACCGTCTCCCTTCAGCTTACACCCTTGTTCCGGTGGAGGTTGGAGAAAGAATGTAGTGAATTTAGCAAAGACGACGTCTTCTCTGATTTTGTTGGCTCCAGACTTGCTTGATTAAGCAGTAGGGCCAAGTCCTGATAGCTAACCTGCGCTGACCTGCTAGGATGTGTAGCAGGTCTGCCTGTGCTGATGTTCTCTAACTACGAGCCCAAAGACGGTTTCGATGAGTACTTTGCCGCACCCAACCGACCGAGATCCTGCTTTGAGCCCCTCATCTCCTCCCTGGGGCACCTCGGTCTGGAAGAAATCAGCCGTAGCCACCGTGCCGCCGAAACACTGCTTCAGCAAGTCGGCGCCACCTTCCAACTCTACAGTGGTGCGGGTACCGACAGCAGTGAGCGAATCCTCCCCTTTGATCCCTTGCCAAGACTGATTACAGCGGCTGACTGGGCCGGGCTGGAGGCCGGGCTGGTCCAGCGCCTGCAAGCCATCGACCTCTTCTTGAGTGATATCTACGGAGAGCAGCGCATCATTAACGACGGCGTCATTCCGCGGGATTATATTGAGACATCCCAAGGTTGGCGTCCTGCCATGGTAGGGATAACCCCACCTCTGGGGCGCTGGTGCCACGTGGCGGGGCTGGACCTGATTCGTGACGAGGAAGGCATGTGGAGAGTTCTGGAAGACAATCTGCGCTGTCCCTCCGGCGTGGCCTATTACCTGGAGAACCGACGGGTAATGAAGCGTATGTTCTCCAGCCTGTTCCATAGCCACAATGTTCAAGCCATTGACGACTATCCCTCGTATTTATTTCAAACTCTGCAAGACCTTGCCCTCTGGACTGAAACCCCCAAGGTGGTTGTGCTGACGCCAGGTTCATTCAATAGTGCATATTTTGAACATAGCTACTTGGCACAGCAGATGGGTGTTGAGCTGGTGGAGGGTCGTGATCTCTTCTGCCAGGATGGTCGTGTTTGGCTCAAGAGCACCAACGGCAGGCAGGTTGTTGACGTGATTTATCGTCGCATTGATGATGACTTCCTGGATCCAGCCTGCTTCCGATCAGATTCCCTTTTAGGGGTCAGGGGGCTCATGGATGTGTACCGTCAAGGGCAGGTGTCCATTGCCAACGCTCCGGGAACTGGCGTAGCGGATGATAAATTGATTTATACCTATATTCCTGAGATTATTGATTTCTATCTTAAAGAGAAGCCCAAACTCAAGAACGTGACCACCTACCGCTGCTCTCGCCCTGAAGACTTGAACTACGTTCTGGATCACCTGGACAAGCTGGTGGTCAAGTCTGTCTCGGAAGCGGGGGGGTACGGGATGCTGATTGGTCCCCATGCCACCGGGAAAGAGCAGATGGAATTCCGTCAACGCATTCAAGCCAATCCCCGCAACTTTATTGCCCAGCCAACACTTTATCTATCAACGGTTCCTTCTATCAGCCATGGGGAAGTCTACCCCTGTCACGTGGATCTTCGGCCCTACTGTTTACGGGGTCGCCAGCAGTGGGTCAGCCCTGGTGGCTTAACCCGTGTGGCCCTGAGGCGTAACTCCCTTGTGGTCAACTCGTCCCAGGGTGGTGGCTGTAAAGACACCTGGATTGTCCAGGACAACGTTCCATCTGCGGCGGTCCCATGCTAGGCCGTGTTGCTGAGTCCTTGTATTGGATGTTCCGCAACATTGAGCGGATTGAGAACTTATCGCGCTTTTTGGAAGTGAGTAGTGCCATGGATCTGGACTCTGGCATGGCCATTGAACCATGGACCCCCCTCATTGATGCCTGTGGCGACAGGGAGCTGTTTCAAGCGGTCAAGGGCCGCTTTAGCGCTGAAGAAATCGTAGATTTTCTGGTGCAGAGCAAGAATAATCCCAGTTCAATTCGCAATTGTCTCAATTTGGCGCGGGAAAATGCCCGACAAATTCGTGAGGTTCTTAGCAATGAAATGTGGGAACACCTTAACGCCATGTATTGGCGACTCAAGAACGAGCGACCCATTGCAGGACTGCCCAGCCAGGAGTGGCTGCTGAGGATTCGTCAGGACTGCCAGTTGTTTTATGGAATTGCCGATGTTTGCTTCAGCCGCGGTCTGGGATGGCAGTTTTGCCAACTGGGGCGTCTGGTGGAGCGGGCTGACAAAACAGCTCGTATTCTGGACGTGAAATATTTTCTCCTGCTCCCCCACGGGGAAACCGTTGGTGGCGTGGTTGACCAACTGCAATGGATTGCTGTGCTGAAAACCGCTGGCGGCTACCAGATGTTCCGACAGTCCCGACAGTTGTCCATCACCCCGAAAGGTGTGGCTCAATTTCTCCTCCTGGATCCAAATTTTCCACGCTCTGTGCGATTCTGCCTGGATGGTATCTACCGATCTTTGAGCAGGATTGATCCGCTACAGGCCTCTAGCGAGAGTCCCCTGGGCCGTCATGTGGGCATGATGCAGGCCCGCTGGACTTATACAGATATTGCGGAAATTATCAAATATGGATTGCATGAAAGCATTGACCGCCTACAACAGGACCTGAATGACCTCCACAACCAGTTGGAACAGGTCTACTTTCAGGCTCCCCAGTCCTTTTCCCCTCCCCATTCTTCCAACCAGAGAACCGCATGAAAGCCACCATTACCCACAGCTTTTATTATACCTATAGCCGACCAGTTGAGCTGGGTTCTCATCGCTTTTGTCTCAGGCCCCGCAGCGACGGTCATCAACGGCTGGAGTCCTTCAACTTGCGGATCAGCCCTCATCCCAGCAAACAGTTCACCCTGCTCTCCGCCAGCAACGACGAGGTGATTCGTGCCTGGTTCAGTGGATGTACGGATCGCCTCACCATCGAAGCCAAGTCCCAGGTGTTCACCCAGCCTTACCCTCCCATCGCGGAGTGCATCGCACCCACGGACCAGCCCCTTCCCTATGCCCTCAGTGATCGGGACCGCTCCCTGGAGGGCTACACCCTGGGCTGGCTGGCCAACGGCCAGCACGACTATGCCGCGGTGCAGTTGGCCCAGGAAGCACTGATGATGAGCGACCATCAGCCCCTCGGTTTCCTGCTGCAACTTGTGGCCGTGATTAAAGAACGCATCAGCTACAGCCTCCGCCACACAGGACCGGCCTGGCCGGCCGGCCGCACCATTCGTGAGGGCATTGGCTCCTGCCGGGATCTGGCCATGGTGTTCATTGAGTCCTGCCGTTGCATTGGCCTTCCGGCACGGTTTGTGAGTGGCTACCACCTGACTGAACCGCCGCCCCCCACCTACGAGTTGCACGCCTGGGCAGAGGTGTACCTGCCTGGGGCGGGCTGGCGAGGATTCGACCCCAGTGGCAACGGTGAAATCGACCAGCAGTATATCGCCATCTCCACTCCTTCCGATCCCATCAAGGCTGCCGCTGTGCAGGGCACCTATTCCTGCTCTGCTGCGGTGACCTCCAACTTCAGTTGGAGCATCACCGTTGACTCGTCGGACGACCTGTCGGAAGGTTTGTCCGGCCAGAATTCTTGAGGGAGGCCCTACCGCCAGAGCGCCTGTTTCTCCTGCTCCAACCATTGGCTCCAGGGGTGGCGGGCCAAGGCTGCGTTACTGAGCCGCCCGTTGCCAGTCACCTCCGGGCCAAGCCAGCGGGGTAGACAAAGACCGGCATCAGGCCGTTCCAACTCCACCTCCACCTCCGCCAGCACCAACCCGTGGTTGGCATCGGCAAAGCAGTCCACCACCCAGTCCCCACCAGCCAGATTGAGCGTGTGGCGCTCTTTTCTGAGTTGGTGAGGGCAATGATCCAGCAGACACTTGGCGTCCCCAAGAGGAATGGCATACTCAAACTCCCAGCGCCGAATCGGCCCGGTGGCAGGCGCTGCCCCCGCTGCAACGGGCGCCTTCAGGGTGAGCCAGCCCTTGGCATGGTCATGGCGCACACGGGTGGTCACCCCATGGGGGCTGATGCTGATGTAGCCCTGGCTCAGGTGGACACTGGTGCGCACCAAGCTCTGCCAAGCTGTTGTGCGCACCAGGAAGCGTCGCTCGATTTCCAGACCCATGGCCCCCAGGAGAGAGGATCAAACCGGCTCCCCGGAGCGACCCACAAGCCCGCCAGGGCGCCGCTTCCCTTGCACAATCACGGGAGGAGCCTGACCGCTGCCCGGCAGGCCTGGCACCACGGTGGTTGTGCCGTCCCACTTGTCGAGGAAGAGTTTGTAGAGCACCTGGTCGTTGAGGCTCTGGTTGAGGGTCTGGTAGCGCTTGGCTTCCTGCTCGGCAATGCGCACTTCCGTGCGGGCCTTCAGCAGGCGCTGGTCCGCAATTTGCTTCTGCTCGATGGCTGCCCGGTACTCCTCGGCAATGCGCAGCCCGGTCAGGTCCAGCCCCTGAACATCCACGTAACCAAACTTGCTGAGCTCTTCCGATACCTTCTCCTGCACAATCTCGGAAATACTGTTCCACTCGGAGGCGATGGTCACCAGTTCGTATTGGGAGAAGACCGATTTAAGGGCCTTCAGCAGAGACGGCTGGACGATGCGGCCGTAGACCTGCTGGTTGGCGGTGGCAATGGAGCGGAAGATGCGCCCAGCCTGGTTGGAACGGATTGCATACTTGATGGTGGCCGTGGCCTCAATGACCTGCAGGTCCTTGGTGAGTGAGGAGAACTCTTCAGGTCGCACCTGGGTTTTAATGTCGAACATGGCAATGTTCTGCACCAGGGGGACCTTGAAATTGGGACCCGCAGACCGCGGTTCACCTGTTACCTTCCCCAGGGTGGTGACCACCGCAACGTTACCTGCGGGCACAATGAACAGCACTTGGCTCAGGAGGATCAGGGCAACGGCGACCGCAAACCCCAGTAGGGGCAAAAAGGCGTTGCCGTTATCGTTGTTGATGGGACGGATAGGCGTCTGCATGGAGCCGGTTGGTGACCCATCCAGTCTGCAACCTCCAGGGTTCCAATGGACGCCTGTGTGACCAGACAATTTGCCCGACTTGCCCAGTTTTCCCGGTTGCTTGAAAATTGCGTCAAGCTGTTCTCCGCCTTGTCTCCCCATGCCCTCCGACGATGCCAGGCAACCGCCGCAGCGGTACCACCAGAGAATACGGGTGGTGGCCACCCTTCTCTCGGGAGCCTTTGCTCTACCGGTGCTGTTCATGTTTGGCGTAACCGTTCGCGAGCTCTCCAAACCGCCGGAACCCTCCATCTATGCAGCGCCCCCGGCGCCGCCGGAGCCCTAGCAGGTGGTCTCGACATGGGTCCCGCGTCAGTCTCTCAGGGGGCCGCCCTGCCAGAGGGGCTAGCGCTATGCTGTCACCCCATGCCCTTGGGCAGCATCTTTCCATTGTGTTCCGTGTGCAGCGTTTTTCTGCGGTCGCCCCGTGCTGTTGCCAAGCCTGCCCTTCGGGTGATCGGTGGGATTGTGGGCTTGATGGTGCTTGGCCTCGGGGCGATGCCCGTCCTGGCCATTCCCGAGGCTGAAGCCATCAAAAAGCTTGAGGCGGTTGTCGTCTACGTGGTGGTGAGCGCGGAAGGTCAGCCTGCCTTTGTCGTTGATCAGGAGTCACCTGATCAGTTGGTGCTCCCCATGTTCATGAAGGCCGAACGGGCCCAGCAAGCGCAAGAGACGCTGGAGGCAGACCCGAACACCGAAGGCAGCCGCGTGGTTCCCCTCTCCCTGAACATTGCCTTTGAGCGCAATGAAAAGCTGATCCAGGAGATTCGGGCGCAAGACGAGAACGCATCCCTGGTCACGCCACTGGTGCCTGCCCGGGAGGACTGGCAAAAAGCCGAAGAGATCTTGCTGGCGCAAGGGATTGCCCAGGACGAAATTGCCCGGAACCTGACGGTTCCTGTCTTCTTCAGTGATCCTCCCATCAGCATCACGCCACCGGGGACGGACGAGGCCAAAATTGCCCTGTTCTTTAACTACAGCCAGCTTCAGCAAGCCAAACAGGCTGTGCCGGATTTTGACGGTGAAGACAAAGTGGTGGACTGGCGCCAGGCCATTAACATCGTGATTCAGGATGAAGAGGACAGGTACTTTTTCTTCCCTACGGAGGACGCCATCAGAATCATCCAGGCTCAGCAAGAAGAGGCCCAGAAAAAGGAAGTCCAGGAATAGGGCCAACATTCAAGCATCCGGGGGTGAGTTCCGCAGGCCCACCAGCAATCCTGCCGCCAGCAGCAGCAATCCCAGGCCAATGGCCAGGCCACGGCTACCCGCGCTGCCCTCCTGGGACCAGAAGAGCCCCGTCGCCGTGAACACGCCCCCCAGCAACACCGCTGGCACCATCACCAGACCACGGGCAACGGGATTGTTCATATTGCGTTCCGGCAGTACGAACCTGTGGCAAGACCTTACAGCTTGGCGCCGCAGTTGGGGCAGAACAGGTGATCCACAGCCGTGATGAAGCCACACTTGTGGCAATCCCTGTTGGTGGCTACGGCCAATTCCGGGTGGCTGGGCAGGCCTACCATCTGGGCGTTGCTCTTGCCCGGTGGCACCATGGGGTAACAGTTTTCACCGCGGCGCACCCGTACGTCCACCAACACTGGACCCTGGTGGTCCAGTGCGGTTTGCAAACCGGAGTGCAGGTCCTCCCGCTCACGAATACAGAGGCCCTTAATCCCGAACGCTTCCGCCAAGGCCACAAAATCCGGCATCCCGTTGTTCATGTTGGATGCTGAGTAGCGCTCCTTGTAGAAGCTTTCCTGCCACTGGCGCACCATTCCCTGCCACTGGTTGTTGATGATGATGATCTTGGCCGGCAAGCCGTACTGGGCCAAGGTGCCCAGTTCCTGGATATTCATCAGGATGCTGGCGTCACCGGCAATGCAGATCACCTGCTGATCCGGCAGGCCGGTCAGCACCCCCATGGCGGCAGGCACCCCAAAGCCCATGGTGCCCAAACCCGAACTGCTGATCCACTGGCGCGGCCCGTTGCGCAGGTATTGGGCGGCCCACATCTGGTGCTGGCCCACGTCCGTGGTGACAAAGCTGTCGGGCGCCAAATCCCGCACGGCGATGAGCACCTCCTGGGGATAGATCTCCCCGGAGGCTGGCGGGGTCATGAGGGGATAGCGCTGTTTCCAGTCCGCAATGCGCTGCAACCAGGCGGCTGCTGTGCTCAAGGGAGGTTCGTCGGGTTGGCAACAGTCCAGAAGCCGTCCCAGGCTGTTGTTGAGATCCCCCACCACCGCCAGCTCCGGCCGACGGTTTTTGGCGATTTCCGCGGGGTCGATCTCGAAATGAATGACTTGCGCACGGGGAGCAAAGGTGTCCAGCTTGCCGGTGACCCGGTCGTCAAAGCGGGCGCCACAGGCAATGAGCAGGTCGCATTCGGTGACGGCAAAGTTGGCATAGGCCGTGCCGTGCATCCCCAACATGCCCACGGACAGTTCATGGTTCTCGTCAAATGCCCCTTTGCCCATCAAGGTGGTGGTGACCGGGATGCGGAAACGCTTGGCCAGGATTGCCAACAGACCTTGGGCCCCTGCGGAAATCGCCCCGCCACCCACGTAGAGCAGCGGCCGCTGGGATCCGCGGATCATCTCCAACGCCTGGTGGATCGCCCCGTCGGGCGCCGTGGAGGGCGGTGTGAATCCCCTGGGCACAAAGCTGCCGGGGGGCACCGGGGTGTAATGAAACAACTCCTGCCCCACGTCCTTGGGCACGTCAACGAGCACCGGACCAGGGCGGCCCTGGGCGGCAACGTAAAAGGCCTGGGCCACAATGCGGCCCATGTCCCGGGGATCCCTCACCACCCAGGAGTGTTTGACGATGGGGAGGGTGATGCCAAAGATGTCGGTTTCCTGGAAGGCATCGGTGCCAATGGCGGATCGGGGCACCTGACCCGTGATCACCAGCAAGGGCACGGAGTCCATCTGGGCCGTGGCAATGCCGGTCACCAGGTTGGTGGCGCCGGGGCCGGACGTGGCAAAACAGACGCCCACACGGCCCGTAGCCCTGGCGTAGCCATCGGCGGCGTGGGCGGCCCCCTGCTCATGACGCACCAGGATGTGCTGGAGCCAGCCGCGACTTTCCGCCTGATGGAGTTCGTCGTAAATGGGCAGAATGGCGCCCCCGGGATAGCCGAAGATGTGCTTGACCCCATGGCGGTGCAGTGCGTCCATGAGGGCAAATCCCCCGGAAACATGCCGGGTCTCCGTCAGGGGATGGGGGGCGGTGAAGTCAGTGTGGACAGGGGTGACAGTCACGGGTGCCGGGGTCGAAGCCCCCTTTGAGGATGATGTTCAGGATATGGCCAAATTCCTTGAATGATTGGTCTTTGATGGCGAGACTTTGGAATGGTCCTGGGCGAACGACCCTGGCGCTTTTACAGCTTTTACAACAGACCCAGCGCATGGAGAGAGCCATGGCCGCTCAGCACCTCCAGCAGGACAGCCAAAAAGCCCACCATGGCCAAGCGGCCGTTCCACACCTCCGAGCTGTTGTTCCAGCCCCACTCCCATTTCTCCTGGGGATAAAGCTTGGTTCTTTGGGGCAGTTGGGTGAAGGTGGCCAGGTCCACAGGCTCTTCCGCCAGGCTGCCCTCCACCAGATCCGCCAGGGCGCCGATGAAGGTGGGATGGGTGCCCAAGGCCGGAACCCGGAGGAAGTTCTCGATCCCGACCTCCGTAGCAATGTGCCGGTACTCGATATCAATTTCCTCCAGGGTTTCGATGTGCTCACTCACGAAACTGATGGGCACCACCACCAATTCCTTCACACCGGCCTCCCCCAGCCCCTGCAGCGCGTCTTCCGTGTAGGGCTGTAGCCACTCCACCGGACCCACACGGCTTTGGTAGGCCAGGGTGTAGGCGTTCTCCCGCTGCATGGTGTCCATGATCAGGCTGGCGCAGCGTTCAATCTGCTCCTGGTAGGGGTCCCCGGCCTCCTCCACGTAACTCTTGGGCACCCCATGGGCACTGAAAAACACGTGGGCCTTGTCCGGCGCGTCGGCCTGATCCAGGGTGGTGCTGATGAGCTCCGCCATGGCTTGTAGATAGCGGGGATGCTCGTACCAGGAGCCAATGGCCCGCAGGGGCAGGCGGGCGAAGACAGGATCGTCCTGGCGGAGCCGATCCAGCAGGCGGAAGCTGGAGCCACTGGTGCTGATGGAGAACTGGGGATAGAGGGGCAACACCACCACCTCGTCCATCTCGTCTGCCTTGATGTCGCCCACGGCGGATTCCGTGAACGGATGCCAGTAGCGCATGGCCACGTAGGTGGTGGCTTCAATCCCACGCTGGCGCAACTCGCTCTGCAACACCTTGGCCTGCTGATCCGTGATGCGCCGCAGGGGGGAACCGCCACCGATGGAGCGGTAGGCCTTTTGGGAACGCCCCGCCCGCAGGCTGCTGATGAGCCAGGCCAGGGGCTTCTGCAACTGGGGCAGGGGCAGGCGGATGATTTCCGGATCCGCGAAGAGGTTGTAAAGGAACGGTCCCACGTCCTGGATCCGCTCGGGACCGCCAAGGTTCAGCAGCAGAACGCCAATACGGGCCATGTCCCCGGCGGGCAAGTGGTGATTCACAGGACCCTAATCCTTCCCGGGCGCCCATCGGAACCCTTGTCAAACTGTTATCACCCTGAAAACACTGCTGACCACGGCAGCGGCCAAACTGACCCCATGGCTCCATCGACCCCACCCCTTCCCAGCAGCCCTGGTCAACGACTGGCTGAAGCCCGCTGCTGTTGTTGGGGGCTAACGTTGCTGCTGGCGGCCTTCCATGGTGTGCGGCAAGAGATCAGGACAACGGAAGCCAGCCTCGGAAGCGACTTCTAAGGCTGAACTTCAGGCCGCAGAGAGCAGGTTGCGGGCTGACATCTCCGAACTGAGGGCAGATAACAGGGAACTGAAGGCAGACTACAGAGCCTTGAACCAGAAGCTGGATCGGGTGCTGGAGAGCCTCCTGCAGCCCTGAGCAGCACCTACCCCATGGGGGACGAGCCTCGCCTGCGTATACCTGATCCGAATTTTGCCAGTGGCGCGGCGCCCCCATCCGCCCCTGAAACCACCTGGAACGCATCAGGCCAGCCGCCGTGGGCACCGATCACCTCGTCAATTCGGGACACGACGTGAATGGTTTTGTTGAGGGCGACGATGATCTTTTGGTAGTGGAGGATGTCCTCCTCCGAGAGGGTGCGACCTTTGCGGTCTTTGAGCCATTTGTAGCACACTTGATAGCCGCCCACGTGGAAGTCCCAAACGTTTTCGGGCACGCCGTGGAAACCCACCGTTCCGGGGCACTTGGCACGGTGGCCCTGGCGGGTGCCGCCCTTGCCCGCATCCAGCCAAACGGCACCGTCCAGCCAGCCCACGCGCCCAACCTGGATTGTTGGGGGACCAACGTAAGTGGTTATCAACGGATGGACGTCAGGGGACTCCAGAAGGTGTAACGCCATCAGGTCACCACCCAGTCGCGCCAACGCAGTGAACAGTTTCGGGTTTGCGGTTGACGGCACCCGTGGAAAATCAACTTTCAAGAACTCTGCATACCGCGAACGATAGTTAGGAGCATGAAGTATTGCGTAGATGAAACCCAGCACTGCTTCCGGTGTGGTTTTTATACCACCTCCATGGGGGAATCCGTTGTCCATATTGATCTTTGAATACCCGTTTGGCATCACGGCAGCATCCTCGCCGTTGTTTTCCGATGTAAGATATAGCGGAAATACACATGCGCCGCCGCGATAGAAGTAATTCAAGTCTACAGGATGCCGTGTGCAGGAGATCAGATTCCACGCCCCTGCGCCAACCACCTGCCCGGCCTTGCCAACGCATAGGCCAATGTTAGGGTGGCCACGGAAGTGGCGGGTCACCCGCAGCCGCTGATGGACGGCCACGTGACGGTTGTAGACGGTCCATCGCCGATCAAACGGCCGGTAGGCAATCACGTCCATGGCGTTTTGCCAGTTGCTGCGTTGAAGTTCCGTTTTGGCGCGGGTGTAGTTCCACTGGGCCTGTGCGCAGAGGCGGAATCGCCCTCTGGCCTCGGCTTCACTGCCCGTCTCCAGGAACTCCTCAACCTTGGCGATCACGTCCTGTGGTGACCATGAAATTGCAAAATCATCATGGGTGGTGACGATGCCGGGCGCCGGGTCCCCGTTCACGCCCATCACGGCTGGGAGGGGAATGAAGGTTTCATACTCTCTCCTGCGTCTGCTATTCTCGGGTCGCAGCATCAAGAGGCCGGGCCTGGGGATCAGCGGCTGCCAGTCTTCCATTGCCGCCAGCTTTGCCGAGAGGGCTTTGCGCTTGTGGGAACGGAACCCGAACAGCTCGTCAAACACCACGGATCTCCCCTTTCCCCAAGTGCGGGAAGCCAACAGAATGGCCACACCTTGTTGAATATCAAAAACATTCTCGTCCGGTGATCCATCAGGGGCGGTTTCCCGTTTTTTGGTGTTGCCGTGGAGATCCAGGACGCGAAGAGACGAAAACGTGCTTAACAGGTGCCCCCGCATCCCCCGAAACGTGATGTTATCGAGATAGCCATGGTTGGTGATGAGACCCAGTAATCCATAGCCAGAATTGATGATCTTCTCCTCACTGAATCGAATGAATTTTACGTAGTCGTCCTGGAGCCATTTTGCCTGGGCCGGCTTGGACAATTCCGGGACGCCTCGCCTGTAGTCGTGAACCTTCTCCACGATCCAGGCCAGTTGGTTGTTTTGGCTGTGACCGGCGTAGGGGGGATTGCCGATCACCACCGTGAAGCGCTGATGTTGCTTGACGTGGTTCGCCGCCTGGGTCTCCCGGGCCAGCGCGGCCTGGCCATCGCACGTCAAGCGATCTTCGTCGTCGTCTGGCAGCTTCAGTCCGTTGGTCAGATATACACGAGCCCGCTCGTTCTGCTGGAACAGGTAGCCGGTTTCGTGGAGCTTGAGGCTGATCTTGAAGTGGGCGATAGCGTAGGGCGCCATCAACAGTTCGTAGCCGTGCAGACGGGGCAGCAGGTGTTTCGGGACATAAGCATTCCATCGCGCCTTGACGGCTGCCTCCCCATGGCCTTGTTCCCTCCAGGCATTGACCATGGTCTTGTGGATCAGGTCGATGGTTTCCACCAGGAAGGTGCCGGTGCCTGTGGCGGGGTCCAGAATCTGGACAAAGGCTTGATAGGGTGGGGTGCCGTTGGGGATCCGCAGACCAGCGTGGCGCTTCGCCATGGCGCCCCAGGTGGTGGTGTCGGCGAGACCGCGGCTGAGGCCGAACTCTGTGCGCAGCAGCCGGTCCACCGCGGCCACCATGGCAGACACCACAGGCCCCGGTGTGTAGAACACACCACGGCGCACCTTCCGGGTCTTGTTGTAGGCCGTGAGGAAGTGTTCGTAAAAGTGGATGGCCGGGTCCTCCTGGGGGTTGCGGACGCCAAAGTCACGGATCACTGCCGCCACGTCCACTTGATCCAGCAGGTCCACCACCTGGGAGATACCCGATGCTGCACAGTCCACCTCCACCAACTCCTTCAGGAACGGATGTGTTCGCAGATGGGCAGTGAGGGTGGCGGTTGTGGGCCGTGTGGGGTCGGTGATGCGGGCCGAGAGCAAGCCGTAGGTGATGGTCTGGGCATACATGTCGGCAAAACCGGCCCCGTCCAGGTGGTGGACCAGGGTGGTCCGACATGCCCTCAGAAGCTGGGTGAGTGGCCCGGATCCGGCCTCAAGGGCGAGCGCCGTTCGGATACGGTCGCGAACGGTGCGGGCCAGGGCGGCCATGCGTTGGGATAACTGCTTCCAGGTGCTGACCACTGCTCCCCCACCCCACTCAAGCCCCCCTTGCGATCCCGACAGCCCTTGCTCACCCATGGGATCCATCTGTACCCAAACATAGAATCAAACAACCTTCCACCTGGGCGCCCTTCACCATGAGAACGTCAGCCGTGGAGAGGGAACCCATGGGCCAGCAGACTGGTTCACCGGTGCGCCTGCCTGAACCTCAACGGGAATCCCCACCATGGCGCCTGCCGGAGCCACTGCCCGGTGGGGACTTGCAGTTGGCCGAGCAGTTGGATCTTCCCCCGGCGCTGCTGGCGGTGTTGCGCCGGCGGGGCCACAGCGATCCGGCCGTTGTTGAAATTCTGGAACCGGCCCCCGCACCACCGCCTGAGCAGCATTTCCCGGACCTGCCCCAAGTCGTCGCACGGCTCCAGCGAGCCATCGCCGCAGGGGAGACCGTAGCAGTCTGTGGGGACTACGACGCTGACGGCATGACCAGCACCGCCCTGCTGGTGGGGGTGGTGCAGCGCTTGGGCGGCGTGGCCACAGCAGCCATTCCCAGCCGCATGGAGGAGGGCTACGGCCTTAATCCAGCCATGGTGGAACGGCTCCAGCAGGAGGGGGTGGGCCTGTTGGTCACCGTGGATAACGGCATCAGCGCACGGCCGGCCCTGGAGCGAGCCCAGGCGTTGGGGGTGGAGGTGATCGTCACGGATCACCACGCCGTTCCCGCCCAACGCCCCCCCTATCTGGCCCTCCTGCACCCCGCCTTGACCCCCGCCGAGTCCCCCTACCGGACGCTGGCGGGGGTGGGCTTGGCCTATCTGCTGGCGCGCTGCCTCTGCCGGCACAACCCCGCGGCCCTGGCCAGCAGCCGGGATCTGTTCTGCATCGGCACAGTGGCGGATATGGCCCCCTTGCACGGGGTCAACCGGCTCTGGTTGCGGCAGGGTCTGGCCCAGCTTCACCGCTCCTCCCTGCCAGGGCTGCAAGCCTTGATTCGCTCTGCCGGGCTGGCGGAGCGCCCGCTGGACGAGGAGGACATCGGCTTCCAGCTTGCGCCCAGAATCAATGCCGTAGGACGGCTGGGGGATCCCCAACACGTGGTGGAGTTACTCACCACCACGTCCCAACAACGGGCCATGGCCATGGCCCGGCTTTGCGAAGACTTGAACCAACAGCGGCGGGATCTGTGCGCCGCTGTTGAGGCGGAGGCCTTGGCATTGCTGGAAGCCGACGGTCCTGCCCCTGGGGTCCGGGTGCCGCCGTTCCTGCTGCTGGCCCAGAACCATTGGCACCACGGGGTGATTGGCATCGTCGCCGCCCGGCTGATGGAGCGCTTTGACCGCCCGGTGGCGCTGCTGGCAGGGGACGACAAGGGTCGTTTCCGTGCTTCCGTGCGGGCCCCCCGCTGGTTTGCGGTGGACGCGGCGCTTCAGGCTTGCGGGGAGCTGTTGGAGACCTTCGGCGGACACCCCGCCGCCGGCGGGTTCACCGTTGCCTGCCACCGGGTTGCCTGTCTGCAGGAGCGGCTGGAGCAGCGGGCCGCCATCGCCCTTCAGCAAGGGGAAAGCGCCGTGACGGTCACCCCGGAAGCCCACCTGGGTCTGGAGCGGATCAACAAGGCGTTCCTGAAAACCCTTCGCTCCCTGGCCCCCTTTGGCGTGGGGCATCCGGTCCCTTTGTTCTGGGCCAGCAACTGCCGGGTTGTCAGACAACAGGCCCTGCGGGGTGGACACCGGCGGTTTGAATTGACCCGTGGTGAGGCCCGTCTCCCGGCCGTTGCCTGGCGCTGGCCCCATGGACCGGCGCCCCAACAGGTGGACGTGGCCTTTCGGGTTGCCTGGGATCGCCGGGGGGCGCAACCCCAACTCCAACTGGAAATTGAGGCCCTGCGCCCTGCCCGGCAGGAGGTGGCGCTCCACAAGCAGGGTCGCCGGTATTGGTGCTCCAGCCGGGAGGGGGGCATTCAACTGCGCAACGCCTCGGGTGAATGCCGCATGGTGCCGTGGCCCCTGCCCGGTGAGGTCACCCCGGATGCCCCCGCCAATGCACAGCAGCAACCACCCCTCCATCCCTATGTGCGGCAGTTGGCAATCCAGGCGGCCACAGCCCTGGGACTTGCCGTCTAAGGCCAGGACCCATCAACTGTGGGCGAGGAGATCCCCTTGTCCAGTTGTCCGGAACTCGGGTAAAAGTAGCTGTTGGCAGTCGTTGGCGGCGGCCCTATGATAGAGTTGCGGAATGATACAGAGGACTTCGAGTCAAACCTGACATGGTCGAAGTTCATTCAGCGACAGCGAGTGAAGTCTCGAAGGTTCTCAGGAAACTGCAGTGGCTGAAGGACTGGTTGAACGAGAACGCCGAGCAACTCCGGCAACTGTCTCAACGTGCGGACAGGGACATCCGCTACGTGTGGATTGCCAGTTCGGGCGTGCATATTCCAAAGCACCCCCCTCAAGCAAGACGACTTGCCCAGAGTGGACTGTCCTTGAAGGAAAAACTCCCATTGCCCTGAACCACCACGCAGCGGAAAGGATTGACAGGGACCGGTAGCCGTGTTCAGGTGGGGCAGGGGCAGCCCGGCCATGTGAGCCTGGGGCGTGCCGACCTGATTCGGGCCGTGGCCGCCAAGGGTGATGCCCAATGAGATAAACGGTTTTGTATCAGAAACCACAATAAGGGGATGGGCCGTCTGCTTGGATGTGAAAATACTTTGAGCCGAGGTCATGAGCACACCCAAGCAGAGGAGGTTCTTCTGGAGAGCAAGGAGAGCAAAGGACTTCAGTTGGGACGGTGGCGGAGGGGTGCCGAGCCCTGGAGACGTTTCCGGTTCGGTAAAGCGTTCAGCCACGGAGCCGCCCCAACCCGATAAGCTTTCTGCTATAATCGGATCGGATCGGATCGGATCGGATCGGATCGGCGGCCATGAGGTGCTCATCTGGCCGGCTAGCCTCTCCTCCATCCGGGTGTTCCCCCGTTAGCGGGTATGGCCCGCTCCTCTGGCGGCTCCTCTGCTTGGGAGGTTTCCGACGCACCCCATGTTCTGCGGGGCGTGGTGGGTTTTCCCTTGGCTGGCTGTTGCTGCTGTTGCTGTCCGTCCTGGGCGCCGCGCCGGATGGTGCCGCCCAGACCCGGACGCTGGTGAAGAACACCAGCCAGGCCGATGCAACAGCGGCTTCGCTGTCCAGCAGCGACTTGGCCCAGGCGTTCACCACCGGCACAAACAGGGGAGGCTACATCCTGCGCAGCGTCAACGGGCCGGGCAGCCTGTCATCTCAGGAGGTTAGTGTCACCATCCGTAGGTCCTCCAACGGCGTTCCGGGAAGAACGGTGGCGATACTGTCATGGGACAACTCGGTGGGGGGCTTAACAGCATACCGAGGTTCGGGCGTCCGTCTTGCTTCCAACACCACGTACTTTTTCACCCTGCAAGTACAAACCAACGAATATAATTTGAGACTGAGTCCAAGTATAAGCGTGAATACCACGGCATCCAACAGTGAGGACAGTGGCGGTGCGGCCGGCTGGAGCATTGCCGACAACAGCATGGCCATGAGCGGCGGCTGGGGGAGCGGCAACTCTTGGGCGAGCCAGACCAACAAGCTGGAGATCGATCTCAGGGGAGAGCTGATCACCTACAAGCCGCCGGTTCCCCCGGCTCCTTATGTGGAGAAGGTGAGCTCCGGCAAGAAGACCATGGTCAGCAACTTGGGGCAGTCAGATTTTGGGTATATAGATCTTGACAATGGTCGTAGACATCTCGCCCAGGGCCTCAGGACCGGGAGCGATGCCGGTGGTTACACCCTGCTCAGCGTCGACGTAGAGTTTGGTACTAGCGATGCTTCGTTTCCGGTCACCGCCACCATCAGGAGCAGAAACGGTAGTTTACCAGGCGACATCATCGGCACCCTGAAAAACCCCACCTTTGTTACTACGGGTGTGGACCGGGTGTACACTTTTACGACCAAAGGCATCGCGCTTAAATCAAATACCAATTACTTTGTTGCATTCTCCGTCCCCTCGGATCACGACGCCACAGACTTTCGGACGACGCAGCAGCACGCAGAAGATGCCGGCGGCTTGACGGGTTGGAGTATTAGTAACCAACGTTTTTTCAATACGAACTTCTGGAACTTAACTGCGTTTCCTCTAAAGATCCGCATCAACGGCATCAGCACCAGTAATCCCGTCGTGACGCCGAGTCATATCTACGAAGGGAATCCCGCTTCCGCCAAGTGTGACATCAACGAGGGGGAGAAGGAGTTGTGGTTCGAGATGAAGCTGAACAAGGCGGTGCAGCGAAGCGACCAAAGGTTGAGCGTGGGTTACGAGGTGGAGAAGCAGGACCCTGAGGACAACACCAAGTACCACAGGGTTAAGGGTGGCGCCTACCAGTTCGGCGTCGGAGCAACAGAGGTGAACGTTAGATTGCCGTCCGAGGACGACGTCCACGAAGCCGACGGCGTCCATACCTACAGGTTGAAGGTGTTGCCCCTGGCCAAGCACTTGCGGGGCGGCCCAGCCACCGTGCCGGGCGATCCCGGATCGGGCTTCGGCAAGTACACCGTGGGTGATCCCGAATCCGTGGAAATAACAGTGTGCGACAACGATCCGGCGCCCCAATCCAACAGTGAGCCTGAAGGGGACGGCG
>VXNS01000077.1 GCA_009840445.1 Synechococcus sp. SB0662_bin_14
CGCCTGGAAACCATCGCCCGCCACCAGGGGGTGACCTACATCAACGACAGCAAGGCCACCAACTACGACGCGGCCCGCACGGCCCTGGAGGCCCTGGAGGGTCCCCTGGTGCTGTTGGCGGGGGGACGGGCCAAGCAGGGGGACGCCCATGGCTGGCTGGAGCGCATTGCCGCCAAGGCCACTGCGGTGATCTGCTACGGGGAAGCGGGAGATGCCTTTACCGCCCAGGTGCAACAGGCCTGTCCCCGGATTGCGTGCCAACGGTTGCCGGGCTTGCCCGAGGCGATTCCCCGCAGCCATGCCCTGGCGCTGGAGCGTGGCGCCACGACGGTGCTCCTTTCCCCAGCCTGCGCCAGCTTTGATCAATACCCCAACTTTGAAGTCCGGGGAGACCACTTTCGTGCCCTCGTCCAGGCCATGATGGCGGCGCAATGAGATGACTCGGGTGTCCAGTACCGGGGGATGCCCGTCAGGGAATCTCCACCGCCATGGCGGTGGCGGATGCCTTCTGCACCGCATCGGCCACCACCTGGCTGGCCAGGCCCTCCGCCAGGCCGGGAATCATGGGGCGCCCCTCCCCCACAGCAGCGGCCCACCAGTCCAGCAGCCGGGCCACCGGCGCAATGCGCCCATCCGGCCATGTGCGGGCAAATCCATGGGCGCTCTCCTCCTGCTGCTGCTCCAGAGGTCCCCCACAGCGGGCAACCTGCATGGTGAAGCCGTGGACGTAATCCTTCTGGTTGCCGCTTCCCAACACCACCTGAGCGTCACTGCCATAGAGCTCCAGCCACATGCCGCGACCGTTGCGGGTGACGGAACCGAGAGTCACCTGGGCCACCACGCCGCGGGCGAAGGTGAGTTGAATCAGCGCCACGTCTTCGGCATCACAGTTGCGCAGCCAGCCGCTGGTGGGGTCAGGCCGGGCCGTGACGGCGGTGGAGAGCCTGGCCTGGACGGAGGCAACGGGACCAAACAGCCAGGTCAGCAGATCAAAGGCATGAACCCCCAGCGCCCCCACAACGCCACCTCCTTGCTCCCGTCTTGCGTACCAGCTCCAGGGGCGAGCGGGATCGGCGCGGCTGCTCATGAGCCAGTCCAGTTTCACCAGCCAGGGTTGGCCAAGGACCCCCTGCTGCACCAGCCCGGCCAGTTGCTGGAACAGGGGTACGGCCCGGTATTCAAAATCCACCCCACAGACGAGCCCATCTTGCAGGGCCTGGATGCGCAGTTGCTGTGCCTCGGCAGCCGAGAGCGCCACCGGCTTTTCCAGAAAGACGGGCTTTCCCGCCGCCAGGGCCTGCCGGGCCAGGTCGGCACGGACCATCGGTGGCGTGGCAATCACCACCCCGTCCACATGGTCATCCTCCAGCAGGGCTGAGAAGTCACCGAACCCTTGCACCTCCTCCGCCTGGGCGGCAGCCGTTGCCTTTTGGGGATCAGGGTGCCAGAGGGCCGTGACGGTGGTGGACGCCGTGGCCCGCAACGCCGGCACAATCACCTTGCGGCCGAATCCGAGGCCGGCAACAGCAACGCGGAACGGGGGGGCAGCAGAAGCCATGGCAGAAGCAGCAAGCAGCCTTAAGCCTTACAGGTGGTGGCGGATGGTGTCTACGGCTAAGGCAGAGGGAAGACACAACGACATCCAGGGCCGGAAGCCCCAAGCTGGTTGGCGTGTGCCTTCGCGCATCTGTCAGCGTGTCAGGCACATGTCACATGCTATGTGCTACGCTCGGGATCAAATGCTTGACGCTTGACAATGGCAATCCCCACAACGCCAATTCCCAGCCCCTTGACAGAGGCCATGGCGCCGGAACAACTAAAACCGGAGACCAAAGGCATTAACATTCCAAATGCTTTGACGCGAGAAGCTTTGGATCGAACGTGCAGATGTGAAGATTTCACTGATTATGAGAGCGTAGATGCCCTCAAAAGAGCACTGTCCTGAATGGGATCTTCTATTATCCTTCTCCATCCAACTTTTTAATGCTATGAGACAATCAACTTTTCTTGATGATGCTAAAGCGATTCTTAGAAGCATTGATAGATGTAACGTCCATAGTTTTTAAGGGGACTTGTACGTAAGTACCCAAGAGTTCAAAAGTCTCTCCAGCACTAGCTCTTTAACCAAGAGCTTGCATGGTTGAACTGAAGTGAAGTGATTAGCATGACAACACGGGCGTCATGCTAATCGATGATTGGGTTTGAGAGCGACATCAGCGACCTTGTTGCCTTCGAGACCAAAATAAGATCTGTAAGATTACCGCCAAAAGCAAGTGCTGATCTGGGATTTCAGCGCTTGGGTACTTACGTACATAAATCCCAATTGTTTGATTCTCTGAAAATCTTACCGCGATGCCATTCTAAAAAACGTTCACGTTTATCAGTGATAGGGATACTCCTATCGTTGATGGGATTATTCTCATTACCCATCATTATGTCTTTAGCTTCTTTACAAAGATAAACGGAAATTTTTGGCTTACCTTCACTATCAAATGTTACTAGTCCTTTATCAAAGGCAGCATCCCAGAGAGAAGAAAGAAGAATACAGTTATCTGGATCAAGCCTTTCATCATCATTGCAATCTTTCCATGGCTTAATATGAGATGCATGGAGAAGCTCTTTACACTTAATACCAGTAAAAGGACAGCACTCTTCTGATTGAAGAAGAAGATCACGGAGTATGTTTTGGCCTATACGTTGTTTCCCTAATCTTTCAACTTCAGTTCTTTTACTTGGATTGTTAATTTGATCTTCATATTTCTCTTTAAGTCTCTTAAATACATTTTCTCTTTCATTTCTTACTTCTAAATTATCAGACTCCCTAAGAAATTTAAGAGAAGTGTCATTTTCATCTTTCCATTCTTGAGGACCAGTTGCTGATCTCCCTAAAATAATTTGCGCTGCCATACTAGGAGAATTGAATTCATAATTTTCTTTTAGTATGAAATTTTCACCTTTTCGTATCAGTGTTCCGTTGTCAATCAGTTCTTTTCTTTATAGACCCACGAAAATTGGAATTATTTTTAAAACTAGATGCAAGAGTTTTACTAATCTCTGCACCGTTTAATACTGTAAATTTATTTCCTGTAGTAGGATATCCTTGGGCTTTTATTATGTCTCCTACTTTAATATAAAAATACTTTTGGAGATTGTGAAAAGTCATGAGAAATCAAAAGTAATTAGTCTAACAATTATAAACTATAGGTGCCGAATTTTGCAAGGATCTTTCATGAAAGTTAATAAAAATCTCGAGCGCTGCGCCTGTGGCCCTTGATGCGGTTTTTCCGTGGGAGGGTACAGGGGGCCTCCCACAAACACAACCTCACCCGCTCACCAACCCCTGCCCCTGCAACTCCCCCACCCGCCGTCGCGCCCAGCCATCCACCTGCAACACCAACTCCAGATCCGGCGCCCCGTGCCAATCTGGACGGTGTTGGTCACAGGTCCGTTCAATGAGGCGGGGAATGTCCAGGAAATGGATGCGCTCCTCCAGGAACAGGGCCACGGCCTGTTCGTTGGCGGCATTCAGGACGGCGGGCATGGTGCCCCCTTGCCGCCCGGCGGCATAGGCCAGGTCCATGCAGGGATATTTTTTGGCATCCGGCGCCTGGAAATCCAGTTGACCGATGGCCGCCAGATCCAGACGGCGCCAGGGGGTGGGCAACCGTTGGGGCCAGCTCAGGGCATAGAGGAGGGGGAGGCGCATGTCCGGCCAGCCCAACTGGGCCAGGACGGAGCTGTCCGCCAGCTCCACCAGGGAATGGATGATGCTTTGGGGGTGGATCACGATCTCGATATGGTCAAACCCCAGGCCGAACAGGTAATGGGCCTCGATCACCTCAAGGCCTTTGTTCATCAAGGTGGCGGAGTCCACCGTGATCTTGCGGCCCATGGACCAGTTGGGATGCTGGACGGCATCGGCCACGGTCACCTTCCGCAACGCCTCCGCCTCCCACGTGCGAAAAGCTCCACCGGAGGCGGTCAAAAGAATCCGCCGCAGCCCTGGGGTGGGCACCCCGGTGGACAGTTGGGCGTGACGGGGCTGGGGGGTGCCCTGGAGGCATTGAAAGATGGCGGAGTGTTCGGAATCCGCCGGCAGGAGGCGGCTGCCGCTGCGCTGCAGGGCCGGCAGCACCACCGGCCCCGCCGCAATGAGGGTTTCCTTGTTGGCCAGGGCCACGTCCTTGCCGGCTTCAATGGCCGCCATGGTGGGCAGGAGGCCTGCACAGCCCACAATGCCGGTCACCACAAGCTGGGCGGTGGGCCAGGCCGCCACTGCCGCCACCCCCTCGGCCCCCACCAGCAACTCCGGTTGGGGTTGCAGATCACCGAGGCGTTGCCGCAGGCTGGGCAAGAGTTCCGCGGCCGCCAGGGCCACAGCCTGGGGGCGGTGCTGGCGCACCTGCTGCTCCAGCAGGTCCAGATTGCGGCCGGCACTCAGGGCCACCACCCTGAATTGTTCCGGGAATTCCGCCGCAATCTGCAGGGTCTGGGTGCCAATGGACCCGGTTGAGCCCAGAACACTCACTGACTTGACTGACTTGGTGGACATGGACCAGGCCCAGCACCCCTTCAGTGTCCCACCTCGCCGATTTCCACTAGGCCACTCCGGCACGGCCCACCATCAGGCCCAGCAGCAGCAGGCTGCCCAACTTCACTTGCGCGGCAAAGCGCAGGCCGTAGAAACGGGCCGGGGGATCGCGGCGCCGCCACAGCACCACCACTTCACGTCCCATCCCCCAGGCCGCCACCAGCCAGACCAGCCACCACCAGGGTTGCACCCCCGCCAGGGCGGCCGCCAGAGCCAGGCACCCCATGGTGAGGCCGTAACAACAGCCCACCACGGGCACCACCCGGGACCCCAGGCTGCGGGCACTGCTGTGGATGCCAATGCGACGGTCGTCCACCCGGTCCGCCATGGCATAGACCGTATCAAAACCAAAACTCCACAACACCGTGGCCAGCCAGGTGAGCCAGAGGGCCGGGTGACCCGTCAGTGTTCCCTGCACAGCCGCCCAGGGGATCAATACCGCAAATCCCCACGTGCAGGCCAGCACCAACTGGGGGTAGGGGAAAACCCGCTTGGCGCCAGGATAGAGCAGGATGGGCGCCAGGGCCAGAGCGGCCAGGGACAGGCAGAGCGTCCGGTGGGGAAGGGTCAGGGCCACCGCCAGGCTCAGCGTGAGCAGGACCAGTAACAGCACCACCGCCACCGGCACCCCCAGAGCGCCACTGGCCAGGGGCCGCTGACGGGTGCGCTGCACCTGGCGATCAATGGAGCGATCCCAGAGATCGTTGG